>JAJUFI010000112.1 GCA_029263795.1 Alcaligenaceae bacterium
CTAGAGTATGGTTCCAGCTTAGGCAGCGAACTGGACCTGAGCCAGCGAAATTCCGGTTTTTGCAGGCGGCTGAAATAAATGGCGCCGGCCGCTCCGTTTTCGTAACAGTTTCGAAGCAGATTGAGACCGCAGTGTGACAGTTCTGTGGTCAGGCAGCCTCACGCAAATCGGCCTTGCAGGCCGACAGAATCTGGTTCTGCAAGGTTTCGAGCAGCTTGATGTCGGTGCCCGGCTGAATGTTTGCCCAGCTGCCCCAGGGGCGTCGACCGCGCAAAGAATGGAGGTTGGGCCGGAAATCGACGATGAACCGCCCCGTGCCGGAGTGGAAGATCTGTACTCGCGCCTCATCCGGGGCAATGCGGCCGATGTAGGTTTCCCCGTGAAGATGAAATTGGTAAGCCATGCTGATTCCTTTTTAGCTCTTTGGCACCATGCCGGGCGAGCAAGTCGGAGTAAAAAGCCCATAAAAAAATGCCCGCAATCGCGGGCATCACCATTCCCACTAATTGCTTTTGAAAAAAGCCGCATCATCGTTCCACCTTGTGTGGGTTACAGGTTGGCATGGGCGCTAGGACCCAACTCTTGATGCAAGGTCTTATTCTAAACTGAAACTTCCTTCCCGTCTTTGAAGCCGCCCGCAGCCAGTTCCAGATTTGGTCTACGGAATTCTTCTGTGGTGGGCGTCAGACTTTTTCCAGCCTGCCCAGCACAGCTTCTTTGGTTTCCTGCATGGGGGCTTCTAGCTCGGTCAGGTCATACCCTTGCTTGGCGACTTCCGGAAAGAGTTCGTCCTCTTCCTCTTCGATGTGGTGCTCGGTATATTCGCCGAGCACGGTGAACCTGGCATCGTAAAGAGGGTCTTCCGGGCTCATCGCCATGAGCTGTTGAACCAGATCTTTGGCGCTGGTGTGCTCGACTTCGGCTTCGTCCAGAAGATCGCCGAATTTTTCGGGGTCAGCATCGCGCAGAAACGGGTAGAAATGCTGTTCTTCGATTTCGGCGTGTGCAGTCAGCTCCATACAGGCTTCCATCACCATTTCCTGCTTGCGGATCGGGTCTTCCACACTTTCAAAATCCTTGAAGATTTTCTGCACCTTGCGGTGGTCATCGATCAACATGCCGATGACCCCTTTTTGAACCTTGGTCAGGTGTGATTTGTTCATTGCCATTTTATGTCTCCCTATTCAAATATCGACATGGACACTGCCATAGCAGTAAACGTGCCAGCCCATGGAAAATAAGCCCTGCACATGCCTCCAAGCCCGCTTTCCGGCAGTATGATTAGTGGGCTACCTGCATTAGGTAATGCAACATCTGTTCAGGAGACACTCGAAATGAAATTCATTATGCGGGGCCTTCTTGGCCTGGGTATGGCGCTCAGCTTGGGTCTGACAGCAACGGCAAATGCCGGCCCGAGGCTGGATCGCATCATGGAAAGCAAAGTCTTGCGCGTGGGTACGCCCGGCGACTATCGCCCCTTTGCAATCAAGAAGGACGGCGGTGGTTATGAAGGCCACGATATTGATGTCATCGAGGCAATGGCCAAGCAACTGGGGGTGAAAATCGAATGGGTTCAAACGTCCTGGCCCAACCTCATGCCCGACTTGAAGGCAGACAAATACGACATTGCCGTGGGCGGAATCACGCGCAATGTGGCGCGTATCAGTCAGGCCGAAATGCTGCCAGGTTACGCTCCATTTGGAAAGGTTGCCCTGGTACGAAAGGAGGAAGCTTCCAAATATCGCAGTGTTGACGACCTCAACCAGCCTTCCGTGCACGTCATCAAGAACCCTGGGGGCACCAACGAAGTTTTCGTGCTGGAAAACCTTAAGAACGCCAAGGTCAGCACACACGAAAAGAACGCTGAGATCCCGGCGCTCATTGCGGAGGGCAAGGGGGATCTAATGATCACCGAAACATACGAAGCGCTGCACTACAGTAAGGCAGACCCGCGGCTTGCGGCACTCTTCATCGACAACCCCCTTACGCCCAAGAATTACCTGGGCTTCCTCATGCCGGCTGACGACGCCGATTACGTGCGCGTGATGAATTTTGTATGGGATCTGCTCGATGAGCGCGACGTACTGGACGATGCTGCCAAACGCTGGCTGGAGTAAGTGAGTCGTTCATGAATTCCCCATCTGCCCGGTTGTTGAACCGCAATCTGCTACTGCTGATTCTTTGTCAGGGGCTGTTTCTCACCAACAATGTGACCTTCATTGCGGTCAACGGGCTGGTGGGTTTTCAACTCACCCCCATCGCGTGGATGGCTACTCTGCCCGTCATGGGCTATGTGGTTGGCGGCGCCGTTTCCACGGCTATTGTGGCGAGCACCCAGGCGCGCTACGGGCGGCGCCGCTCCTTCCAGCTTGGGTTGTTGATGGCGCTGGTTTCCGCCTTGCTCTGTGCGCTGGCGGTGCGGGTCGAAAGCTTTGCGCTACTGGTTTGCTCTACTTTTCTGGCCGGCTACTACAGCGCCAACGGGCAACTCTACCGCTTTGCTGCGGCGGAGCTGGTGGATGCCGGTTTCAAGGAAAAGGCCATTTCCCTGGTTCTGGCAGGTGGCCTGATCGGGGCGATCATTGGGCCGAACCTCGCCCGCCACACCAAGGACGCGGCAGCCCACCCGTTTATGGGGGCCTATCTGGCGCTGGCCGGGGTGGCCGTACTGGGGCTTGCTTTGATGAGTTTCATCCGTTTCCCGGACGATGTGCGTGAGGGCGGTGCCGGCGGAAAGGGGCGGGGCCTGGCTGTCATTGCTCGTCAGCCCGTCTTCATCGTGGCGGCACTGGCGGCATCGCTGGGCTACGGTGTCATGAATCTACTCATGGCGGCAACCCCGCTTGCGATGGAAATGGCGGGTTTCGAGTTTGCCAGCACAGCCACGGTATTGCAGTGGCATGTCATCGGCATGTTTGCGCCCGGGTTTGTCACTGGCTCACTGATCAAGCGCTACGGGGTGCTGCAGGTGATGTCTGCCGGACTCGTGCTGAACGTGGTCTGCATTTTCGTCGCCCTGGCGGGGCATGGCTATGCACATTTCCTGGTGTCCTTGTTCCTGCTGGGCGTGGGCTGGAACTTTCTGTTCACTGGAGCCACTGCGTTGGCGACTCAGTCGCATACTGCGCAGGAAAGAGACAAAGCGCAGGGGGCAATCAATTTCGCCGTGTTTTTCGTAATGGCCATTTCATCTTTCAGCTCCGGCGCCCTCGTCACGACCAGCGGCTGGTACTGGTTGAATGTGGGCTCCCTGGCCATTTGCGGGGTGTTGTTCTGTGCATTGCTGGCGCTCTTTGTACACCAGCGCCGGGCTCTTGCCGTCTCGGGGGAATGAAACAAGAAGCGTCAGTTTCCCGTTACCTGGTATTTGGGCGTAACATGGGTGAACGCGCCTGCGGGTGACGATAAAAAATACAAATATCAGTTACAAAACTGGAATAAATTTTCGTTCGAGGCATTTCCCCAGGGGCCGCGCGTCAGTGCGCGCTGCCCGCGCCACGGACCCATGTCTACTGAACGGATCATTCGCATGTCTTCACAAAACGCAGAATTCGCCTCTTCGGAGCAAGGCGCTTTTCTAGAACACGTTCCAGCCGGCTTTGTGAAAGCTGTCCGCGGTTGTGTATTGCTTCTACTGGATCAGTCCGGCCAGCTCATTGTCTCGAATCGCGGCGCCAGGGAATTGACCGGCTATGAAGAGGATGAGCTTCGCGGCAAACTTTATTCCGACGTCTTCGTCGAGGCCGGCCAGAACCCCAGGCCTCTGAAAGAATGCCTCGCCCTAGCTGAAGCGCAGGGGACCTACGATGCCCAAGGTTGGCTCCACCGCAAGGATGGCACACAGCTCTGGGCCTCCCTTGCCCTGAATCCGGTGGTAGACAACCACGGCGTTCTGCAAGGGTATGCAGCCCTGATTCGTGACGCGGGTGAGGTGCGAAGAAACGGTGGCGGCCTCAGCAGCACAGAGCGCGAATTCCGCATGCTGGTGCAGGGGGTGCGTGACTACGCCATTTACATGCTGGACCCCGATGGCTATATCACTAACTGGAATGCCGGAGCGGAACTCATAAAGGGTTATACGGCCGACGAGATCATCGGCCGGCACTTCTCCACCTTCTATACTGAAGAGGACCAGTTGCGCGGCGAGCCGCAGCGCAGCCTGGAAGCAGCAGTACGCGAGAACACCTTTCAGAACGAAGCCTGGCGTGTCCGGAAAGATGGTTCCCTGTTCTGGGCCAGCGTAGTCATCGACCCCATTTACGATGAACACGGCACATTGCTGGGCTTTGCAAAAATCACCCGTGACATCACGGAAAAACGGCGCAGCCAGGAAAAGGCTGACCACAAGCGTGAATCCGTGCATCAGGCGCAGAGGCTTGAAGCTCTGGGGCGCCTGACGGGCAGTGTGGCACACGATTTCAACAACATGTTGTCGGTCATCCGCACCGCTGCTGAAATGCTGGGCAGTGGCATGCAACTGCAGCACGATACCGCGCATTACGTGAACATGATCACCGATGCCAGTGAACGGGCGGCCCGACTCACCGACCAACTGCTGACATTTGCGCGTCAGCGCCCCCTTCGGCTGGAAGTGTTCAACCCGGCAGACCGCGTACAGAGCATGCTCCAGGTCATGCAGACTTCGCTGGGCTCGCGCCATGAACTGTTGCTCGATCTGGCCCCTGATCTTGGCACAATAGAATCAGACACCAGTCAGTTCGACACTGCCTTGCTCAACCTAGTGATCAACGCCCGGGACGCTATGGGCGAGGGCGGCACAGTCAGCATCAGCGGTGTGAATGTTCGCGCCGCCTTCAATGAAGGTGACGAACTGCGTGACTGGGTTGCCATCACGGTGCGGGATACCGGCAGCGGCATCGACCCGGAAGTCTTGCCCAAGATCTTTGAACCCTTCTTCACGACCAAGGATGTCTCCAAAGGGACGGGCTTGGGGCTGAGCCAGGTTTATGGTTTTGTTCGGCAGTCCGGGGGGGACATCAAGGTGGAAAGCCAACGCAATAAGGGTACTGCCTTCACACTTTACCTTCCCCTGGCGAATAAGGCACCGGAAGATTCCTGGGGCGATTTGCTCACCCCTTCTGCCGAAAGCGAGCTGGCCAATACATTGAAATCCGCGAACAGGTGGGCTGGAAACTGATTTCTTAGTTCGTGGTCCTGGTAAGGCCGGCCAGGGCCGGTGTCACACTTCCATAACAATGGAACGCACCTGATTCCGGCCCTTTTCCTTGGCAAGGTAAAGCTGCTCGTCGGCGCGCTCGAAAAGCCCGTGCAGGCCGGGGTCGCCTTTGCGCAGTGTGGCCACCCCGATACTCACGGTCACCCATGGGGGGGTGGCCTTTATATTTGGCAAGCGCGTAGTTTCCACCGCCTTGCGCATGCGTTCGGCAATTTCCAGGGCCTCCTCGGGGCCTGTGTTGGACAGCAGGCAGATGAACTCCTCCCCCCCGTAACGGGCGACGACATCTTCCTGCCGTCTGAGGGCGCTCTTCAGAATCGTGGCAATCGTCCGAAGGTATTCGTCGCCCGTTGCATGGCCGTAGGTGTCATTCACACGCTTGAAGTGGTCGATATCAATGATGAGCAGGCTGAGACAGGAGCTGGAAATGATGTGGCGCGCATATTTGATCTTTGCCCTGTCGTCAAAATGGCGACGATTCGGGACATTGGTCAGAGGGTCGGTGCGGCTCAGGTCTTCGAAGCGCTGTTTCTCTTCTTTGAGTACACGCTTTTCGTGCTCGAATTCTTTGCTGCGTCTTTTGAGCCGACGCAACTGCCGACGGTGCCGCCAAAGTAGCAGCGACGTGGTCAAAATCAGTACCCCTGCGACCACACTGATGATCAGGAGCAGGGTTTTCTGCTGGCGCTGGGCTTCATATCTTTCGAGAAAAGTGCGCTCGCCATCCTGGTGCGCCACTACGGAAGCAGAAATGTCCAGCGCAGCCAGATACTGGTCAAGCGCCGACACCAGTTTTTCGTGAGCTGGGCTGCGACTGAAGTAAAAACTGTACATGCGCGGGTATTCGTAGAGGGTGTACTTGATTTCGAGGTCCAGCAGGCGGTTCATGAACCGCAGTTCGTTGAACACATGCTGGTTGTAAACCACCAGGTCGACCTCACCTTGCTGAACTGCACGGAAGATTGCACCGTTCTGCCAGTCTGAGATTGGAACCAGCTTATCACCGGGCAAACGAGTTCGTAGTGCACGCTCTATGGAGGCGCCGGGTACGTAGCCGACGCGGTATTGGGCCAAGTCTTCCACCGTGCGCAGGACAATCTGCGCATCTCGCCTGCCGACGGCTGCATAATGGCTGCGCGCAAATTCCGCACTGTAGATGCCGAGTTTGGCCCGTTCCGGCACATAGCTCACCGGCAAGAAAAGGTCTGCAGTGCCTTGCGCTATGGCGTTGAGCTTGTCGGCCAGGGTCTCGGCAGGGTTCGGAGCGACGATTTCGAATTCCACGCCCAGCCGGGGCAGCACGAAGCACAGAATGTCAACGCCTATGCCTTCGTAAACACCGAGTTCCTGGTTGTAGTGCGCGAGCGGTTTGGCGTCGACTGCAAGGGCGCGCAGGGGAGGCAGGGTGCGAAGTTCCGCTGCAAGGGAAGGATCCAGCTGAACGGCTTTGACGAGACGAATGTTCTGAGCGCCTTCACAGTTTTGCGCAGCTGCGACTGGCCATGCGCAGACAGCAAGGAACCAGACCAGGAAGGTGCGCAAGACACACCTTCCACACTGGCTCCACCTCGCGAGACGAAAAAGGCGCTTTGGAGGCATTCTGCTGAAAATGTGAAAAAAGCGACTGCAACAGTCGCTTCAGGAAGACGGCATTGTAAGACTTATTTACGCGAGCTTCCTCATTTGCATCAGTTCCTCAAGGTCTCATGCGCCGGAGTGCTGTGTCTGGCACACTCATTGCCAGCGCCCAGAAGCAGGCGCCAGCCGATGGACCTCAATTCCCGGCGCGGCGACAATAGCATTTTCACGAAAATTTGTCAGCAGCATCAAACACGGCAAGCGAACCATGCAATTTGAAGATACGTCCTGTACCTTGAGCGAAACCCTGGCCCGCACCATCGAAGGGATTCACGGCGACACGGTGAGCCTGCGTGAACTCATGAGCCTGATAGGGGAGCAGGGGCTGTTGCTGCTGTGTGCGCTGGCGACCCTGCCTTTCTTGTTTCCCGTCTCCATTCCGGGCGTCTCCACCGTATTCGGTGCTGCCATTGTTCTGCTGGCGGTGGCCATAACCTTGAACCGCCTGCCCTGGCTGCCTGAAAAGATTCTTGATCGTCGCATGGATACAGCCAAGCTGCTACCTGTCATGCGCAAAGGGGTGGGCATGGTGTCGCGCCTCGACAAATGGGTGAGGCCGCGGGCCCTGCAACTCACCTCTGGGGGCATGACAGTCGTCAACGGCTGCGTCCTGCTCTTTGCCGGTCTCCTGCTCATGGCCCCCTTCGGCCTCATCCCTTTTTCCAATACGGCACCCGCCGTCGGTATATTGCTGCTCACCATCGGAATGATTCAGCGCGACGGCGTTTTCGTGTTGCTGGGCTACCTGGGCACTGTGCTGACTGTTGTGTATTTCACTGTGCTTTTATATGCCGCTTTTCGGGCGGGCGGTGCCTTGTTCAGCTGAGCGTGGCGGCCCGAAATTGCACCCGGCAATAGATAGCACACCGGATCGCGGGGCCAATCATTGAGTGCTTTCACGTGCGGCACGTGTCAGCCGGCTGCTGCGCAGCAAACCATGCTCTTCCAAAACGGGGTAGGCAATGGAAACCAGCAGGGAGTTGATCTGCTTGAGGTCGCGCATGGTGTCCAGGTGAAGTGAGCTTGTTTCTATGCTTCGTTCCGTACCGTCGCTGAGCCGCTCAAAATGCTTTTGGCTCATGGTTCGCTCCAGTTCGCGCAGGCGGTCTTTTTCGCTCACCAGCTTTGCTGCGGTATGGCAGTCGCGGGAAACCAGCAGGTTGAAGGCAAGTCGGGCATTGGCCAGCACGAAACTGTGCAGGGCACACAGTTCACGCCAACCTTCGGCAGTGAACTCGAGATGGCGAGAGTGCTTGCGCCGCACGTGAACCAGCAGGTTGCGCACGATGATGTCGCCCACTTGTTCGAGTTTCACGCAGGCGCCGACCAGTTCCTGGCAGCGCAGCGCTTCATCCTGAGACATGGGCCTGGAATTCAGCCGCGCCAGGTACAGCTTGATGGCGGAGTGCTTGCCATCAATGCGGTCGTCCATGCGGGCCAGAGCCTTGATTTCTTCATCCGTTGCGTGTTCATAGAGCTCAATTACCCGTTGCAGCATCAGTTCGACCGTATCACAAACACCGACTACCTCTCGCGTGGCATTGGCCAGCGCAAGCTGGGGTTTGTCCAACACTGATTCATCCAGGGCAGACGATTCCATGGCGTCGGCTGTAGGCTCTGTACTGCCGGGGTCGGTAAGTGCCACCATTTTCTCAGAGGCAGCGATCACCCATCGAGAAACTGGAATGCCTGCCAGAAGAATCAATACATTGAACACAATGTGAGCATTCACCATTTGGGCAGATACCGTCGTCCCCAGCAGCGAAACGGAGGGGCGGAACCACAGAAAAAGCCCGAGCATCAGCAGCGAGCCGGCGCCCCGCATGAGGAGGTTGCCCATGGGAACCACGCGTACGGCGGGAAGCGCATGGCGTGTGAGCAGAGGCGCAATCAGAGAACTGCCCAAATTGATGCCGAGCACAATGGCAATGCCCAATTCGGTTGGCATGAAGCCCTTGTCAGCCAAGGCAGCCATGAGCAGGAGGGTGGCAATGCTGGAATGAAAAAGCCAGGTCACCGCTGCCGCCAGCAGATAAGCCGTGAGCAAGTCATCCGA
>JAJUFI010000181.1 GCA_029263795.1 Alcaligenaceae bacterium
AAGCGGCGCCTGACCCGGAACTAATTGGCGGCCTGTTCCATGCCTTCCCAACGGGGAGCCGGCACGGAAATACCGAAAAGGTCGAGCACCCGGGAGACGGTGTGGTCTACCATCTCCTGAATACTCTGTGGATGCAGATAGAAGGCGGGCAAGGGCGGGAATATGACCCCGCCCATTTCAGTGACTGACGTCATATTGCGCAAATGCGCGAGATTGAAGGGAGTTTCGCGCAGCATGAGTACCAGACGCCTGCGCTCTTTGAGCGTGACGTCTGCCGCACGGGTTATGAGATTGTCTGAGAACCCCTGGGCAACTGCAGCCAGCGTACGCACCGAACACGGCGCGACCACCATTCCGGCGGTCGCGAAGCTTCCACTGGCCAGCGAGGCGCCGATATCGCGGAAGCTGTGGACGTGGTCCGCCAGCTTGTGAAAATCACTGCGCGACATGCCCAGCTCATGTTTGATGGTGAGCACACCCGGAGGTGAAATGACCAGGTGGGTTTCCACACCGCCGTGCTCACGCAGCAGCTGCAGCATGCGCTGCGCGTAGATGGCTCCGGTTGCACCGGTTACGCCAACTACGAGCCGCTGCTTGATGCTCACTCAGCCGCCCCTGCCTCTGCCAGCAGAGTCTTCAGTTCACCGCTGGCGAGCATTTCGCCAATGATGTCCGAACCGCCGATGAATTCGCCCTTGATGTAGAGCTGGGGAATGGTGGGCCAGTTGGAATATTCCTTGATGCCCTGACGGACTTCTTCGTCTTCAAGCACGTTCACGGTGACCAGCTTGGTGGCGCCAGCCTCGCGCAGAGCCTGGACGGCGCGACCCGAAAAACCGCACTGCGGGAACTGGGCCGTGCCCTTCATGAACAGCACCACGGGATGGGTTGTAACGGTTTCACGGATGAAATCTTGGACTTCGCTCATGGTGGATAAAACTTCCAGTAGAAATGGTTTAAAAATGACCGCCGCTGACACGTAGTATGCCAGCCAAATCGGGCAAGCTGTGTACCGCCTGGAAACCGGCTTTTGTGAGCAGGGCACATACGGCAGTTTCCTGCCCAAGGCCATGCTCCACATACAGGCTGCCGCCGGGTTCGAGGTGGCGTACAGCTCCAGCGATGATCTGGCGGTAGGCATCCAGGCCGTCATTGCCATCGGTCAGGGCTATGTCCGGCTCGAAGCGCAAGTCACCTTCTGCCAGATGCGGGTCACCCATAGGAATATACGGGGGATTCGAAACAATGAGATCAAAAACCTTGCCCTCGGGCAGGGCTTCATACCAACTACCCTGATGAAACTCCACTCTGGCACCTAGCGCCTGAGCATTGCTCCGCGCGACTTCGAGCGCTTCCGCGCTGTAGTCTGTGGCCACCACCCTTGCCCGGGAACACGCCAGTGCGATCGATATAGCGATGGCGCCTGAGCCGGTTCCCAGATCCAGTACCCGGGAGTCTGGATGCTCCTGAATGAGTGAGACCGCCTTTTCGACCAGCAGTTCAGTTTCCGGTCGCGGAATGAGCACGGCGGGCGTAACGCGGAACTCATGCCCCATGAACTCCCTCCTTCCCAGTATGTAAGCCATGGGCTCACCCGCCAGGCGGCGATTCTCAAGCCCGCGATATGCCCGCAACTGCTCTTCGCTCAAAGCTTCATCATCATGCGCAATGAGCCAGCTACGCGAGACGTGAAGCACCTCCTGCAACAGCATGCGGGCTTCCAATGCGGGCAACCGCCCTTCCCTGAGCAAGTCGCGCAGACAGCTCATTTGTTAGTCATGCCCGAGCGCGGCCAACTGTTCGGCCTGGTGCTCGGCGCGCAAGGCGGAAATGAGTTCCTCGAGATCACCTTCCATGATGCTGCCCAGCTTGTAGAGCGTGAGGTTGATTCGATGGTCGGTCACCCGCCCTTGCGGATAATTGTAGGTACGTATGCGCTCGGAACGGTCACCCGACCCAACCAGGCTCTTGCGCTGCGCCGCTTCCTTGGCGTGGGCTTCCTGCATCTGCTGGTCTTTCAGGCGCGCTGCCAGTACCTGCATTGCTTTCTCGCGATTGCGATGCTGTGAGCGGTCATCCTGGCACTCCACCACCAGTCCGGTAGGCAAGTGAGTGATGCGCACCGCAGAATCCGTTTTGTTCACGTGCTGACCACCCGCCCCGCTGGCACGGAAGGTATCAATGCGCAGATCCGACGGGTTGATGTTGATTTCGGTCTGCGCATCGGCCTCGGGCAGAACGGCCACCGTACATGCAGACGTATGAATCCGGCCTTGCGCCTCGGTCTCCGGTACCCGCTGGACACGGTGCACCCCAGACTCGAACTTCAGTTCGCCATACACACCCGAACCTTCCAGACGGGCAATCACTTCCTTGTAACCGCCGATCTCTGATTCGTTGGCCGACATGATCTCAACGCGCCAGCCGCGGTTCTCCGCGTAGCGTGTATACATGCGCAGAAGATCGCCCGCGAACAACGCACTTTCGTCACCGCCGGTACCGGCACGTATTTCAAGGAACACGCTACGGTCGTCGTCCGGGTCGCGGGGAAGGAGCAGAATCTGCAGCTCGCCTTCGAGCCTTTCCAGACGCTCCTTTCCGGATTCCAGCTCTTCTTCCGCCATTTCGCGCATGTCCGGGTCCGCCAACATGTCCTGCGCAGCGTCGATGTCGGATTCAGCCTGCCTGTAGGCGTTGAAGGCCTCCACGACGGGCTCAATCTCAGAGCGCTCGCGAGACAATTTGCGGAACCGATCCATATCGCTCGCGATCTCCGGCTCGGCCAGCATCGCATCGATTTCGATCAGGCGGTGCGCCAGCTGCTCGAGCCGGCTGCGCATGGAATTTTTCATAGGAAATGGAGAGCTGAGCTACCGGCGCCGTTCAGCCGTCGGCATCAGACGAGGCAGCAAGGAAAGCAGTTGAGCGCGCTCTTCGGGCCCGCTTTGATTAAGCGTGGCCATAGGACCATGCAGATACTTCTGGGTAAGACCGTGCGCCAGGAGTTCTAGGACCTTGGCTGGATCCTCACCACGGGCGAGCAAACGCTGAGCCTTCTCTAGCTCTTGCTGCTGGATGGTTTCCGCCGTGCGTTGAAGATCAATGATGGTCGGGACGACTTCCCGGGTTTGCAGCCAGTGCATGAAATTCTGCACCCGGGTTTCGATGATGGCTTCTGCCTGCACCACGGCTGCCTTGCGGGCATCGGTAGCGGACTGCACCAGGCGGCCAAGATCATCAACCGTATAAAGATAGATATCTGCAAGCCGCCCGACTTCGTGCTCAATATCGCGCGGTACAGCGAGGTCGACCATCACCATGGGGCGGTGGCGGCGGGAACGCGTGGCGCGCTCAACCATGCCAAGCCCCAATATGGGCAGCGAACTGGCCGTACAGGAAACGATGACGTCGAAATCGGCAATGCGGTCGGGAAGATCGGCCAGCTTCATGGTGCTGGCATTGAAACGGCCAGCAAGCGCTTCTGCCCGCTCCACCGTCCGGTTGGCAACTACCATGGAACGGGGATGTACCGCGGCAAAGTGCGTGGCGCAGAGTTCGATCATCTCGCCCGCGCCAATGAACAACGTGTTGCATTTGGAAAGGTCGCCAAACACGCGTTCCGCAAGCTTCACTGCTGCAGCCGCCATGGAAACCGAGTGCGCCCCGATCGCAGTAGTGCTGCGCACTTCCTTGGCAACCGAGAAGGTACGCTGGAACAATTGATGCAACAGCGTACCCAGGGACCCCGCTGCCTCGGCAGCGCGGACTGCTTCCTTCATCTGCCCAAGGATCTGAGGCTCGCCCAGTACCATGGAGTCAAGCCCGCTGGCCACACGGAAGGCGTGGCGTACGGCCTCGTTGCTCTGATACTGGTATAGATGAGGCTGCAAGGAGCCGCGCTCCAGCCGATTGAATTCCGCCAACCACTCGGGAATGAGCGGTGAGATGGCCGGATCAGCCGCGCAATAGAGCTCTGTGCGATTACAGGTGGACAGAATGGCTGCTTCGCGGACGGAACGCCCGAAACTGTTGCGCAAGGCATCGAGCGCCGGTTTGATAACGTCTACGGGAAAGGAGACGCGCTCGCGCACCGCCACAGGAGCGGATACGTGATTCAACCCAAACGTGAGAACGTCGACAGACATGTAGCTTGATGCGCGCAGAAGCTTGTAACGTCATGAATTATAATCGGTAAGCCGAACCGGCGCCTGGCAGAGCTTGCGTTGAATCAATGTTTGGCGACAGATCCTGCAGGTTTGTATGGTTTAAGCCAAAAAAGGCTGCGAGTTGAAGGCTAGCCGGCGTGGTGAAAAATTTCTGCTCCAGGCCTGCACAAAGTTTTTTTTTTGGTGTATAGTTACGTTCTTTCGACGGCCTGGTAGCTCAGTTGGTAGAGCAGCGGATTGAAAATCCGCGTGTCGGTGGTTCGATTCCGCCCCAGGCCACCATATTCTCTAGCATTGGTCCTATACCAGTGCTTTGAAAGCCCCACTTATCAATGAGTTGGGGCTTTTTTCATGTCCAGGGAAGTCTGGCGACATCCAGGAACATCCAAGAGATTGTGCAGTAACTTCTACAGGAACTCAAATTTCTGTGGGCTCTTCCCCATAATCGGGGGAACGCATT
>JAJUFI010000232.1 GCA_029263795.1 Alcaligenaceae bacterium
AGGCCCTCCGCCTGGTTTGACTGATTCGAGCCCGCGGCCTGCTCAGCCATCGCTGCCGCCCAGTCAATTTCATCGGCGAGAGCGTCGTCCTTGGAAGGTTCTTGGGTGGGATCAGTCATTTTTGTCAGATACAGTCGAATTGGGTTGAGACAGGGTCAGCATCTTTTGAACCCGCAGTGCCATCTTGCCATTGTAGGTGCCGTAATTGCCTTCCAGCACGGGCACCCCGCCAACATGGGCGGTGACTGTTTCAGGAACGTCCACGGGAAGGATGTCGTTGACTTGCAGGCGCATGAGCTCGCCGACCGTCAGGTTGATATGGGCGAACTCGGCTATCAGTTCCACCTGGGCGGCCCGCACTTCTCGCGAAAGCTGCTTGGTCCAGCGGCGGTCAATCTCGTTGGCACCGCCTTCCTGCAGAGGCCGCGTGAGCAGGTCGCGCAGCGGTTCGATCATGGAGTAGGGCAGGCAGATGTTCAGGTTGCCGCCCGCCGCACCTATTTCGATCTGGAAAGAGGTGACCACTACGATTTCATTGCTGCTGCTGATGCTGGCGAACTTGGTGTGCATCTCCGAACGAATGTATTCCGTTTCGATCGGGTAGACGTTTTCCCAGGCCGAACAATAGCTTTCCAGCGTGATGTCCAGCAGGCGGCCGATGATGCGCTGTTCTGTAGTGGTGAAGTCGCGGCCTTCGACCCGGGTATTGTATCGCCCATGGCCGCCGAACATGCTGTCGATGACCAGAAACACCAGGTTTGGGTCGTAGGTGAACAGCGACGCACCGCGCAGCGGCTTGAGTGCCACCATGTTCAAATTGCTGGGCACGGGCAGGTTGCGCTCGAAATCCGAGTATTTCATGATGCGCAGGTTGCCCACGGTAATGTCGGCGTTGCGGCGCATAAAACTGAGCATGGCCCCGCGCAGGCGCCGCGCAAAACGCTCGTTGATGAGCTCGAGCGTCTGCATACGGTGGCGAACCACACGGTCGGGCGAGCTCAAGTCATATGCACGCACACCTGAAGGGTCTTCTTCCTGCTCAGGCTTTTCCTCGGTCTCACCCGTGACGCCAGCCAACAGGGCGTCGACTTCGTCTTGCGAAAGAAGGCTCTGATAAGACATTTACTGCACCACGAAGGCAGTGAAGAGGACTGCAGAGATTTCCGGGCCGCGCGGCTGTGGCAGATAGGGCCGCTGCAGAAGGTCGGTCAGATCTTGCACCAGGCGTTCACGCCCTTCAGGCGTTTGGATGTAGGTGGGGTTCTGGACCGACAGCAGGCGCAGCACTCGGTCGCGCACTTCCGGCATGTATTCGGTAATGGTCTGGCGCGAATTTTCGTCTACCAGGCGCAGAGTGATAGC
Organism: Alcaligenaceae bacterium; assembly: GCA_029263795.1. Taxonomy (GTDB): domain Bacteria; phylum Pseudomonadota; class Gammaproteobacteria; order Burkholderiales; family Burkholderiaceae_B; genus Yanghanlia. The sequence goes on from JAJUFI010000232.1 coordinate 1,363, forward strand.
AAGATACAAAACGCGCGTGGTGCGCTCGTCACGCAAAGTAACGGTGAACGGTTCCAGCGGAGCGAATATGGGCGCGGGCAGGGGAACGGCCGGCCGCGGGGGCTCGATATATTCGGCGTTGGCTGCGTTGAAGCCCATGCCCAGTACTCCCGACTTCTGCAGGAAATAATAGGTGGCACCGACGCTCGCACCAATGATCATTACCACGAGCAGCAGCCCGAGTATGAGTTTGCCAAAGCCTCTGGTACGCGAGCTGGAAGAGGAGCCGGAGCTTCGTTTGGTTGCAGTTGCCATCGTCAAGTGATGCTGGGTATAGCAAGAGTAAACAGATTTATCTCGAGAGTGACATTGTGCATGATCTCAGGGGCCTGGTGGCCCGGAACAGGCTCATGATTCGCGGATATATCTGGGGTTTGTCTCCATGGTGTCACGCGAAGGTGTCCACCAGCGAGTTTGGGTCGACGCTGCGATTCTGGCGGATGTCGGCATTTTCCGCCGTGCCGGCTGCGACGTTGGCACCTGCCCCACGGGTGTTGCCGGTGTTGCCATTGGCAAACCCTTCCGATGCCTGCCCGGACTGGTGCTGATCATTCACGTTCGCTTGGCCGAGAGAAATGCCGGCCTGTTCCAGCATTTGCTGGAGCTGGGGCAGGGCGTTTTCAACAGTCTGACGCACGATGGCATGTGGCGAGCTGAACACGGCGTGGGCCACATTGTCGCTCAAATTGATCGTGATGCGCAGC
>JAJUFI010000126.1 GCA_029263795.1 Alcaligenaceae bacterium
AGTGAGATTCGCCGCAAGCTTTACCTGGTGCGCAGGGCGAATCGAAGCTTGTCCCAGGCTGCCGCAGCGTTTCACGCTTTACTGATGCAGGAACGCAATTCCCTGGGGCCGGGCGACCAGATGGACATTCGCACCATGGGGTGAAGGTGAGTGCCACCTTTAAGGGAAAACGCTTGTTGTTTTTTGCGCATATAGTACTGAAATGGTACTATATGATTTCACACGAACAGGGAGTGCAAGCGAGAATGCTGCGCGTCAGCAAGATCATCGATTACGGTACCTTGGTACTGACCCACATGGCCTCAGACCCGGAAAGGGTATACAGTGCGGCCGACCTTGCTGCGACTCTGGGCCTTGGACAGCCTGTGGTGAGCAAGGTGCTGAAGACACTCACGCAGCGGGAAATACTCAAGAGCACACGTGGCGCACGTGGCGGTTATGCACTTGGCAGGGCGCCGGAATACATCAGCATTGCCGACATTATAGACGCATTGGATGAGCAGCCTTTTGGCCTGACCGAATGCACCGCCACGCCAGGCAGCTGCAGCGTTGAGGCTGATTGCAACATCCGTAGCAACTGGCACCGCATCAACGCCATTGTGCGGCGTACGCTCGAACAAGTGTCCGTTGCCGACATGGTTACTCCCAGTTCCACCATTGAATTCATACCCGGCCGACGATCCCAATCGAAACCGCCGGCCAACGTCACGGCGGCATGCCCTTCGACATGGAGTTTCTCTGAATGAGCAGTAGCGCAACCGACCCCATCGACTCCTTCCTGGATCGGGAGTATTCGGCGGGTTTTGTGACCGATATCGAATCGGTCACTTTCCCTCCGGGCCTGAACGAAGAGACAATACGCAAGCTTTCCGCAATCAAGAAGGAGCCGGAGTTCCTGCTCGAATGGCGGCTTGCCGCGTATCGCAAATGGCTTGAAATGACACCGCCGGAATGGGCGCATGTGCACTTTCCGACGGTGGATTTCCAGGAAATCAGCTATTACTCGGCACCCAAGAGCAAGGCCGACGGCCCAAAGAGCCTCGATGAGGTCGACCCGGAACTGCTGCGCACTTATGAAAAACTGGGTGTGCCACTGCATGAGCGCGCGCGCCTGGCAGGAGTTGCAGTAGATGCCGTGTTCGATTCCGTTTCAGTGGCGACTACCTTCCGCAAGCAGCTGGAAGAGGTCGGGGTCATCTTCTGCTCATTTTCCGAAGCCGTGCGCGAACACCCGGGACTGGTTCAGAAATACCTCGGGTCGGTGGTGCCGCAGGGAGACAACTTCTATGCAGCATTGAACTCCGCGGTGTTCTCTGATGGTTCGTTCGTCTATATCCCGAAGGGTGTGCGATGTCCCATGGAACTGTCCACGTACTTCCGTATCAACGCGTCGAATACGGGGCAGTTTGAACGTACGCTGATCATTGCCGACGAAGGCTCGTACGTCAGTTATCTGGAAGGCTGTACTGCGCCCATGCGCGACGAGAACCAGTTGCATGCCGCTGTAGTGGAAATCGTTGCACTGGAAGACGCCAAGGTGAAGTACTCCACTGTGCAGAACTGGTATCCAGGTGACAAGGACGGCAAGGGAGGCATTTACAACTTCGTGACCAAGCGAGGCGAATGCCGTGGTGCCCGTTCCCACATTTCCTGGACCCAAGTCGAAACCGGTTCCGCCATCACCTGGAAGTACCCGAGCGTGGTCTTGCGTGGTGACGACTCCGTCGGCGAATTCTACTCGGTGGCCCTGAGCAACCATCGTCAACAGGCCGATACCGGCACCAAGATGATTCACATCGGCCGCAACACCCGCAGCACCATCATCTCCAAGGGTATCTCCGCGGGGTACGGCAGCAATGCCTATCGCGGCCTGGTGCGCATGACTCCCAAGGCTGAGAACGCGCGCAACTTCACACAGTGCGACTCTCTCCTGATCGGCAAGAATTGCGCAGCGCATACCTTCCCGGTGATGGAGGTGCAGAACCCCACGGCTAAGGTCGAACACGAGGCGACTGCTTCACGCATCGCCGAAGATCAATTGTTTTATGCCATGCAGCGCGGCCTGACAGCCGAAGACGCCGTGTCGATGATCGTCAACGGCTTCTGCAAGGAAGTTTTCAAGGAATTGCCCATGGAGTTTGCGGTCGAAGCGCAGAACCTGCTTGGCGTCAGCCTTGAAGGCAGCGTAGGTTAAAGAGGAAACATCATCATGCTGAACATCAAGGATTTGCAAGCTTCCGTTGAAGGCAAGCGCATTCTCAATGGCCTGTCGCTACAGGTCAACGCGGGCGAAGTCCACGCCATCATGGGGCCCAACGGTTCGGGCAAGAGCACTCTGTCTCAGGTTCTTGCCGGTCGTGAGGACTATCAGATTGACGGCGGCGAAGTGGAATACCTGGGCCAGAATCTTCTGGAAATGTCCATCGAAGAGCGCGCCCGCGCCGGTATCTTCCTTGCATTCCAGTACCCCATTGAGATTCCGGGTGTATCCAACGCCTATTTTCTGCGCGCGGCGGTCAATGCGGTACGTCGTCACCAGGGCCTGGAAGAGCTGGACGCCATGGACTTCCTCAAGCGTGTGAAGGAAGAAATGAAGGTTGTGGGCATGCGCGAGGAGTTCCTCTACCGCTCGGTGAACGAAGGGTTCTCCGGCGGCGAGAAGAAGCGCAATGAAGTGCTGCAGATGGCATTGCTGCAACCCAAGCTCGCCATTCTGGATGAGACCGATTCCGGCCTCGATATCGACGCGCTGCGCGTGGTGGCCGACGGCGTGAACCGCATGCGCTCACCTGATCGCGCGCTCATTGTCATCACCCACTATCAGCGTCTGTTGGATTACATCGTGCCCGATTACGTGCACGTGCTTTCCGGTGGTCGCATTGTTCGGTCCGGTGGCAAGGAATTGGCCCTGGAGCTGGAGCAACGCGGTTACGGCTGGGTGAAGGAACTGGAAGCCGAGCACCAGAAGGGAGCGCAGGCATGAGTTTAGTGCAGTCGTGGCTGGCCGAATTCTCGGCCCGAAGCGCACAGCTAGCTGGCGCCGACTTGCCCTGGCTGGCGGCCATGCGCCAACGCGCAATTGATCGTTTCGCAGCCGAAGGCTGGCCGACCACCAGAAAGGAAGACTGGCGGCATACGTCGCTGGCACCGCTTGAGCAGGCCAGCTTTGATTTCCAGCCCCAGCCTGTGGACGCGGCAGCCCTGGTGAATGAACTCAAGGCGGGCGAGGACGCGCATTGGCTGGTGTTCGTGGACGGTCGTCATGTACCGGAACTGAGCACAGTGGGGAGCTTGCCTGCCGGGGCACGTGTGGAATCGCTGGGTCAGGCCCTTGAGGGCAATGCGGACCTGGTGCAGCAGGCATTTGGCAGTGAAACCGACGGCAACAGCACCGCCGCCCTTAACCTGGCTCTAGCCGGTGATGGCGCCTGCATTTATCTGCCACGTGGCACCATGCTGGAAAAGCCGGTGCATGTCGTGTTTGTGGCCAGTGGGGATCGCATCGCAGCCTTCCCGCGCAACCTGTATGTGGCTGAAGCAGGTGCACACGGGACGGTCGTCGAACATTACGTTGGCCGTGCGGGGAACGCAAGCTTCACCAATACCGTGTCGCGTGTGCAAGTGGCAGCCGATGCTCGCCTGAGCCATGTACGGCTTCAGCAGGAAACAAACGAGGCGTTCCACCTGGCTGATGTCGAGGCCGAGCAGGAAGGCAAGTCGTACTTTGCATCGCATTCGATCTCGCTGGGAGCTCGCCTGGCGCGGCACGACATTGCCACCCGTTTCGATGGCCAGCGCGCCGAAAGCCTGCTCAACGGCATCTATTTCGCGGATGGGCAGCGTCATGTGGATCACCACACTGAAATTGGGCATGCACAGCCCAATTGCGTGAGTAATGAGCACTACCGGGGAATTCTGGCCGACCGTGGCCGCGGCGTGTTCCGCGGGCGAATCCTGGTTTCGCCGGGTGCAGACGGCACAGACGCCATCCAGCGCAACGACAGCCTGTTGCTGTCGAAGCTGGCCCGGACTGACTCCCGTCCCGAGCTGGAAATCTACGCTGAAGATGTGCGCTGCACTCATGGCGCCACAGTAGGCCAATTGAGCGACGAAAGTCTTTTTTATCTCATGGCGCGTGGCCTGGACCGCACCCATGCGCGCAATGTGCTGATCTTCGCCTTCGTGATGGAAGGGTTGGCGCGCATAGAAAACGAAGCGGTGCGGCTCCGGGCCAGCCGTGCGGTGCGCGCTCTGATGCCGGGCGCAGACGTACTGGAGGAGCTTGCATGAACGCACCCTCGCACGACACCGAAACCGTGATGGATCTCAGTGTCCATGCGGCTGACTTTCCCATTCTGGCGCGTCCGGTACACGGCAAGCGCTTGGTCTATCTGGATAACGGGGCGACCACCCAGAAGCCACAAGCCGTCATCGATGCTGAAGCCGCCTATTACAGCGAATCCAATGCCAATATCCATCGCGGTGTGCATTGGCTGTCGCAGCATAGCACCGATCTTTACGATCGGGGGCGCGAGCGTGTGCGGCGATTCCTGAACGCGGCACAGGTTGAGGAAATTGTATTCACGCGTGGCACCACCGAAGCTATCAACCTGGTTGCGGCCAGTTGGGGGCGCTCGCAGCTGAAGGCCGGCGACGAAATCCTGCTTAGCGGGATGGAGCACCATTCCAATATTGTCCCATGGCAAATGGTGGCAGAGCAGAGGGGGGCGGTTATCAAAGTGGTCCCGGTCACTGATTCCGGTGAACTGGACATGGCTGCCTTTGCCGCCATGCTGAATGAACGCACCCGTTTTGTCGGTGTGTGCCATGTCTCCAATGCCCTGGGGACCGTCAACCCTGTGGAAGAAATCGTGCGCCAGGCGCATTCCGTCGGTGCCGTGGTCCTGCTTGACGGCGCCCAGGCCGTCGCTCACCAAAAGGTGGATGTACAGGCACTGAACTGCGACTTCTACGTGTTTTCCGGCCACAAACTTTACGGGCCAACCGGGATTGGTGCGCTCTACGGTCGCCGTGAACTGCTCGACGCCATGCCCCCGTGGCAAGGCGGCGGTGACATGATTCACACTGTCAGTTTCGAACGTTCCACCTATGCGCCGACACCTCAGAAGTTTGAGGCCGGTACGCCGAATATTGCCGGCGTAGTGGGGCTGGAGGCGGCCATTGCCTATGTGCAGGAGATCGGGCTGGAACGCATCGCTGCTCATGAAGACTCATTGCTTCAATATGCCGTGCAGAAACTGGCTGCCATTCCAGGGCTGCGATTCATTGGTGAAGCGGCGGATCGCGCCGCCATTGCTTCTTTCGTGATCACCGGCATTCACCCGCATGATCTGGGAACCATACTGGATATGGAAGGGGTCGCCATCAGAGCTGGCCACCATTGCGCCATGCCCCTGATGACCCGCTATGGCGTACCGGGTACTGCGCGGGCGTCTTTCGCACTTTACAACTCACGAGATGACGTCGATGTTCTGGTGGCTGCCCTGCACAAGGCGCGCCGCCTGTTCGGCCTGGAGGATCAGAGCGCATGACCGGGTTTGGAGATTTACGTGAGCTCTACCAGGAAGTGATCTTCGATCACAATCGCCGCCCGCGCAATTTTCACGCGTTGGAAGATGCCACGCATCGCGCGGACGGGCATAACCCCTTGTGTGGCGATCAGCTCACCGTTTACGCACGGGTGGAAGACGGGGTCGTGCAGGACATCAGTTTCATCGGCCATGGTTGTGCAATATCCACTGCTTCTGCCTCTTTGATGACCGAAGCGGTGAAGGGTAAGCCGGTGGAAGAGGTAGAAGCACTGTTCCATGACATGCATGCCATGTTGACCGAGTCCCATCCGGACCGCGATTTCGGCAAGCTGGAAGTTCTGTCCGGGGTGCGGGAGTTCCCCGCCCGGGTTAAGTGCGCCACCCTGGCCTGGCACACTCTGCACAACGCCATTACACAGGCCCAGGAAATCGCAAAGACCGAGTAGCACATCATGATGCATTTGAAGAGCGAAGAAATCGAGGTCCTGCGCGACTGTCCGGCAGTGACCATCCCCTATGGCTCGCCGGTCACGATAGAGAAAGGTTGTATCGCTGTCATCACTCAGAAGTTGGGCAGCAGCGTAACCGTCATGGTTCAAGGCAATCTCTATCGCGTCGAAGGGCAGGATGTCGATGCTTTGGGCCTGGAGGTGCAGGCCGAGGAACGGCTGAAGCCGGACGGCCCCGTTACCGAAGAATTTGTGCGGAAAGCCACATGGGAGGTGCTCAGCACCTGTTTCGATCCCGAAATTCCGGTGGATATCGTCAACCTGGGGCTGGTCTATGGGTGTGACATCATTCCTCTGGGCGATGAAAAGTTCCGGGTTGAGATCCGCATGACCCTTACTGCCCCGGGTTGTGGAATGGGCACAATGATTGCTGATGAAGCGCGCAGCAAAGTTCTCAACATTCACGGCGTGGAAGAAGTAACGGTTGATCTCGTTTGGGATCCACCATGGAGTCGGGAAATGATGAGTGAGTCCGCGCGACTGCAGCTGGGCATGCTCTGAACCCGACGCTTCTCTTCGGGCTTTCGCCGGCCCGGGGTCGCGCCGTTCACAGGAGCAGATATGTCAATAAAGAAAGGCTCGGCCGTATGGGAAGGCAGCTTCAAGCAAGGTGGAGGCTCAATCTCCACCGAATCAGGTGCATTGAAAAAAGCTGCTTACGGTGTTTCTGCCAGATTTGAGGATCAACCTGGCAGCAATCCGGAGGAGCTCATTGCCGCTGCGCATGCCTCCTGCTTTTCGATGGCACTTTCCCTGATGCTCGGCGAGGCAGGATTCGAACCGGCGATGATCGAAACGGAAGCTGCGGTGAGGCTCGAGAAAGTGGGCGACAGTTATGCAATAACGTCCAGCCACCTTTCGGTGCATGCGCGCATTCCAGGTATAGATCCCGAAAAATTCAGTGAGATCGCTACTCAGGCTAAGGCGGGCTGCCCGGTTTCAAAGGTCCTTAATGCCGAAATCACCATGGACGCAACTTTGCTCGTGGAATGATATTTGGAGACTGGCTGGAAAACGCAGGCTTAGGAAGAGCCTGCGTTAACGTGTGCCAGCCCAGGGGGCCGTGCCCAGCCCAGCGTCGCACCACGCGTCACCGCCGCATAGACCGCAGCATTCCTGTTGTGCACGTCTAGCCGCTGGTACAACGTTTCGGTATGGGCCTTGGCTGTCGCCACCGAAATGTTGAGCGCACGCCCCACTTTCTTCATGGGATAACCGCGCGCCAGAAGAACGAGAACTTCATACTGACGGGGAGTGAGCCCAAGCAACTGGCACTCTTTGTGGGCAGCGGAACCCGGTCTGATCGGAGTCTTGAACTCGCCGTCCATGCCCTCGGGAACATTGTGACCACTTGCGTCAGTCGCCGGCAGTGACCTTGAGGCGGAAGTTGCAATGGCTGCAGGGTACCAGCGCGTGGGCTCGTACCGGCTGGAAGTGCCGTTGGCCGGTGCAGGCTGCGCATTCAGGCTAGGGCGGTTCGATGCATGTTCACTCCAGCGGGCCGGAAAACATGTACCTCCGGCAAGCACCAGACTCACGGATGCTTTCAATACCTCTGGAAGGGACGATCGCCGCACTGCGCCAGCCACGCATTCTGGGAGTGTAGTGACCTCGGTCGGCAGGTGCTCATCGTCCGCGAGGATGAGCATGGATGCTGGCTGAAATCGCTCACGGGCTCTTTGCGAATCTTGGACTGCCTGTGCCGAGTCCTGCCCACCTGCTTGCCTATCAGTTCGC
>JAJUFI010000233.1 GCA_029263795.1 Alcaligenaceae bacterium
CAGCATGGCTTCGATCAGCGTAGTCTTGCCACTACCAGAACGGCCCGCAATGCCAAATACCCTGGGTATACCTTGTTGCATGGGGAGCCTGTGTGCCGGTTAACCGCCGGTCTTTGCCATGACCCGGATGATGCGTTCGGGTGCCGTGGTGAACTCATGGCGTTCCGGCTTGCTGGCAATGCCTTGCAGAATCAGCTTACGCAGATCATCGTCGCTGGCGCCTTCGCGCAGGGCTGAACCCAAGGGAACCTGGTTTTCCTGGCCAAGGCACAGGTACAGCGCACCGTCCACACTCAGGCGTACCCGGTTGCATGTTGCGCAGAAATGTTGCGACATGGGGGTGATCAGGCCCAGCATGGGAATGTTGTCGACGCTGGCCCAATAACGCGCCGGGCCGGGGCCGCGATGTTCCACCGTGGCGACCAGGCCGAAGCGTTCTGCCAGCCTGGCACCCATTTCATTGAGGTTCACATGCTGGAATTGGCGGCCGCTTGCACCCATGGGCATGGTTTCAATCAGCCGCAGAATGAAGCCCTTGGCCATGGTGTAGTTCAGCAGCCGGGAAATGTCTTCTTCGTCGCTGCCGGTGTGCACCACACAATTGATCTTTATGGATTCGAAACCCTGGCTGTGAGCCGCTTCCAGCCCGTCGAGCACATCCTGCAGCCGGTCGCGCCGGGTGATTTCCCTGAAGGTATCACGGCTCAAGGTGTCCAGACTCACGTTCAGCCGGCGTACCCCGGCCCGTTTCAGTTCAGCGGCGTAACGGGCCAGCCGTGTACCGTTGGTCGACATTGCGAGGTCCATCAGGCCGGGCAGGGCGGCCACTCTCGCAGCCAGCTCGCTCACCCCGCGCCGGGTCAGGGGTTCACCACCGGTCAAGCGCACCTTCTTCACGCCCAGGCCGACGAACAGGCCAACCAGCCGCGCCATCTCTGCGTGGCTCAACCAGTGCGCCGGTTCTTCAAAATCTTTGAAATCTTCCGGCAGACAGTACTGGCAGCGCAGGTCGCAGCGGTCGGTCACCGATACGCGCAGATAATCGATACGACGGTTGAAACTGTCGACCAGGCTTTGGGCAGCATGGTTGAGGGGTGACGCCGCGGACAATTCAGGCTCCCAAGTCGGTGAATGAGGACGTGGAACCCACGTGGTGGATGAACGCCCAGGCAGCATACGCATTGGATGCTGACTGCTGATACTACACTACTTGCAAGCAGGCATGGATTCCAATGAATGCCGTTCCTTACACACTACTACCCTGGACGTCGCAGAGCCATTGGATATACTCGGAGCAAGGATTTCCGCACATGATAACCATCCAGTATTTCGGTTCCCTCAAGCTGCTTCAGCCTTCCGGGCGCGAGCAACTGGCGTGGGCCGGGGGCACCACTGAAGATCTGCTCGCCGAGCTTCGTCGGCGCGGCCCTGATTGGGAGGAAGCGCTGCGCCCGGGTCGCGTGTTCAAGCTCGCACTCAATCAACAGCTGCTGCACGGCCATGCACAGGTCAGAGCCGGTGACGAAGTCGCCATCCTTCCCCCGGTGACGGGGGGCTGAACCATGTTCAGTGTCAGAATCCAGGAAGAACCCATTGTGCCGGCGGCGGAATCCGGCGCGGTACGCGACGACTGCGGCGCCCACGTTCGCTTTGTCGGCACCGTGCGCAACGATGCGCGCAGTGCACCAATTTCACATCTGGTGCTGGAGCATTTTCCTGGTGTGACCGAAGCGGAAATCACACGCATCATCAACCTGGCCCGCGAGCGTTGGGCCCTGCAG
>JAJUFI010000135.1 GCA_029263795.1 Alcaligenaceae bacterium
CCGGCAGGCCTCTTCCGGCACCCCCTAGGGTTGTTCCTAAAAGACCTCGGGTTTGCCCGGAGCGCATGAACACTGGCGTTGGGGCAGATACACACTCAGCCCCCAATTGCCTGAAAAACTTACACATTTGCAGAAAAAAAAGCGTTACACAGTGAATCTCCAGGTTTAGAATAATTTTCAACAAGGCCTGCCCGATCTCGGAGCAGCCACTCAGGAACATACCTGTAGCAGCATAGGAGACACCGCCACGATGGCAGCATTCCCGCCGTCTGCGTCAATGCCCCCAGGGGTTTCAATCTCACAGCGCCGCCCGGCGCTGCCCGTCGATTTATTCAATTTTTCCTGTCAGAACAGGCAACACTTTCTGGCACGGTTCTTGCTTAATTTTATCACCCATACGAAGAATCCCGCTCTCGAAGCGGACTCAAGAGAAGGCGGCGCCATATCGGCGCTTGACCGCCAATTCATAAAAGGAGACATGCATGGCGGAACATTCACCAGGCAGTAACAACGCCTATTGGACGGCGAACCTGAGGGTGATCAGCATTAGTCTGGTCATCTGGTTCATCTGCTCGTTCGGCATGGGCATAATCCTGCGCCCAGCGCTGTCCGGCATTCAAATAGGAGGCGCGGACCTTGGCTTCTGGATGGCTCAGAACGGTTCAATCTACATATTCATCATCCTGATTTTTGTTTACACGAAGGTGATGAACAAACTGGACCGTCACCACGGTGTGGAAGAGTAAGGGAGCAGGAACATGAGTCAATTTACGCTGAATCTAATATTTGTCGGCATTACGTTCCTGATCTATGTCAGCATCGCCGTCTGGGCACGCGCCGGTTCCACCGCTGAATTCTACGCGGCGGGCCGGGGCGTCCACCCGATTGCGAACGGTATGGCTACCGCCGCCGACTGGATGTCCGCGGCATCCTTCATTTCCATGGCGGGGATTATTGCCCTGGCACCTACCGGGGGATATGAGCAGTCAGCCTACCTCATGGGCTGGACGGGTGGCTACGTGTTGCTGGCCATGCTGCTTGCGCCCTATCTGCGCAAGTTTGGCAAATTCACGGTGCCGCAGTTCATTGGGGACCGCTTCTATTCCGGTGGCGCACGTCTCCTGGCCGTGATCTGCCTGATCGTCATCTCCATCACCTACGTGATTGGCCAGATGCGCGGCGTGGGCGTGACTTTCTCACGCTTTCTAGAAGTTTCCACCGACATGGGCCTGTATATCGGCGCAGCGGTGGTGTTCGTGTACGCCGTGTTCGGCGGCATGAAGGGCATCACCTATACCCAGGTGGCGCAGTACATCGTGCTCATCATCGCCTACACCATTCCGGCGCTGTTCATCTCGCTGCACCTCACGGGAGTTGTAATTCCGCAGCTGGGCTTGATCGGCAACTATGCACCAGGCGGTGGTGAAGTGGCCTTCCTGACCAAGCTCGACCAAGTAGTCACCGAACTCGGCTTCCGGGCGTATACATCCGACACGACGAATCGGTTGAACATGTTCCTGTTTACCCTTTCGCTGATGATCGGTACTGCCGGTCTGCCCCACGTGATCATCCGCTTCTTCACCGTACCCAAGGTGGCGGATGCGCGTTCTTCCGCAGGCTGGGCCCTGGTGTTCATCGCCATGCTTTATACGGTGGCTCCGGCAGTTGGCTCCATGGCTCGTCTGAATCTGACAACTACCATGTGGCCGTCCGCCATCACGGCACAAGCAACGTCCGGCGAAGCCATTGAGCGCACGACCATCGATACCAGCCCGGAACTTTCATGGATCCGTACCTGGGAAGAAACCGGTCTGCTCGTGATTGAAGACAAGAACGGCGACGGCCGCATCCAGTACTATAACGACAAGGCTCCTGCCGACCACCCGATCCACAAGATCGCCCAGGAGCGTGGCTGGAAGGGCAATGAGCTCACCAAGGTCGACAACGACATCATGGTGCTGGCAAACCCTGAAATCGCAGCCCTTCCCGGCTGGGTGATCGCTCTAGTGGCAGCAGGCGCGCTCGCAGCAGCGTTGTCCACTGCGGCAGGCCTGTTGCTGGCAATTTCCTCGGCCATTTCGCACGACTTGATCAAGGGTTCAATAAAACCGGACCTCTCGGAGAAAGACGAACTCACAGTGGCCCGTATAGCCATGACCTTCGCCATCATTGTGGCCACCTGGCTGGGCCTCAACCCGCCGGGCTTTGCCGCACAGGTGGTGGCGCTGGCCTTCGGTCTTGCCGCCGCCACCATCTTCCCCGCCTTGATGATGGGCATTTTCTTCAAGCGGGTGAACAAGGAAGGGGCAATTGCCGGTATGTTGGTGGGCCTGATCTTCACAGCCGTTTACATCTTCGTGTACAAGGGCTGGTTCTTCATCCCGGGCACCAACAACCTGCCTGACACCGCCGACAACTACGTGTTCGGCATTTCCCCGCTGTCCATCGGTGCAGTTGGCGCATTGATCAACTTCATCGTTGCCTTTGTCGTGTCTTCCATGACAAAGGAACCGCCGGAAGAGATTCAGCATCTGGTTGAATCCATCCGTATTCCCAAGGGTGCAGGTGGTGCTATCGCACACTGAGCCAGGCATCCGGTGAAACGGGCGGGTGCCCCGCGCACCCGTCCCGCGCGGACTCTATGCAAGACACGTTAGAACAACTCGCTGAATTTCTTGAGAGCGTTCCTCCCTACGATCACCTGACGTGGGAGGAGCGCCTTCAAATCGCCCACCAGAGCAGCCGGCTTCGTTACAAGCCGGGAGAGGCCATCTACCAGCTCGGTGAGCCGCTTCCGGGCGTCTACATTCTCAAAAGCGGCGAAGTCGAGACCAGTGACGAGCACGGTGTCGTGGTCTCCCGGCTCGCACCACGCAGCACCTTCGGCGAACGTGGCCTGCTGCGCGATGGCAAAGCTGCAACCACGGCCACTGCAAAACAGACGAGCGTAGTCGTGCAGCTTCCGGCAGCCGAGTTTCGTAAGCTGCTGGAAACCCACTCTTTCGTACAGAGATTCTTTCTGCACGGATCCAAAACATTTTCCAGATCAGCCGATTTTTCCACCCAGAGAGTGGCAGATCTGATCGCCCGCGAACCCTTGCATTGCGCGCCCTCCACTACTGTCGGTGAAGCCGCCCGGCTCATGCGTACGCATCACGTCTCATCGCTGGGCGTCACCGAAGAAGGCAGCTCACAGCTAGTGGGCATAGTCACCATACGCGACCTGGCAAACCGGGTTCTGGCGGAAGGCCGGGACGCCTCCACGCCTGTGCGTGAAATCATGAGCCCGATCAAGGCAGCGCTCAGCCGCGATTCTCTCGGTTCCGACGTGCTGCGCATGATGGTGGAACACAAGGTGGGACACCTGCCTGTGGTGGAACGCGGCCAGTTCGTGGGCATGATCACCCAGACCGACCTGACCCGTTTCGAGGCAACCAACGCCACTTCGGTGGTTAGAGAAATTGCCAATGCCACTGAAACCGACGCCATGGCCCGGGCCGCGGCCCGTATCCCGGCCCTGTTGGTGCAGCTGGTGGCAGCGAACCAGGCGCACGAAGTCGTGACGCGGCTGATTACTGACGTTGCCGACGCCATCACGCGGCGTCTGCTTGCATTGGCGGAAGAGGAATTGGGCCCGCCGCCGGTGCCCTATCTGTGGCTGGCCTGCGGCAGCCAGGGCCGCCAGGAACAGTCTGGCGTGTCCGACCAGGATAACTGCCTGTTTTTGGACGACAGCGTCCGCCCGCAGGACATGCCTTATTTCCAGGCTCTAGCTCGCCGGGTTTCGGATGGTCTCAACGCCTGCGGGTACGTCTATTGCCCCGGGGACATGATGGCAACCAACCCACGCTGGTGCCAGCCGGTAAGTGTCTGGCGCGAGTATTTCCATTCCTGGGCAGTGACGCATGAGCCGCAATCGCAGATGCTGGCCTCCGTCATGTTCGACCTGCGCCCCATCAGCGGCGAGACCAGCCTATTCAACGACTTGCAGGAAGAAACATTGGAAAAGGCCTCGAGAAATTCGATTTTCGTGGCCCACATGATTGCCAACAGCCTGCAGCGCACTCCCCCTCTGGGCATCATGCGCGGCTTTGCCACCCTGCGGTCCGGGCCGCATCGCGGGCACATAGACATGAAGCACCACGGAGTCATTCCGATAACCGATCTGGCTCGCATTTATGCACTGCGCGGGCAGATAAGGGATGTCAACACCCGGGCCCGACTGGTGGCCGCCCTGGAAATGGGAGAAATCTCCGCTTCCGGTGGGCGGGACCTGATCGACGCCTACGACACCATTGCCATGCTGCGCCTGCAGAACCAGGCCAATTTGATCAAACAAGGGCGCGAAATTTCGAATTTCCTGGCGCCCGCAGAACTTTCGGATTTCGAGCGCAATACGCTGCGCAATGCGTTCATTGTGGTGCGCACCATGCAGTCAGCCATTGGCCATGACCAGCGGGGGCTGCGATGAGCGCGGCGCATCACCAAACAACGAAAATGGAAAAGAATCATTATGTGGGTTGATGTACTAGCAATGGCAGCTGTCGGCATACTTGCCGCCTGCCTCATCTACATGATGCGCCGGTCCATGGCCAAGCGCGGGCGCGCTCTTCCGCGCTGGGTGCTGCCGGCCATCATCGGCGCCAGCATGATCGGCTACAGCATCTGGAATGAATACACCTGGTTCGGCCGCATCACCTCCCAGCTACCGACAGAAGTTGCTGTGGTGGGCAAAGGTGAACGCAGCGCGGCGTGGTCCCCCTGGACCTACATCTGGCCCGTAACCACCCGCTTCGTGGCCCTGGACACGCGTAACCGGCTGCAGTCCAGCGAACGGCCCGGTCTGGTGGTGACGGAAGTCTTGCTGGTGGAACGCTGGCAACCAACGCGGCGTGTTGCCCTGGCATTCGACTGCCAGAACAACAAGCGCGCCGAGTTGCTGGGCGACGCGCGTGTTGAACCCGATGGGCGCCTGCTGGGAAGCAGTTGGCAGACAGTGGAACCACAGGACCCCGTACTGCGGGCAGCCTGCGCATCCAAGTCGGTCTGAAGTGCTGGCCGCATCATGCCTCAGACTCTGCCACGGCTTCACACCTCCCTGCGGCGCCTTACGCTACGGCAGCGAATACTGCTGCTGTTCCTGGGCCTGGCCGGCGCATGCCTGGCGGTACTCTTTCTGAGCCTTTATCTGGGCCACTCCAAGCATTCCGGCCCGTGGTCCATGGACGCGCTCATCACAGCCGGAGTAGTGGCCGGATGCGGCATCGTCCTGCTGATATTCGGGCTCTGGCGACTCTTTGACGAAAATGTCGCCAAACCGCTGGAACGGCTTTCCGGAGAACTGCGCGCACGGGTCCACGCCAACATCAACACCGATCTTGAAGACCTGGAAGCACGCCACCTGGGAGATCTGGCTCCTGCCGCCACGGCGCTGATACGTCACCTGAACGAAGCGCGCAATGAACTGGCCCAAACCGTGGCAAGGGAAACCGCCCGCCACGTGGGCGAGAAAGACAGGTTGACCAGCGTTCTGGCCAGGCTGCCTTTCGGGGTCGTTGTATGTACGGCCGACCATCGCCTCGCCCTCTACAACGCAATCGCCCACACTCTGCTGGGCAAGAACGGCAAAGGGGCCAGCCAGTCGTCGGATGGGCAGTCCCCCAACGGCATCGCCCTGTGCGAGCCTGGCATGACTCAGCCAAGTGAGCAGACCCGACCGGGCTCACGCATACCTTGTCTAGGGCGCAGCGTGTTTGAGTTTGTCGGCGAGTCCTCCCTGCGTGAGGCATATGATTCCTTGCTGCAAGCCGACCCAACTGCAGCAGGCAATGCACCCGTGAAGCTGAACCTGAATGTGAATGCGACGGGCGCGACCGTCGAAGCGTACATGCAACTGCTCGGAGGTGATGGTTTTGGCGGGGCGGGACCGCGAGGCTATGCCCTGACGCTGCTCGCGCCGGAGCTGCCGCATTTGCATGAAGGTATTGCACCACGAGCTCAGGGCCCTTCCCCCGGCGTCGTGTACGACCTGGAGCTGCTTGAGTACGATCTGCACGACACCATCACCGACACGCCCTTGCAGGCACAGACCTATGTTGTTTTCGACACCGAGACAACAGGCCTGCTGCCCGACCGGGGTGATGAAATCGTGCAACTGGCCGCGGTACGCGTCGTGAACGGGCGGCGCGTACACAGTGAAGTGTTCAACACCTTGGTGAACCCGGGCCGGCCCATTCCACCCTCTTCGACGCTGATTCACGGCATCAGTGACTCCATGGTCGCCAATGCACCGCGCATCGAACAGGTGGTACGTGACTTCCACGATTTCGCCAGTGGGGCGGTACTGGTCGCCCACAACATTGACTTCGACATGGCATTTCTGCGGCGAGCTGCGAAGAGCGTCGGCCTGCGCTTCGAAAACCCCGTGCTGGATACCGTGGTGCTGTCCGCCAAGGTCTTTGGTGACGGAGAAAATCACAATCTGGATGCGCTGGCTGCCCGCCTGGGCGTGGACCTGCCACCAAGCGCCCGGCACACGGCGCTTGGAGACGCGACCGCCACGGCTGAAATACTCGTCAAACTGCTGCCCGCCCTTCAGGCGCGTCACTGATTCTTCAGTCACGACCTGCACCCCCTTCCCTGCCAGGCCCAGCTCTTGCTTCGACAATCGTCAATAATTCAATTTGTATCAGAAGCTATACTGAAATTCGGCGTCCATAAGCGGTCAGGTAAATAATGAAAAAGAACTCCCTTCGGTCGCGCTTCCCCGTTCTGGTGGTAGCGCTAGTCGTGATAGGTCTGCTTGCCTGGTGGGGTTGGAACCGGTTGAACCAGACTGGGCCGGGTGCAG
>JAJUFI010000120.1 GCA_029263795.1 Alcaligenaceae bacterium
CACTAGCGCAAACCCTTAAAGGGAAAATCGTATCATTTTTCACAACGAGCGCATTTGCTCAACGAGGTCATACATGAGTTCCCCCAAAGTCGGCTTCGTCAGCCTGGGCTGTCCGAAAGCGCTGGTCGATTCTGAACGCATACTCACCCAGTTGCGTACCGACGGCTATGCCATCACGCCCGAATACGACAACGCTGACGTGGTGGTGGTAAACACCTGTGGTTTCATCGACAGCGCCAAGGCCGAATCGCTGGAAGCCATCGGCGAAGCCATTGCCGAAAATGGCAAGGTCATTGTCACCGGCTGCATGGGGGTGGAAGAAGGCCTCATCCGCCAGGTACACCCTTCGGTGCTGGCAGTAACAGGCCCCCAGCAATACGAACAAGTGGTGCGCGCCGTGCACGAAGCCGCCCCTCCGCGCCGCGAGCACGACCCCTACATTGACCTCGTCCCCCCGCAGGGCGTCAAGCTGACCCCACGCCACTACGCCTATCTGAAGATTTCCGAAGGCTGCAACCACCGTTGCAGCTTCTGCATCATCCCCTCCATGCGGGGTGATCTGGTCAGCCGTCCCATTGGCGACGTCATGGGCGAAGCCGAACGCTTGGTGCAGGCCGGCGTGAAGGAACTGCTGGTCATTTCCCAGGACACCAGCGCCTACGGCGTCGATGTCAAATTCCGCAGCGGCTTCTGGAACGGCCGCCCCATCAAGACCCGCTTCACCCAGCTGGCGGAAGCCCTTTCACAATTCGGCGTTTGGGTACGTCTACACTACGTGTACCCCTATCCGCATGTGGACGAAGTCATCCCACTGATGGCGGAAGGCAAGGTGCTGCCGTACCTGGATATCCCCTTCCAGCACGCCAGCCCGCGCATACTGCGCGCGATGAAGCGCCCCGCCTTCGAAGACCGCACACTGTCGCGTATCAAGCAATGGCGCGAAGCCTGCCCGGATCTCACCCTGCGCTCCACCTTCATCGTGGGCTTTCCAGGCGAGACCGAAGAAGATTTCCAGTACCTGCTGGACTGGATGTCCGAAGCCCAGCTCGACCGGGTCGGCTGCTTCCAGTACTCACCAGTTGAAGGCGCCAAGGCCAACGAACTGCCGGGTCAGGTACCTGACGAGGTCAAGCAGGAACGCTGGGAACGCTTCATGGAACACCAGCAAGCCATTTCCACGGCCCGCCTCGCCCAGAAAGTGGGCCGGGAAATCGATGTCCTCATCGACGAAGTCGATGAGGACGGGCCCATTGGCCGCTCCAGCGCCGATGCGCCGGAAATCGATGGCAATGTCTTCGTCAGCACCGAACGCACCCTGCAGCCGGGTGATATGGTGCGCGTCAAAGTCACCGACTCCGACGAGTACGACCTGTATGCGGATGATCTGGGGCGCTAACTCGGCACCCCTCCAGCATTGCGGCGCTTGCCTCTCAGGTTGCAGAACGCCTAGAACGCCCAGCTGAACCCGGCCCAGGCAACGTGTTCACTCTGCCCGCTGCCCAGCATCCCGGAATAACGCAGGGACACCTCTGCATTGCGGCCTACCGTCAAACCGGCTTCCATGCCCAGCGCCAAAGCATGGCGCTGCAGAGGCTGCCCGGTGGATGTGAACGAGAGCCCCGTATGGCCGTAGGGGAAGGACTGGGTGCTGCTTATCTTGCCGTCGCCCCACACCTTGCGCCAGCCCAGGTCAATTTCCAGCCATGATGGGCTATCGCGCCAGTCATGGCGTAAGCGCCAGCCCAGCGTGGTGGCATGCAGGTTCGTGCTGGATGGCTGCACTGCCTGGGCCGCCACACCACCGCTTTCCTGGAAACCCGGCAAACGCAGGTGCGACCATTCATGCCGCAAGTAGGGGCCCATTCGCAAGCCGGACTCCGCAGCACGGCGCAGCCCTGCACTCCACTGCGCCAGGGTGCGCAGATGCGGAGCCAGTTCAACTACGGCCTGCCAGCTGCGGCCCAAATAACGTGTACGCTGCAGCTCACGCATAGGCCCCACGTTTACCCGGCGGCTGCTTTCCAGGCGGTGCCAGGCCCGCAGCAGGGCAGCAGTCACACGAATGCCGTTCCAGTCACCGAAAGCAGCTGCACCGGCATAAAGGCTGCGCACCTTGGCGTTGACCAGGCCGGCCTCCCGCTTCAGCTCAGACCACTGCGCGCCCAGAACCGGCCCAAAACGCCACTGAGTTGATGCCACAGCATCCAGGCCCAGTGCCAGGCCGTGGCGGCTGTAGCGGTCCTGTTCCACGCGCCCGTGAGCGCTGCGTTTGCCACGGGAAGCCCACGTCCTTGCCCAGGTGCGCGGCCCGCTTTCGGTCGGGAACCGCGGGCGGCCGTCAATAATTGCCTGTCGCACCAGCCGCCCGTCATCAAGCAGAAAGCTCTTTACGGAGGCATGCCAGCTGCCCGTGGATTGCTCCAGCAGGGTGCGCACCTCGTCAACAGTCATGCCCTCTACGGCTTCCTCCAACGGAGGAAGCTCGGGCGTCGTTTCCGGCTCGGCGGGTGTAGTGGGGCCGGTCTGGGTGGTCGACTCGTCGGGGCCGCCTGGTTCAGCCGGGGTAACGGGCTCTGCCGGGGTAACGGGCTCTGCCGGGTTATTGGGCTCGCTCGGAGTCCCGGGCTCACTCGGAGTATTGGGTTCACTCGGAGTATTGGGTTCACTCGGAGTATTGGGTTCGTCCTCTGGCTCGGGGATGATCCCGGGTTCTGTACCGGTGTCCGGTGTATCTCCGGTGCCAGAATCGGGGTCCGTGCCAGGGTTGGAGTCATCACCCGGCGGGGGCTCTGGCGGGGAAATCACGTTGCCCACATCCTCCTCTTCCGGGTCATCGGCAATATCTCCCGGCTTAAGGTCATTGCGCGTCAGCGTCAGGTAGACCTGCTGGTCCTCATATTTCAGGGAAGGGTCCAGAAAAGCGAGGTCCGTCTCCACGCCTGCGAAAGTGCTCCCGCCCAGATCGCCCGCGCTCAGAATCACGTAGTTCGTGTCCCTGGCCCAATCACCTGCCTCGGCTGCGGCAAAAACCTGCCCATCCAGGCTGGCCAGGCCACTGACCTTCAGCAGGTCGGCGCGGCCGTCGGGCGCGACGTTCACATGGAACAGGCTGTCGGCATCAAAGTAGGCGTCGCCCGTCACTGTGAAGGTAGCCATACCATTCTTTCCCCCTGGTGCCACAGTGGCGTGTTCGCCGACATGCAGCTCCGCCACCCGCCCCGCCCCTTCCAGCCAGGTGCCTGAGCCCAGGCGCACCCGCGTGTGGGCGTTGGAGCCCACGGCCAGGCCGCCCCCCATCACACGCAGCTCCGCCAGCCCACCGGGGCCTTGCCCCATGTAGAGATCCATCAGGCGCAAGGTGCCCATGCCAGTTTTATGAACTGGCAGGTCGGCGCTAACGGAACCGCCCAGCGTGGCGACGCCCGACGGCACCTTCCATTCCACCACGCCTTCCAGCCCGGGCAGGGCCTCATAACCGGGCAAGGTAGGCCAAAGTTCAATATGGTTGCCTACGTGCGAACCGGCTTCAAGTTCCAGCACGGTGCCCGCACTCTGCTCCAGAGTATGGCGGCTATTGCCCAAGGGGCTGTCTCCGGCAAGCTGCAACGTACCTTCACGCAGGCCGGTAGTCTGTGCGTATGTGTTTGTGCCCGCCAGCCTCAAGGTGCCCCTACCACGTTTCTCCAGGACACCGCCGGAAACGTAAACGCTGCTGATTTCGCCGGCGAGCTCGAAATGGACATCAGGCGCGACATGAATGGCCTGGTAGCCACTCAGCCTGAAGTCCCGTGCAGTGGAAAAGGACGTCTGCACGTTCAGCACCGCATTGGATAATTCGAAGGGCGCTGCCACTGCAAACGCCCCTACTTCCTCTTCGGTTGCGATCACCAATTCGGGTTGCGCCGCTTGGGCTACACCCAGACCCATCATCGTGCACAAGGCACAACCTTCCAACCACAAGTGCCATGCGGCAAGCTTTCTCATTTTTATGCCTCCGTATGAACTGCTTCGGTCAAACGCTGTGCTACTTCACTCCCCTGTGGGAACTACTCCGGGAAGCCTCGTAGTTATACGAATTGCCAGCGAAAACCACAGCTGTCAGTTCTTACAGGCTGTGCAAATGAGAAAAATGGTGTATATGGGCGGTGATTCCGCCCCAGATCAGCGCCCCGGCCGGGCGGCGACTTGCTGGCGTTCGCCCTGGATGGCCTGCTGAATGGGAAGGGATGCCTGCAGCACGTCAATGTGCCGCGAATCGAAATAGCTCTGGTTGATATTGTCGATGACGGTGGAATCGAGCGTTCCCGCTGCGGCGGAAAGCATCAGACGCGCCAGCACATATTCCAGGCGCGCCCGGGTAAGGTCAAGCCGGGCCCGGTACAGCCGTTCCTGCACATCCAGAATATCCACCACGCTGCGTGTACCGGCCTGGTAGCCCCGCTCCACGGCCTGCAAGGCATCAACCGACGACTGCACCGCAACTTCCAGTGCCCGGATACGCTCGGCACCGCTCACCACCCCCTGATACTGGCGCGTGACTTCCACGGCTACCCGCTCACGGGTGGCTGCCAGCTCAGACCGGGCTCGGTCGCGGTTATGGCGGGCCTGGTCCACCTGAGCGCTGGTCAGCCCACCGGAAAACACCGGCAAACTTACCTGCACACCAATCGAATTCGTTGCGCTTTTCTGGTTGCGGGTGGAAATGGATTCGTTTTCCACCACACGACGCGCTGCGACCAGATCGACGGACGGCAAGTGGCCGCCGAAGCTGCGGTCAATCTCTGCTTCGGCGATTCTCAGGCCTTCCTCGCCGGTGCGAATCTCTGAATTCCCCGCCATAGCCATGGCAACCCAGTCAGCCAGCGTGGGCGGGTTAAGAGGCAGAATGGGGAATTTCGGTGTCAGGCCGACCAAGCGGTCGGGCGACACGCCGACCATTTCCTGCAATTCGCGGCGCGCCACCACCAGAGCGTCCTGGCGCTGAATCAGTTCGGCGCGCGAAAGATCAAGCCGTGAACGGGTTTCGCGAACGTCTGTAACCGTGCCTTCCCCGCTGTCAAAGCGGCGCTGTGCGGCTTCTAGATGCTTCTGATTGGCTTCCAGGTTATTGCGGGCCAGAACCACGTTTTCATAGGCCAACAGGGCCTCGAAATACCGGTTCACCAGGCGTACGGAGGTATCTTTGGCGCGGGTATCGAATACGGCCAGGCTGTAATCCGCGCGGGCATTGCCCTGGCGGTATTCAGCAATCTTGCTCCAGCTGAACAAGGGCTGCGTGGCACGGATCTCGTTCGTTTTGGCGGTGTAGTCCAAGTCTTCCGTAACCACATCGCCAAAGGCGGTTGGGGAATCCAGCGTACCGCGCATCTTGGTGCGGCCTGCTGAGGCGGTTACCTTGGGCAACAAGCCCGCGCGCCCCATGGCGCGATTGGTCTGCCCGGCTTCGCGCTCGCTGATGGCCGCCTGGTAGCTGGGGTCATTCTTCAACGCAGCCTGCCAGGCTGATGACAAGTCAAACGCACCAACAGCAGAAGGAGCAAGCTGTGCTGAACCCGCCCCCTGCCCCGACCCCGCAGGTGTACCCGCCAACGGCCTGCCGGAAACGGCAGTGCCTGTACTAAGGCCCTGCCCCGCTGCCGTGCCGGCAGAGGCTTGCCGGCCCTGCGTCTGCGCCAGGGCAGACGTGGTGAACAGCGCAGCACTCACAACCGTACAGAGCAGGGCAACACGCATGGCTTAACGTTCCGTAAATGACTTGCTCAGCCTTTCCATGAAGGGCTTCAGCAGATAATTCAACATAGTACGTTCACCAAGGCGAATCAGTACAGCAGCAGGCATACCGGCGCGTATGGTTTCATTCTGCAGAATTTCCACCCCTTCCGGCGTGACTTCCACCTGCGCCAGGTAATACGGCATGTTGGTGGCTTCATCCACCAGGCGGTCGGCGGAAATCGTCAGCACCTTGCCGGGAATATTGGGAATGGTACGCTGGTTCAGTGCCGGGAAGGTGATGTCAACATCCAGCCCCGCCGTCACTCGGTCAATCGACTGCACTGGGACACGGGCCTGAATCAGGTAGGTGGATTCCACCGGAACCACTTCCATCAGCAGGGTGCCGGGGCCGATCACCCCACCCACGGTGTGTACGCTCAGGTTCTGCACATGGCCGCTGATCGGTGCGCGGATGGTGGTTTCGCGCACGGTGTAATCAATGGCCGAAAGGCGGTCGCCCAGGGCCGCGGCTTCCTTGGAAATGTCCGAAAGCTGCGACTGCACTTCCTTCTGGTAGTCCTGGTGGCGTTGCAGAATCCGCAGCTTAAGTTCAGAGATCTGGTTGCGAGTGCGGCCGGCTTCCACCACATCGTTGGAAAGCGCGGCCTGAAGCTGGGCTGCATCGCGCTCCAGCTCGAACATGCGGTTGCGCGGCAGATAGCCTTCCTTGGCCAGCTCACGCACCCCTTTCAGTTCGCGGTTGATGTAGTCGATCTGCGCCTTACGGCTTTTCTGCACCTGCTCCAGGCCGGCCAGCTGCTGCTCGGCACCTGCCAGGTTCTCACGCAGAATGTCAATTTCCCCCTGCAGGGCATCCCGGCGGGTCTTGAACAGGCGCTCCTGCGCCGCCAGCACCGTGGCATAGCGGGGGTCGTCCTTGAAACGCGCCTCCACGGCAGGGTCAACCTGAATGCTGTCCAGGCCATCGCGTTCCGCCAGCAAACGGGCTTCCGTGACCTTGGCCACCAGATACTGGGCGCTGACCACGCCCTGTTCGGCCAAGGCGCGGGTGGCATTCAGGCGTACCAACACCTGGCCAGCCTCTACCAAATCGCCTTCGCGAACGAGAATTTCCTCGACCGTACCGCCTTCCAGGTGCTGCACACTCTTGCGATTGCCCGCCACCTGCACGGTGGCGTCTGCGGCCACACCGGCATCCAGGGGCGCAAAAGCCGCCCAGGCGGTGAAACCGCCAAAACCGAGTATCAGTACGGCAGCCCCCCAGCGCAAAGGCGTGGTGAAGTCGGTGTCCACCCGGCTGCCGGGTATTTCCAATGCCCGCTCTGCGCGCGTGGCGTCGTCATTGCGGTTTTTCTTGCTGAACCAGCCCATGTCAAGCCTGACCCTTGGATACGATCTGTAAAGGTGAACCGCCCGCTGCGGCAGGTTTTGCCTGCGCAGCCTGCAACTGCTGTTGGCGCAGCGCCTTGAGCACGTCGTCGCGCGGGCCGAACATGGTGAGCATGCCGTCGCGCAGGACCAGGAGCTTGTCCACCACGCTCAACACACTCATGCGGTGGGTGATCAGAATGACGGTGGACCCGCGGGATTTGAGGTCTTTGATGGTTTCCACCAGCGCGGCCTCGCCCACATCATCCAGGTTGGAATTGGGCTCGTCCAGTACGACCAGGCGCGGGTTGTTGTAAATGGCGCGCGCCAAGGCAATGCGTTGCTTCTGCCCACCCGAAAGCGAGGCGCCGTCCACACCCAGAGGGGTGTCATAGCCCCGGGGCAGGTGCAGAATCATCTCGTGCACCCCGGCACGTTTGGCGGCGTCAATCACCAGAGCTGCATCAGGTTCGGAAAAGCGCGCAATGTTTTCGGCAATCGTGCCCTCGAACAATTCAATGTCCTGCGGCAGGTACCCAATATGGGGGCCGAGTTCATCCTTATTCCATTGGAAGATGTCGGCACCATCCAGGCGGACAGTACCCACCCGGGCCTGCCACACACCTACCAGCAGGCGCGCCAAAGTGGACTTACCGGAAGCAGAGGGGCCAATCACGCCCACCACTTCCCCGGCGGGAATCTTGAAGTTCAAACCCTTGAGAATGTTCAGCTGTACGCCCGGGGCCGCCGCGTACACGTTCTCCAGTTCCAGGGAGCCCTGGGGAGCCGGCAGGCTCAGCGTTTCCCCACGCGGAGGTGCAGACTGCAACATTTCATCCAGGCGCTGGTACGCCGCCTTAGTGGACACGGATTGCTTCCATGTACCAATTGCCATTTCCACCGGCTGCAAGGCCTTACCTAACAGCATGGAGCCCACAATCATCATGCCGCCAGTCATCTCACCCTCAATCACCAGCAGGGCACCCACGCCCAAGATCAAGGACTGCAGGGAAATACGGATGAAGCGAGTCACGCCGGAAATGCGTGCGTTACGGTCGGATGCCAAAGTTTGCAAACCCAGCACACGGTGGTGCTGTGCCAGCCAGCGGCTGCGCAAGCCCGGCAACATTCCCATGGCTTCGATCACATCAGCATTGCGCAAATGGTTGTTCGCAAAGGCCGCTGCCGAAATGGCCGCCTGGTTGGCTTCACTCAGCGGCTTATTGGTCGACAGATTGGTGAGCCACGCCAACCCAAGCAAAACCACCGCTCCGCCAAGCATCATGAAACCGACAATGGGGTGGAGCATGAAGCCCACCGCAATGTAAATGGGCGTCCAGGGCGCATCAAAAAAGGCGAACAAGGCGTTGCCGGTAAGGAATTGCCGC
>JAJUFI010000123.1 GCA_029263795.1 Alcaligenaceae bacterium
ATAGATAGCCTTGCCGTCGGTTTCGCGAATCACTTCCCCGAGCGTTTTGCCAAGCAGGCGTATGTCTTGTCGAAGTGCACTATGGGGCATTGCCGGTTGCTGCTGGGTCACTGCTGCTCCTCGGGGTCGGACGAAAGGGGGTACAAAGTAATTTTGCGTTACAAAGGAAAGTTTCGCTGATGAAGATTATCATTGTGGGCTGCGGGCAACCATAGAACAAGTGTTTAACGGCTTGTTGCACAACATCCCCGCCTTCATTGAATTCCTAGCAGAGAGAAAAATGCCGCAATATCGATCACGTACCTCCACGCATGGCCGCAATATGGCCGGGGCCCGTGCGCTTTGGCGCGCTACGGGCATGAACGACGACGACTTCAGTAAGCCCATCATTGCCGTCGTGAACTCCTTCACCCAGTTTGTTCCGGGCCACGTGCACCTGAAGGAGCTCGGCCAACTGGTGGCGCGGCAGATCGAAGCGGCTGGCGGTGTCGCCAAAGAATTCAACACCATCGCCATTGATGACGGTATTGCCATGGGGCACGGCGG
The DNA here is from genome assembly GCA_029263795.1 of Alcaligenaceae bacterium. Classification (GTDB taxonomy): domain Bacteria; phylum Pseudomonadota; class Gammaproteobacteria; order Burkholderiales; family Burkholderiaceae_B; genus Yanghanlia. The sequence goes on from JAJUFI010000123.1 coordinate 547, forward strand.
CATGCTGTATTCGCTGCCTTCGCGTGAGCTGATTGCCGACTCAGTAGAGTACATGGTGAACGCCCATTGCGCGGATGCCATGGTCTGCATTTCGAACTGCGACAAAATTACTCCCGGAATGCTGATGGCAGCACTGCGCCTGAACATTCCCGTGGTGTTTGTCTCCGGCGGTCCCATGGAGGCCGGCAAGGTTTACGACCCCAGCACCCGCATGGTTGTGCAGAAGCTGGACCTGGTCGACGCCATGATCAAGGCGGCCGACCCCAACGTGACGGATGACGAAGCAGCCGAGGCTGAGCGCGCTGCCTGTCCCACCTGTGGTTCCTGTTCGGGCATGTTCACGGCCAATTCAATGAACTGTCTGACGGAGGCACTGGGGCTTGCGCTGCCGGGCAATGGCACGGTGCTGGCCACCCACGCACGGCGCAAGACACTGTTTGAAGAGGCCGGCAAGAAGATCGTGGAATTGTGCCGCCGCTACTATGAGCAGGACGACGATTCGGTTCTGCCGCGCAGCATCGCCAATTTCAAGGCGTTCGAAAACGCAATGACCCTGGATATCGCCATGGGCGGTTCCACCAACACTGTGCTGCACCTGCTGGCCGCCGCCCAGGAAGCAGGTGTTGATTTCACCATGTCGGACATCGACCGGCTCTCGCGCCGCGTTCCCTGCCTGAGCAAGCTGGCGCCGGCCACCGACAAATATCACATTGAAGACGTGCACCGCGCCGGCGGCATTCTGGGCATCATGGGCGAACTAGCACGGGCCAATCTGCTGCATCTGGACGTCGGCAACATTGCCTGCGGCACACTGGGCAAGGCCATTGAAACCTGGGACATCATGAACCCGGGTGTTTCCGAGGAAGTGAAGCAGTTCTACAAGACTGCGCCCGGCAACGTGCGCAGCAAGGAAGCCTTCAGCCAGAACACCTATTACGCTGAACTGGATACCGACCGCCAGAATGGCTGCATCCGCTCGGTGGAATACGCTTATTCCAAGGACGGCGGGCTGGCCGTGCTGTACGGTAACCTGGCGGTGAATGGCTGCATCGTCAAGACTGCAGGCGTGGATGAGCGCATTCTCACCTTTACAGGCAAGGCCTGCGTGTTCGAAAGCCAGGAAGATGCCGTCGATGGCATCTTGGGTGACAAGGTCAAGGCTGGTGATGTCGTCATCATCCGCTACGAAGGGCCGAAGGGAGGCCCGGGTATGCAGGAAATGCTGTACCCAACGTCGTACCTGAAGTCCAAGGGCCTGGGCGCTTCCTCGGCCCTGCTGACAGACGGCCGCTTCTCCGGGGGCTCTTCCGGTCTGGTGATCGGCCATGCCTCTCCCGAAGCGGCTGAAGGCGGCAACATCGCCCTGGTGCGTGACGGCGACATCATCGAAATCGACATTCCGAACCGCCGCATCCACCTGGCCATCAGTGATGAAGAGCTGGCTCAGCGTCGCGCTGAAATGGAAGCCCGCGGTGACCGTGCATGGCAGCCCGAAAACCGCCAGCGCGTGGTCTCCCAGGCATTGCGCGCCTATGCCGCGCTGGCGACCTCGGCCGACCGTGGCGCAGTGCGCGACCTTTCCCAACTGCGCGGGCCTTCGGCAGCGCAACGCTAGGGGGCGGTGCGGCCAAGTGCCTGCGAAGCCGGAGCGGCGCTGTGGGGCCCGCTCCGTTAACTGGCCAAAGCCCCCAATGTTAAAAGGGGCCCGACAGCTTGCGCTGGTGGGCCCTTTTCGTGCCGGGGTCAGGCTCCCCCTGAGCAGCGCACCACCGTGCCCGTCAGGTAGGAAGCGGCGGGCGATAGCAGCCAGGTGATGGTTTCGGCGATTTCTTCCGGCTGTGCCAGTCGCCCCATGGGAATACGGGGCGCTACACGCAGGGGCCGGTCCGGTTCGCCGGCGGTGGCATGAATGTCAGTGAGCGTGGAACCGGGCGCCACGGCGCACACGCGTATGCCATGTTCCGCCACCTCGCGTGCCAGGCCAATGGTGAAGGTTTCCACCGCGGCCTTGCTCGCGGCATAGTGAATGTACTCGTGGGGGCTGCCGGTGCTGGCCGCGACAGACGAGACGTTGACGATAACCCCGGGAATATTGTTGCGGCGGAACCTTTCCACGGCCTGACGGCAGGCTTCTATGGTGCCAAACACGTTCACGCGGAAAACCTGCTCGACCGTTTCGCTGGTGGTATTTGAGAACGGCCCTATCGGGCCGGTGATGCCACTGTTGTTGACCAGGGCGGTAATGTTGCCCAGTTGCTCTTCTGCCTGAATGAACATGCGGGAAACATCTTCGAGATTGGCGACGTCACCCTGCACTGTGACGGCGCGGCGCCCACGCCTGCGCACCGCCTCGGCAACCTGTTGGGCTGCCGCTTCGTTCTTAACGTAGCCGATGGCCACGTCGAAGCCATCGCGGGCTGCCAGCGTTGCTGCGGCGGCACCGATTCCGCGGCTTGCTCCGGTAATCAGAACGACAGGTGATGTGTTTGCCATACAACCTCCCAAGATGAGTGTGCTTTTCAGCCATTATGACGCATGTACATGGCAGGGCACAGCCCGGATTCCGGGGTCGCCGTGATGAGTGGCCCGCAGTGTGCACACGGACACTGCGCAAACAGCAGTTCTCAGCCTGCGTAGAACATCAGCTTGGCCAGCAGCACAATCAATACGACATGAATGAAGACACTGATGTGAATTCGTTGTGACGCACGGCTGCGCAGCCTGCCCAGGCGATGCAGTGCCATGGCAGTGAGGAAGTGGCCGAAGACGCTGAGTGCCAGCACTATCTTGATGAGAAGCAGCAGCCCGAAATTGCCGGCGAAGGGGTCGGACAGTGCTGCGCGGTGAGACCAGGCCAGCCCGAAACCCGCCCCGAAAAGAAGTAGCAACACCCAGGGCATGATGGCCCGTGCACGGTGGCCTATTGCCCCTTCCACGGCGCGCATGGCTTCCCTGGATACGTGTTTGCGCACCCCTTCAAGCATGAGCACTTCAAAGAAAACCGTGCCGACAAACATGATGGCGGCAAACAGATGAATGATGAGAAGCAGCGGATAAGGCATGGTGTGCAGGAAGATTTTCACCTCCATCATCGCATGATTCTGAACTCAGAAACCTTGATGTGCCTTAACATTCAACCATGCATCCAAGGGCTGTCATTGCCCGGGCCGTGCCATCCCGTCGATGAACCATCTCACGGCTGTGCCGCCCGTACGCACCATTTCCAACGAGAGGACCGAATGAGCATTTCAAAACGCAGGCGCTCCGCAAACATAGTTGAAGGGTCAGAACGGGCTCCCAACCGCTCCATGTACTATGCCCTGGGCTACACCGAGGGCGACTTCTCCAACCCGATGGTGGGCATTGCGAACGGCCATAGCACCATCACCCCTTGCAACAGCGGCTTGCAGAAACTGGCAGATGCTGCCGAAGCAGCCATACGCGAGGCCGGCGGTAACCCGCAGGTTTTTGGTACGCCCACAATTTCCGATGGCATGTCAATGGGCACGGAGGGGATGAAATATTCACTGGTGTCGCGCGAGGTCATTGCCGACTGCGTGGAAACCTGTGTGCAGGGCCAGTGGATGGACGGTGTATTGGTGATCGGTGGCTGCGACAAGAACATGCCCGGCGGCATGATGGGCATCTTGCGAGCCAATGTCCCTGCCATCTACGTATACGGCGGCACCATCATGCCGGGGCGGCTGAATGGCAAGGATCTCAACATCGTCAGCGTTTTTGAGGCCGTGGGCGAACATGCCGCTGGCCGGCTGGATGATGCCGGGCTGAAAGATATCGAGCGTCATGCCATTCCCGGGCCGGGCTCCTGTGGAGGCATGTATTCCGCCAACTCCATGAGTGCCGCCTTTGAAGCCATGGGCATGAGCCTGCCTTATTCCTCCAGTATGGCCAATGTGCACGAGGAAAAGGTCCAGTCTGCCGCCGAGTCGGCGCGGGTTCTGTTGCGGGCGATCGAGCGCGACCTCAAACCGCGCGACATCATCACCCGGGAAGCCATCGAGAACGCAACCGCCGTCATCATGGCCGTGGGCGGCTCCACTAACGCCGTGCTTCACCTACTGGCCATTGCCCATGCTGCGGAAGTCGAATGGAGCATCGATGATTTCGAGCGCGTACGCCGCAAGGTCCCGGTTATTTGCGATCTCAAGCCCAGCGGGCGCTACCTGACGGTTGACTTCCACAAGGCTGGCGGCGTCCCTCAGGTGATGAAACTGCTGTTGGATGCCGGCCTGCTGCACGGCGATTGCATGACCATCACCGGGCTGACCATTGCAGAAACGCTCAAGGACGTGCCCTCCACTCCTCCGGCAGGGCAGGACGTCATACGATCGCTCGATAACGCACTCTATTCCGAAGGCCATCTCGCCATTCTGAAGGGCAATCTGGCTCCCGAGGGCTCGGTGGCCAAGATCACCGGTCTGAAGAACCCGGTCATGTCCGGGCCGGCACGGGTCTTCGATGATGAGCAGTCCGCCTTGAAGGCGATTCTGGATGGGCGCATCAAGGCCGGCGACATCATGGTCCTGCGTTATCTAGGCCCGCGTGGCGGCCCCGGCATGCCGGAGATGCTGGCGCCCACCAGTGCACTGATAGGTGCCGGCCTGGGCGACTCGGTCGGCCTCATCACGGACGGCCGCTTTTCGGGTGGCACCTGGGGCATGGTTGTCGGCCATGTTGCCCCGGAAGCGGCCGAGGGTGGATGCATCGCTTTGGTTAAGGAAGGAGACCGCATCACTATAGATGCTCACCGCCAGGCGCTGGAATTGCACGTTGACGATGATGAGCTCGCCCGCCGGCGGGCCGCCTGGTCGGCGCCGCCACCGCGCTATGTCCGCGGCGTACAGGCCAAATTTGCCTTCAACGTTTCCAATGCCAGCACGGGCGCAGTGCTGGATCGGTTTTAAACCTGTCTGAGGAAGACAAAGTGGCAACACCTGAACAACGCGCCATGCAGCGCGACATCATTGAAGAGCTCTGTGTCAGCCCCACTTTCGACGCTGCCACAGAGATTGAATATCGCACCCAGTTTCTGGCCAATTACCTGCAGTCCGCAGGTATGCGCACCCTAGTATTGGGTATCAGCGGCGGCGTTGATTCCCTGGTGGGGGGCTGCCTGTCTCAACGGGCGGTCGAACTGTGCCGTTCGCGCGGCTACGAGGCCAGCTTCATCGCCATGCGCCTGCCATATGGTGAGCAACGCGACGAGGCCGATGCGCAGATGAGCCTGAAAGTCATACAGCCGGACGAAACCCTGGTTGTGGATGTCAAGCCGGCGAGCGACGCCATTCTGGCGAATTGCATTGCGGGCGGGCTGGAATTTCGCGACGAGGCACAGAAGGACTTTGTGCACGGGAACATCAAGGCGCGTCAGCGCATGGTCGCCCAGTTCACCGTGGCCGGAGCGCGGCAGGGCCTGGTGGTCGGCACGGATCACGCTGCCGAGGCACTGGTGGGATTCTTCACCAAGTACGGTGACGGCGCCGCGGATGTCACCCCGCTCACCGGTTTGAACAAGCGCCGGGTGCGCGCATTGGCCAAGGCTTTTGGTGCGCCGGACGAGCAGGTGAACAAGGTTCCCACGGCGGATCTCGAATCTCTCAGCCCGCTGAAGCCGGACGAGGTCGCCTTGGGCGTCAGCTACGAAGAGATCGACGACTTCCTGGAGGGAAAACAGGTGTCGGATCAAGCCTATGATGTGATTCTTGCCACATTCCGCCGCACCGCCCACAAACGGGCGCTGCCGGTATTTCCGCCGCCACGGAAGGGCTGAGCTTCGCTTGTCATGCGCAGAACGTGGCAGCAACGAGAACAAACGTGGCTGCCATGAAAAACGCCCCACCGCTGAACCCGGGCCCGTGCGATTGCAGGAGCAGGGGAGCGGGCGGGCGTGAAGCCGGCACGGGGCTTTGCAAACCCCGGCCACTAATGCCGCACCGGCCTTACATGCGCGAGGGGCGCGGAGTGGTGGGCGAGCTGGGCGGCAATGCCGGGTAGGTTACAACGGGCTGCTCGCCGGTGAGCGTGTGCAGGAAGGCGGTAATGTTCTTCACCTCTTCTTCATTGAGCTCGGTACCCAGCTGGCTGGTGCCCATGAGTGCCACGGCTTCTTCCAGGCTCCAGACTTCACCGCTGTGGAAGTAGGGGGCCGTCAATGCCACGTTGCGCAGCGGAGCGGCACGGAACACGTACTCATCAGATGCGGTCTTGGTGACATCGAAGCGGCCACGGTCGCCCTCGGGCAGAATGTCGGCACCCGGGCGCTTCACCAGGCCGAAGGGGTAGTAGTTCTGGCCACCGAAGTTCACACCGGAGTGACAGGCAATACAGCCCTTGTCGATGAAGGTGCGCAAGCCAGTGAGTTCCTGTTTGTTGAGCGAATCCTTGCCCATCAGGAATTGGTCCATGCGCGAGTTCGGGGTGACCAGCGTCGACTCAAAGGCTTCCAGTGCCTTGGCCATGTTGTCAAAGTTGACGGGATCCTTTTCCTGAGGGAAGGCGGCGGCGAATTTTTCGACGTAGGCAGGAATGCTGCGCAGGGTTTCTTCAACCAGATCTGGCGTGGCGTTCATTTCCACGCTTGCCTGCACGGGGCCCTTGGCCTGCTCTGCCAGGTCGGCAGCACGGCCATCCCAGAACTGGGCGACGTTGAATACGGCGTTCAGTACGGTGGGCGAGTTGCGCGGGCCATGCTGCCAGCCGTGACCAACCGAGGTTGGAATGTTGTCAGCCCCACCGGTGCCCACACTGTGACAGGTGTTGCAGGTGATGATGTGGCTCTTGGACAGGCGCGGTTCAAACCATAGCCATTGGCCGAGTTCGATTTGTTCGGGAGTCAGGCCTTTTTCCTTGATGACGACATCGGCCGTGGGAATGGGCTTGAACAGGTTGTTTGCGAGAGTGCGCAGTTCCTCGACGTTGATTTCGCTTGCCATGACGGGCGAGCTGAGTGCAAAAGCGGACAGTATGGCGGCGGTGAGTCGCTTGTACATACGTATACCCCTATCAGTATGAAGGTTATTCGTTTCTAGTTATGAAGGTATCCCATCATGCCGTCACCAAATTCCATTTGACGGGAATCAAGTGGAGATGAGTCCATGCATGAATGTTACTGATTGTGGCGTGGTATTACCAGGATAAACGTATGTGCCAGCGCCAGAAAGACCGAGTGCCCGGTGTGCGCGGCTTTCTCAGCTGTGCTGCGAGTGATACAGGGGTATTTGTAACAGGGCATATTCCGCGCTTTGCTGGCGGATGGCGACGCGGTCGCCCTCGAAGCGGTAGGTGGCGGAGAAAACACCCACACCCTCGGGCACACTATTTGACCCGGTGCGCGGCAAGCCTCGGCCTTCAGGCCGGGGAAGGATAGCTGCCTGCGAAGTAGGAGGGCGACCAAAGCGCACCGCGCCACAGCTTCTTGCGGATGCTCGGGTAGTTCCTTTTGCGGATCATCCGGCTGGA
>JAJUFI010000062.1 GCA_029263795.1 Alcaligenaceae bacterium
CGGACGCTGGCGGCAGGGGGCATGGATACATGAGGCCATTGCAGGGTATCCGACAGCGCGATGGGCGACGAGTCTTGTGCCAGGACATGTTGTGGAGAGCACAGCAGCAGGAAGTTGTCCTGGGTAATGGGCTCATAAGCCAGGTCTTCCTGGCGAGGGTGGGCGGCCGTCAGGGCGAAGTCTACCTTGCCCTGGCGCACCTTCTCGAAGGCGTCAGAAGCGAGTGCTTCGATAACGGACAGCCGCACTTTAGGATGTTGTGCCTGGAATAGGGCAAAGATTTCCGGCAGCAGGCCGGCAGTGAGTGAAGGAAGTGCAGCGACCGAAACCTTGCCTTGCTGGAGGTTGATGATGTCGCGCACGTTCTGTAGTGCTTCCTCCGTCTGTTGCAGGATTTCGACCACGTGCTCGGCAAATGCGCGGCCGGCGGCCGTCAAAGTGACGGAGCGTGTAGTGCGCTCGAAAAGACGAGCGCCCACCTGGGCTTCCAGGCGGGCGATCAAGGCTGATAGGGCTGATTGCGTCAGGTGCAGCTGCAGGGCAGCCTGCCCGAAATTGCAAGTCTGGCTCAGTGCCAGAAAGGCCCTCAGGTCACGCGTGGAGAGGTTCGTTTCCACTGCGACTCATGAACTATCACTGAACCTTGATGTTGGCTTCCTTGATGAGGTTCACCCACTTGTTGTATTCATCGATGATGGCCTTTGAGGCGTCCTCAGGGGTGGTGTAGGTAGCGATGGCGCCCTGTGCCAGCAAAGAGTCCTTCACTTCCTGTTTGTTCAGGATTTCCTTCAGTGCATCGTTCAGCTTCCTGACCACGGGTTCCGGTGTGCCGGCAGGGGCTGCGAGAGCGAACATGGAGCTGATGTGGAAATTGGGCAGACCTGCTTCCGCAGCAGTGGGCACGTCGGGCAGGGTCGGGACGCGTTCGGGTGTGGTGGTACCCAGCGCGCGCAGGTTGCCGGCCTGAATTTGAGACTGTGCTGCCGGCACGGTGTCGATCATGGCATTGATCTGGCCGCCGACCAGGTCGGTCAGTGCAGGGCCGCTGCCCTTGTAGGGCACGTGGAGGACTTCAGTGCCAGTTTGGCGCTGGAACAGTTCCACTGCCATGTGTTGGGGGGAACCATTGCCTGCGGAGGCAAAGGACAGGGAACCGGGCTTTTCCTTCGCCAGCGCAATGAGTTCGCTCAGATTTTTGGCAGGCACGGACGGGTGCGTGACAAAGACTAGGGGCACACGCCCCACGATGGAAACATATTCAAAGCTCTTGTTGATGTCGAACGGAACGGTGTCCGGCATCAGCGCGGCGTTGATGGTGTGGCTGGTGAAAGCGCCCAGCATGACGGTGTAGCCGTCAGGGTCTGATTTGGCGACTTGGCCAGCGCCAATGCTGCCGCCGGCCCCTGCGCGGTTTTCCACCACGAACTGCTGGCCCAGGGCAGTGGAAAGGTGCTGTGCGACCACGCGACCGATTACGTCAGTGGCACCGCCGGGGGCGTAGGGAACAATGAGACGCACTGGCTTGGAGGGGTAGTCGGTGCTGGCCTGAACCATGGGTGCCATAGTGGCGGCAAGGCCGATGGCAGCTACGGCAGCAACGAGCGTACGACGCAGTGGCGAAAACTTATTTCTTGTGATTTGACGCATTCAAGGTCTCCTTGTGAGTGTTTTATTTGACTGGCGCCTCTTGCGAAGCGCTGTATTCATATCGATAATAATATTATCAATAATCGTGGAGGCACACCATGGCGGAGCCGAACAATAATCATGCAAAGGGGCATGATGTCCATCCCGAAGAACGCCGAGACGGCATATCGAAAGGGCTCACCAACTACGGTGACCGCGGCTTCTCCTTGTTCCTGCGTAAAGCCTTCATCAAGGGGGCCGGCTATACGGACAGGGCGCTTGACCGCCCCGTTATCGGCATCACCAACACGGGAAGTGCGTTCAACCCCTGCCATGGGAACATGCCGCAACTCATAGAGGCGGTCAAACGCGGCATCATGTTGGCGGGCGGGCTGCCCATGGACTTCCCGACCATCTCGGTGCACGAGAGCTTCTCGCAACCGACGAGCATGTATCTGCGTAACTTGATGTCCATGGATACCGAAGAAATGCTCCGTGCGCAGCCCATGGATGCGGTGGTGCTTATCGGCGGCTGCGACAAAACCGTTCCGGCTCAGCTCATGGGCGCTGCGTCCGTCGGCCTGCCTGCCGTGCAACTGGTGACCGGCTCCATGCTGACTGGTTCCCACAGGGGCGACCGGGTTGGCGCCTGCACGGATTGTCGTCGCTACTGGGCGCGCTTCCGGGCAGGAGAAATCGATGCCGAGGAAGTGGCGGATGTCAACGACCAGCTTGTCGCTAGCGTGGGCACTTGCTCGGTGGCCGGCACGGCCAGCACCATGGCCTGCATAGCCGAAGCTTTGGGCATGACCGTACCGGGCGGTGCATCGCCTCCCGCCGTGACCGCGGACCGCATTCGAGTGGCGGAACGCTCCGGGCAGGTGGCGGTGGAAATGGCGCGCAAGGGTCTCACGATTGACCGCATCCTCACAGCCGAAGCTTTCGAAAATGCCATGCGTGTGCTGCTGGCCATGGGCGGGTCGACCAACGGCATAGTTCATCTGGCGGCCATCGCGGGGCGCATGGGCTATACGCTGGATCTCGCAGCTCTGGATGTCATGAGTCGCGAAACTCCTGTGCTGCTTGACCTGAAACCGTCCGGCGACCATTACATGGAAGATTTTCATCATGCAGGCGGCATGGCCACGCTGCTTCATGAACTGAGGCCACTTCTGCACCTGGATGCTCTGACGGTGACTGGCCGTACGCTTGGGGAAGAACTTGATGCCGCCGGCCCGCGCTTTCCCCAGCACGTCGTGCGTACCCGGGACAACCCCGTCTACCCGCAGGGGGGAATTGCAGTCTTGCGCGGCAATCTGGCGCCGGGTGGTGCCATCATCAAGCAGTCGGCTGCCGACCCGCGCCTGATGGAACACGAAGGCCGTGCCGTGGTTTTCGAGAATGCCGAAGATCTGGCCCAACGCATTGACGACCCTGGCCTCGACGTCAGGGCCGACGACATACTGGTTCTGAAAAACATCGGCCCGAAGGCTGCCGCCATGCCGGAAGCCGGGTATCTGCCGATTCCCCGCAAACTTGCTGCGGCCGGCGTCAAGGACATGATCCGTATTTCGGATGGTCGCATGAGCGGAACGGCCTTTGGCACCATTGTCCTGCATGTCACCCCAGAGGCAGCGGTGGGCGGGCCTCTGGCCTGGGTGCAGACGGGCGACCGCATCCGCATATCCGTATCGGAACGGAGGCTGGAATGGTTGGTGAGCGAAGAAGAATTGCAGAGACGGCAGGCCGCGCAGCCAGTAGTGCCACCACAGGCCGAGCGGGGCTATCGTCATCTGTTCCTGAAGACCGTGACCCAGGCCGATCAGGGAGTGGATTTCGATTTCCTCATGGCGGCAGAGCACCGTGGCAGTGTGCCCAGGGGTTGAACAGGCATGTGTGCCGTAGCCAAGTCTGAAGCATCGGAAGCGAGGTCTGAACCGCCGGGAGCGCGGTCGGAGGCACCAGTCGCCAGCAGGGTGGAGCAGTTGGCCACGACGCTGGAGGAGGACATTGTTCTGGGCATTCTCATGCCTGGGCAGCGCCTCGTTGAAGATGAACTCATGCTGCGGTTTGGCGAGAAGCGCCATGTCGTGCGCGACGCACTGGCCCGCCTCGAGCAGGCGGGTCTGGTGGAGCGTCGGCGTAACATTGGCGCGCAGGTGCGAGGCTTTGCGGAGCGGGAGGTCCTGGACCTTTACGAGATGCGCATTCTTCTGGAAACAGAGGCAATGCGCCGCATGCCGCTGCCAGTTCCAGAAGATGAACTTGCCGCCCTGCAGGCCATACAGGCGCAGCATGATGATGCGGTGTCCCAGGATGACCACCGTGGCGTGTTCCGCAGCAATCAGGCGTTTCACGAAAAGCTGTTCAGCCTTTGTGGCAACCAGCTGCTGGCCCAGGCCATACATGAATACGCCCGACGTGCCCATGCCATTCGCTTCGGTGCACTTTCCACGCCCGAACAACAGCACCGCTCCAGGCTGGAGCACCATGAAATCCTGCGGGCGCTGCAAACCGGGGACCGCGGCGCGCTGATACGGTTGGTTCACGAACACCTGCTGCCCTCGCGAGACAGATACCTTGCGCTGGCCCGGGCCAGGGAGCGCGCGGCGCGCTGCACCTGAGCCCGAATGCCGTGGCTGCCGGCGATCAGCGGCCGAACTGCTTGCGGATGTCATCCGCTGTTGCCAGAGGACGGCCGAGGGCCTCGGCTCCTTGTGCAACCTGCGCGACCAGGGCAGCGTTGTCGGGTGCGGTGCTACCGTCTTTCAGGAACAGATTGTTCTCAAAGCCAACCCGGACGTGGCCTCCCAGACCAGCTGCGGTAATGGCGCAGGCGTTTTCCAAGGGGCCGAAAGCGCACATGGCCCAGGGGTAACGCCCATCATGCTTGTTCAGGAATGGCAGCAGATCGGTGGGGCTGGATTTCTGACCAGCCGAATAACGGCCCAGTACAAACAGCAGGAACCAAGGCCCTTCGGGAATTACGCCTTGGGCGCGCAAGCGCTGCCAGTTGGCCACGTCCTGTTCGTCATACAGAATGACCTGAGTCATGACGTTCTCCTGCACCAGCCAGGAGAAGAAAGCGTTCAATTCAGACTCGGGCACCTCGGGCTTGAGGAGTTCGCGCAGACCGACTGAAACCGCTTCCGGGCGGGTATCACGCACCACCGCCATTTGAGCGTATGGCTCATAAACTTGTGCCGCTTCGGTGGTGATCTGAACGACCAGCTTCTGACCGACCGCGCGGCGCACTGCAGCGGTGGCCTGCTGGTACGCTTGTGCGTCGAGCAGGTGACGGCCGTCAGGGCGGCGAACGTGCATGTGAATCATGGCAGCGCCGGCTTCAAGACAGGCTTTCGCGGTTTCTGCCAACGCTTCAGCCGTTAATGGTACGGCCGGATGATGCTCGTGAGTTTTGTAGGCACCGTTGGGAGCCACGGTAAGAATCAGGGGAGTCATTTCAGCTGTCATGGTGAATTCCTTGTTCACGCCTGCTCGGCATCCTGTACGGGCGGCAGTTCCTGCTTGAGCAGCTCAAGGCCTGCCTGCAGCAGGTTCTGGTAACGCTGGCGTTCTGCCGCGATGGTTTCAGGTGTCCATTTGAAGAAGCCTTCGCCGGTCTTCATACCGTATTTGCCAGCGGCTACCCGCTCGGCCAGGCATTTGGCAGGTTCCGTGTTGGCCGCCAAGGAAGGGTAGATGGTGGCACCTGCTGCGCAGTGAACCTCCAGGCCGGCGTGATCGCGCTGCAGAACCGGCCCGGCAGCCAGGAAGCGGAAGCCGAAGCCGAATCGAACGGCTGCATCCACGTCTTCCGGAGAGGCAATGCCGGCATCGATGAGAGCAAAGGCCTCACGTGCCAGCGCGTGTTGCAGACGGTTGGCCAGAAAACCCGGCAGGTCGCGTTTCACGAAAACCGGCACCATGCCGCACTGACGCATGAAGCTGTGCAGATTGCGGGCTGCATCAGTGTCGGTACGCTCGCCGCAAACCACTTCCACCAGAGGCGTGAGATGAGCCGGCATGAAGAAGTGCAGCCCGATCATGCGTTCGGCGCTTTTCAACCCTTCGCTGATGGCAGAAATGGGGAAACTGGAGCTGTTGCTGGACAGCAGGGCGTCCGGCCGAGCCAGTGTTTCCAGCTGGGCAAAGAGCTTCTGCTTGATGTCCAGCCGTTCGGGAATGCATTCGATCACGACATCCACCGACTGCCAATCCAGCTCTTCCAGAGAGCCCGCGGTGTGCAGCCGGTCCGTACGCTCGGCAGCGCCCAGCTGGTTCAGCCCTGCACCAACCCTGTCGGGCAGCGCGGCGCGGCGTTGGGCGTCGGATTCCACGACCGTGGTGCGGCAACCCGCGCGGCAGAGCACGACGGCGACATCAGCACCCATGGTTCCGCCCCCCACCACGACGGCGTGGGAGCGACTGGGACGAAAATAATGAGCAGGTGCGGTAAAGGGCGTGGGACTCATGAAAACTTCCAACAGAAACATTGCAGTTGGGCCCCACTATGCCCCAAGCTGATTTATTTGTGAAATTAAAAATAATTGTCGATTAACAACAAAAATTGGTGAGTGGCCCGGGAGCCATGCCCTGTAACTGGGCAAAACATGGTGAATGCTGCACCGTGTTAGTGCATTCCCTAGGTGTGGGAACCCACTATTTCATGCACAATTCCGTTCATGCAGGTGAGGAGACAGGCTCTGCATGGGCGAAAACCGATAACGTCGGGTAATACGATAACTATAAAAGAAGCGGTAGTTAGAAGAAAAAGAAAGTACGAAGGCCGGCACAGTGTGCCGGCCTTTAGTCGTTTTGGGCGAGGAGTCTTCGGGCGGGGTGTGACGGGCCGGCGTACGGGCCTGTACACGCTATGCCATTAAAACAGGCTATTTCAACAGCACCTGCACTGCACCTGAACCGCCGTCCTCCTCCGAACATTCCGTGTAGGCTATCACTTCATTTAGCTGGGTCAGCCAGCGCCGTACAGTCCTCTTGAGCACCGCATCGCCATTGCGGGAGCCATAACCCTTGCCATGCACGATACGTACACACTTGACGTCATGCGTCAGGCAGGAATCCACAAACCTTTCGAAGCGCTCGCGGGCGTCTTCCATGGTGCTGCCGTGCAGGTCGAGGCTTGCCCCTATGGGCCATTTCCCCCGCTTCAGGTCGCGCACAATGTCGCTACCATGACCGGCCTTGAGATACAGGCTGTCATCGGCATCGTGCCCGGCGGGTGCGTAGCTGTCCGAAAGCGGCCTGCCCGGCCTGACTGAGGTGGTTTGCGCGGCATCTGCCTTGGGGGTGGCCTTACGCTTGGCCGGTTTGGCGGCGTCCAGGCCAGCAGCGCGTTTGCGGCGCTCCTGCAGGATGGAATCCGGGGCGAGCGGAACAGGACCAAGCAGTACACGGCCTGGGTCCTTGATTTTCTCCACGTAACGCACCGCACTGAGAAACAGCTTGCGATCGGCCTCATCAAGCGCTGGCGTCGCAGGCGGCGTTGGAGCAGGGCGCGAATCGTTCCGGGGAGATCGCTGTATCGGTTTCCTTGCCGTTGCGGGCTTCGATGCCGCGGCCCTGGCTGCTGCAGCTGCCGGTTCGACAGCCTTCGGAGTGACGGGGGCAGGTGACGGCGGCAGGAAGGGCGAGCGCTTGCGCGCCAACCGTTCCGGCCGTGTGGATGAGGGAGGGGTTTCGGGAAGCTGACCTGCCTTCTGCAGTTTTTTCAGGTCAGCCAGCCCGAGCTTATTCTGCCGCATTCTCCAGCCAGCGCTGTGCGTCCAGCGCCGCCATGCAGCCCGTGCCGGCGCTAGTGATGGCCTGGCGGTAGACATTGTCCTGAACGTCACCGGCGGCAAACACACCGGGAACGGATGTCATGGTTGCCAGGCCGTGGCGCCCGCCGCGGGTCACAATGTAGCCGTCTTCCATCTCGAGCTGGCCCTCGAACAGGCTGGTGTTGGGCTTGTGGCCAATGGCGATGAAAACGCCCATGACGGCCAGCTCGCGTTTTTCGCCCGTCTGATTGTTCCGCAGGCGTACGCCCGTCACACCGGAATCGTCGCCCAGAACTTCGTCGAGTTCCTGGAACAGTGCCAGTTCTATATTGCCGGATTCGACTTTTTCCATCAGCCGGTCGACCAGGATGGGTTCAGCGCGGAATTTGTCACGGCGGTGGACCAAGGTAACCTTGCGGCAGATGCCGGAGAGGTAAAGGGCTTCTTCGACAGCGGTATTGCCGCCGCCCACGACAATGACGTCCTGATTCTTGTAGAAGAAGCCATCGCAGGTAGCGCAGCCGGAAACGCCGCGGCCCATGAATGCCTGTTCGGAAGGCAAGCCCAGGTATTGGGCGGCAGCGCCGGTGGCAATGATGAGGGAGTCGCAGGTGTAAACCGCTCCGCTGTCACCTTTGAGTGTGAAGGGGCGCTTGGAGAGATCAACCTCGGTGATGTGGTCGAAAACAATTTCCGTATTGAATCGCTCCGCGTGCGCGAGGAAACGCTGCATGAGCTCCGGGCCCTGTACGCCCATCGCGTCAGCAGGCCAGTTGTCCACATCGGTGGTGGTCATCAGCTGCCCACCTTGTTCCATTCCGGTGACCAGCATGGGCGAAAGGTTGGCGCGTGCAGCATAGATGGCGGCGCTGTACCCGGCTGGACCGGAACCGAGAATGAGGACTTTGGCGTGGCGTGGTGTGGTCATTGCAGTGCACCCTTGGTTGAACAACACCCAATTATAATGGCCGCTATGGCTAGGCTACCCGCTACCCCCTCCCGCTCCTCCCGCAACGTCAGAAACGGCCCTTCTCCGCTGCAGACCCGGTTGTCGGGCCTAGCACGGGAAGCGCGCTGGATCGTCTTTGCCGCTCTGGCGGCCTGGCTGGCGCTGGTCCTGAGCACATGGGACCCTTCCGACCCTGCATGGTCGCATTCCGTACATTCTTCGGTCGTTCAGAACAGGGGCGGGATTTTCGGTGCTCACGTGGCCGATTTCCTCCTCTTCCTTTTCGGCTATTCCACGTGGTTGTGGGTGGTTCTGCTGAGCCACAGGGTGGTGGTCGGCTTTCTGCGGCTGACCGGTTCACTGCCACCAGAAAATCAGGGTGAGCCCCTGCCCCGGGTCAGGTGGGAAGTCGGCATTGGCTTCACCATGCTCTTCATCGGCTGCATGGGAATAGAAGCGCTGCACATGCGGCAGCTGGGGGCGGAGCTCCCCGCCGGTGCTGGCGGTCAGATCGGGCGGGTGCTGGCAGACATGCTGGCGTCCACTTTCGGTCTGGCTGGGTGTACCTTGGGTTTGCTGGTGCTGGCGGCTGTTGGAGCCAGCCTGTTCTTCGGCTTTTCGTGGCTGCAGGTGTCGGAACGCGTCGGCCTGTGGGTGGAGCGAGCCTTTCTGAAGGTGCTTGAATGGAAGGCGGCGCATGACGACCGCAAGGTGGGGCAGGTCAGCAAGGCCAGGCGCGAGGAAGTCGTGGTGGCCAAGCAGGAAGAACTGGTGCACGAACAGCCGGTGCGCATTGAGCCCGCCGTCACCAGGGTGCAGAAGTCAGTACGTGCTGAAAAGGAAAAACAGAGCACCCTGTTCTCTCTGCCGCCCGATCCGGCCAGTGGCGAGCTGCCTGCCATCAGCCTGCTTGATGCGCCCACTGAGTCTCAGGAAACGGTCAGTGCCGACACCATCGAATACACATCGCGGCTCATCGAAAAGAAATTGTCCGACTTTGGTGTGCGCGTCACGGTGGTTTCGGCCCAGGCTGGCCCGGTTATAACGCGCTACGAAATCGAGCCAGCAACCGGGGTGAAGGGCAGCCAGATCGTCAATTTGGCCAAGGATCTCGCCCGCGCCCTGAGCCTGGTCAGCATCCGGGTGGTCGAGACCATTCCCGGCAAGAATCTCATGGGGCTGGAATTGCCCAACCCCAAGCGGCAGGTGGTCCGCCTGTCGGAAATCATCGGTTCACAGGTTTATCACGCCAATTCTTCTCTGCTGACATTGGCCTTGGGCAAGGATATCGCCGGCAACCCGCAAGTTGCCGACCTCGCCAAAATGCCTCACCTGCTGGTGGCTGGCACTACAGGTTCCGGTAAGTCGGTGGGCATCAACGCCATGATTCTGTCCCTGCTGTACAAGGCCGGGCCGGATCAGGTCCGCCTCATTCTGATCGACCCGAAGATGCTTGAAATGAGCGTCTATGAAGGCATCCCGCACTTGCTGGCGCCGGTGGTGACCGATATGCGGCAGGCTGCCAATGCGCTGAACTGGTGTGTGGCCGAGATGGAAAAGCGTTATCGCCTGATGAGCAAGTTGGGCGTACGCAATCTGGCCGGTTACAACGCCAAGATCCGGGAAGCACAGAAACGCGAAGAACCCATTCCCAACCCCTTTTCTCTGACGCCCGAGGCCCCGGAGCCGCTCGCGCCTCTGCCATATATTGTGGTGGTGATCGACGAGTTGGCCGATCTCATGATGGTCGTTGGCAAGAAGATAGAAGAACTCATTGCGCGTCTGGCGCAGAAAGCGCGCGCAGCGGGCATCCATCTGATTCTTGCCACACAGCGCCCCAGTGTGGATGTGATCACCGGCCTGATCAAGGCCAACATTCCAACCCGTATTGCCTTCCAGGTGTCATCGAGGGTAGATTCCCGCACCATTCTCGACCAAATGGGTGCCGAGACTCTGCTCGGCTTGGGTGACATGCTGTTCCTGCCACCGGGCAGCGGCCTGCCGGTGCGTGTGCATGGCGCCTTCGTGCACGACGACGAGGTTCACCGTGTGGTGGATGCCCTGAAGGAGCAGGGCGAGCCCAACTATGTCGACGGTCTCCTGGAAGGTACGGGTGAAGGTGAGACCGGCGACGGAGTAGGTTCGGTTACAGGTTTTACAGACGCGGAATCCGACCCGTTGTACGATCAGGCGGTCGAATTGGTGCTGAAGAACCGCCGCGCCTCCATCTCTTCCGTACAGCGCTACCTGCGCATCGGCTATAACCGGGCGGCGCGCCTGCTGGAACAAATGGAACAGGCCGGCCTGGTTTCCCCCATGCAGTCCAATGGCAACCGTGAAATCCTGGTTCCCGCAGGGAAGGTGGCTGAAGATGATTAAAGCAGGACCCCGTACTGCATTGAAGTGGCTTGCAGCCGGTTCGCTGGCGCTGGTGTGTTTGCCCGGGCATGCGGCAGACGCCCGTGCCCAGCTCGAACGCTTTGTGGCCGAGGTGCAATCCGCCACGGGCAGTTTCACGCAGCAAGTGGCCGATGATCGTGGCAGCCTGCGTCAGTCTCAGACCGGCGAATTCGCCTTTCAAAGGCCGGGTTTGTTCCGGTGGCAGACGCTCAAACCGTATGCCCAACTGGTGGTGTCGGACGGAAAACTGCTGCGTCAATACGACCCTGACCTTGCCCAAGTGACGGAACGGCCCGTTGGCCAATCCATCGGTGCTTCGCCGGCTGCCATACTTTTCGGTTCGGGAAGCCTGGAAGAGGCCTTCGAATTGTCCAACCAGGCTGACCGCGACGGGCTTGCATGGCTGCGCGCCAAACCGCGTAGCGGTGATGCGGGCTTTGCCCACGTCGACATCGGCTTTGCCAATGGCATGCCGCGCCGGCTTGAACTGCTGGATGCCTTCGGGCAAACCACACGCATAGGCCTTTCGGACATCCAGGCCAACCCGAAGCTGGCACCGGACATTTTCAGCTTCGAAGTGCCTGCCGACGTTGACGTCGTGAGGATGCAATAGGGTCCGATTTCATGGGTAATGACCTTTTCTCCGGCCACGGGGGCGGTGTTGCCGTGCATGCACCGCTGGCGGAGCGTATGCGGCCGCGCACCCTGGATCAAGTCGTCGGCCAGAAGCATCTGCTGGGTCCCGGAAAGCCGCTGCGCGTGGCGTTTGAATCCGGCAGGCCGCATTCCATGATTTTCTGGGGGCCGCCGGGGGTCGGCAAGACCACGCTTGCGCGCCTCATGGTTGAAGGCTTTGATGCCCACTTCATCGCCATCTCGGCTGTGCTTGGGGGCGTGAAGGACATCCGCGATGCAGTGGTCTCGGCCCAGGCGGCACAGGCGCGTGGGCGGCGCACCATACTGTTTGTCGACGAAGTCCACCGCTTCAACAAGGCCCAGCAGGATGCCTTCCTGCCTTATGTGGAAAGCGGTCTGTTCACCTTCATTGGTGCGACCACAGAAAACCCCTCCTTCGAGGTGAATTCCGCGCTTCTTTCGCGGGCCCGTGTTTATGTGCTGCAGGCCCTGAGCGTTGAAGAACTGGGCGAGCTGATCGATCGTGCGCTGGAAGCCATCAATGTCGAACCCGACCAGCCCGGCCTGCAGTTTGAAGATGCGGCCAGAGATCAACTGGCACGCTGGGCGGACGGTGACGCCCGCCGGCTGATCAACGCCATGGAGATCGTGGCCGAGTCGGCCCGCAATGCCGGCCGTGAAACCGTCGACCCGGAATGGCTGGAAACGGCCTTGTCGCAAAATCTTCGGCGTTTCGACAAAGGCGGCGACGCGTTTTACGACCAGATCAGCGCCTTGCACAAGTCCATACGGGGCTCTGACCCGGACGCCTCGCTGTATTGGTTCTGTCGCATGGTCGATGGTGGCGCCGACCCGCGTTATCTATCGCGCCGTCTGGTGCGCATGGCAGTCGAGGACATCGGCCTGGCTGACCCGCGCGCCACCCAGCTCGCCCTTAATGCAGCGGACATTTACGAAAGGCTGGGGTCGCCGGAAGGGGAACTGGCCCTGGCGCAGGCGGTGGTTTATCTGGCTTGTGCAGCCAAATCCAACGCCGTTTACATGGCGTACAAGGCCGCGCGGCGTTTTGCCGAACAGCACGGCAGTGCGCCGGTGCCCATGCATTTGCGCAACGCGCCCACGCAGCTGATGAAGACACTGGGCCATGGTAGGGCTTATCGCTATGCCCACGATGAGCCTTACGGCTATGCCGCCGGCGAGCGTTATTTCCCTGATGGGCTGGATGCCGAGTTCTATCAGCCGACAGATCGCGGCCTGGAAGGTAAAATCCAGCAAAAGCTGGCTTTTCTGCGCGAACTTGATGAAGCGCAGAAGCCGGGCAAGGGAAGCTGACTGCTTCCGCTACTTGAAATCATGGCCGCGCCCTGCCTGTTCTGCTGAACAGGCCTCGCGGCTTTTGTCCAACCGAATCCGAACCTTTCTTGGCCCATCCATGCTAGACCAAAACCTGCTGCGCAGAGATCTTCCTTCCGTTGTCAAAGCCTTGTCCCTGCGCGGGCTGTCCTTCGACACGGAACGCTTCAACCGCCTGGAGTCCGAGCGCAAGGCGGTGCAGATGGAAACGGAAGCACTGCAGGCTCGGCGCAATGCTCTGGCCAAGCAGATCGGGCAACTGAAGTCCCGTGGTGAAGACGCCTCAGCCGTGATGGCGGAATCGCAGGCGATTCCGGAACAGCTCAAGCAACTGGAATCCAGGTTGGGTGCCATTCAGGAAGAACTGACACAGTGGCTGCTCACGATTCCCAACCTGCCGCATGAAAGTGTGCCCGAAGGAAAGTCGGAAGAAGACAACGTGGAAGTGCGCCGCTGGCTGCCTCCGGGCATGCAGGCCGATCCACAGGGCAACCCGCCGGCATTTCCCTTTGAAGTGAAGGACCACGTGGCTGTGGGTGAGCCATTGGGCCTCGATTTTGACACCGCCCGCAAGCTTTCCGGCTCGCGTTTCATGATGCTGCGCTCACAGCTGGCGCGCCTGCACCGTGCCCTGGCGCAGTTCATGCTGGACTTGCACACGACCCGCCATGGCTATCAGGAATGCTATACGCCCTACATTGTGACCGGGTCCACCCTGCAGGGCACAGGCCAGCTTCCCAAATTCAAGGACGACATGTTCTGGGTGACCAAGGGCGGGGCTGACGACGCCGATGAAGAGCGCGAAGACCTCTACCTCATTTCCACGTCGGAAATCACCCTGACGGCTTCGGTGCGCGATTCGATTCTTCCGGTCGACGCGCTGCCTACCCGCCTGACGGCGCATACGCCGTGCTTCCGTTCAGAAGCCGGCAGCGGCGGTCGCGATGTCCGTGGCATGATCCGTCAGCACCAGTTCGACAAAGTGGAAATGGTGCAGATCGTGCACCCTGAAAAATCCTACGAAGCTCTGGAAGAAATGGTCGGCCACGCCGAGGCAGTGCTGCAAGCGCTCGAGCTGCCCTACCGCGTGGTATTGCTGTGTTCGGGCGACATGGGCTTTGGCGCTGCCAAAACCTACGACCTGGAAGTCTGGCTGCCCGCGCAAAATACCTGGCGTGAGATTTCTTCGGTGTCCAATTGCGAAGCCTTCCAGGCACGCCGTCTGCAGGCGCGGTTCCGCGCTGGCCCCAAGGGCAAGCCGGAATATGTACATACGCTGAATGGCTCTGGCCTGGCAGTAGGCCGCACCCTGGTGGCCGTACTTGAAAATGGCCAGCAGGCTGACGGAAGTGTGGTGATTCCCAAGGCCCTGCAGCCATACATGGGCGGGCTGGAAGTACTGCGGCCAGAATGATTTCTCAACTGTAAAGCACGAAGCCCCGCCAACCGGCGGGGCTTCGTGCTTCTGGGTACGAATGTCTTCGCGTTTAATTCAATGGCGCCAAAGGTGTGCGCGGGCATGTGGCGGAGGTACGGGCCGTTTGCCATGCTTGTGGAAATGGTATCCGTAAATCGGCGGACGCACATGCTTGTGATGGCCATAATGCGGGCGGTGTTTTGAGTTCCGGTACACCTTTTCGGGGTAGTAGGCGGGCGGGCCGTAATGACGGCGGTGATTGGGAGCATGCGAGTGCCTGTGTTGCGGGTGGTGGGCATGGTCGTGCTTTCCTCCTGCAAGTACGATGGGCGGTGCTCCGATGGCCGCGCGGGTTTGCACGTCCGCACTGGCCGGAAGGCTGAACAGGGTTGAAACAACTACAGCACCAAGCATCAAGA
>JAJUFI010000180.1 GCA_029263795.1 Alcaligenaceae bacterium
CCGCGTCTATCACCCACGTGACCGGACTCGCCTGAAACTGGCACTGCGGGGCAAGCGCATGGGTTTCCAGCTGGCGGAGATTCTTGATCTCATCAATATGTACGACGCGTCGCCAGACAACACGGATGCGCAGCTGCAGCACTATGTGCAGGTTCTGGAGCGGCATCGCAGTACCCTGGAACAGCAACGCCGTGATCTGGAACAGACGCTGCGTGAAATCAACGAACAGTTGGCCCATTGCCGCCAGCTTCTCAAGCAGCAAGATTGATTCCGTCTTCCACCGGGCCCAATGCGTCTGCTGACGCTTGCGGCCTGGTTGCCTAGTATTCTGCGCTTTTCCCCGATATTCCCCGCCTCAGCGGTTCCCGCCCTCACCTGAATTTGGCGCCTTGTTAGCCCACCTGGCGCCGCATCCTATTGCTGCGCGGCGCGCCACCAGCTGCAAATGCTAGCTGGCACGGGCGCTTACACCCCCTCTCACAATTGTCTATAGACAATTTGATAATGTATTTGACAATAATAAAGTGCTTCCCCTAAAGTGAAGCCAAGATCAGAAAGGAAGGGCATCATGAAGAAACTCACCAGCTTCACGTCCTACGCCGATGCTCAGGCGCAATGGCATCCTGACAAGTTATGGGACTTGTTCGACGGGGCACCCAGCGCCTTCAACATTGCGCATGAATGCATAGACCGGCATGCCACTGACGATGAGCGCGTCGCCATCATCGTGGTCCACGCTGATGGACATGAAGAATCTCTTACCTACCGCGACATTTCGCTCGAGTCGTCCCGCTTCGCCAATTTCCTGGTCGATCAGGGTGTAAAGCCGGGCGACCGCGTTGCAGTCATGCTGGAACCGTCACGCTCTTTCTACGCCGCGCTGTTCGGCATCATCAAGACAGGGGCCATTGCCGTTCCTTTGTTCACGCTGTTCGGGCCTGATGGCATTCGTCTGCGTGTCGAGGACTGCACGCCGCGCATCCTGCTGACCAACGCGGATAAAGCCGAGCAAACGACGGATATCGCCGGTTTGCGAACCGTGGTAGTAGATGCTGACTTCCTTCAGCAGCTTTCGCGGTATCCGGCCCAGTTCACGCCGACGACTGCCGCCAATAATCTGGCCATCTTCCAGTACACCTCAGGTACGACCCGTGAGCTGCCGGATGCCATCCGTCATACCCACAAGGCACTCGTCACTCTGATGGTGGCCGCTCTGTATGGAACGGGCCTGCGCCCCGGCGACCGCTTTTTCTGCCCTTCATCACCGGCTTGGGGGCATGGCCTGTGGCATGGCACGCTCGCCCCGCTGGCGCTGGGCCTGACCATTGGTGCCTTCTCGGGCAAATACAACGCGGGTCGCCTCCTCGAAGCGCTTAGCAAGCATCAGTTCACCAATATGTCGGCGGCCGCCACGCATTACCGCATGATTCGTAATGCGCCTGAGGCCAAGCAATACACCTACAGCATCGAAAAACTTTCTTTCACTGGTGAGCCCATCGACAGTGCGACGGAAGATTTCATCAAAGAACTGTTCGGCACCAGCGTGTGCAGCATGTACGGCACGACGGAGATAGGCGTAATTCTCGTTTCCTACCCCGGCGCAAGCGACTTCGCGGTCAAGCCCGGTTCACTGGGCAAGCCGATTCCCGGCGGCGTGGTAGAGGTTCAAGATCCCGAAGGCAGACCTTGCAAGCCAGGCGAAGTCGGCGAGATGAAAGTGCTGCGCAGAGGCGAATGGATTGCCACCAAAGACCTTGGTCGCACGGATGAAGACGGCTACTTCTACCATGCCGGCCGTGCCGACGACGTCATCATTTCGGCCGGCTGGACCATGAGCGCCGTCGAGATCGAAGATGCCATGCTCAAACACCCTGAAGTCCTTGAGGCGGCCGCCATCGGCGTACCGGACAGCCTGCGAGGGCAAGTGGTGAAGGCCTTCATCGTGGCCAAGCGGCCGGGCGACGAAGATCTCATCAAGGAAATTCAGGATGCCGTGCGCTTCCGCCTAAGCCAGCACGAGTATCCACGCCACGTCGAATTCGTCAGCGAGCTACCCAAGACACCCGCCGGCAAGATCCATCGCAAGAAACTGCGCGAGCGTGAAATGCAGCTCTTGCAACAAGCCACACCGGTATAGAACTCCCAGGAGACACCCCATGAATATGATGACCGAACCGCGTTCCTTCCCGAAAATCACCGACGCCGATCTCGACGCGCTCAGCCGCCGTATTGGCATGAAAATCGACAACACAGTTGAGCCGTGGTGCTACGAAGCCACCCGCGACAATATCCGCCACTACGCGCATGGCATCGGTGACGACAACCCCCTGTGGTGCGACCCGGAATATGCTGCCAAGACCAAGTACGGCGGCATCATCGCCCTGCCTAGCTTCCTGTTTGCCACCAGCCGCATTGTGTCCGGCTATGTAGGCGGCCTGCCTGGCGTGCACGCCATGTGGTCCGGCGCCGACTGGACCTGGCACAAGCCTGTGCTGCGTAACGACGAAATTTCCACCGAAGCGTATTTGAAGGAACTCATTCCCCACGAGACCCGCTTCGCCGGTCGCGCCATTCAGCAGGTCTACCACGTCGACTTCTTCAACCAGCACGGCGACAAGGTAGCAGAGGCCGATAGCTGGTGTTTCCGTACTGAGCGCGATCACGCCCGCGAGAAAGGCACCAAATACGCAGAAGCGCGCAGCCGTGGTCCGCGTCGCTATACAGAAGAAGAGCTGCGTGAAGCTTACAAACTGTATGCCGATGAAGAAATCCGTGGCGCCACTCCCCGTTACTGGGAAGACGTGCAGGAAGGCGAAGAACTCCCGGTGCTGTTCAAGGGCCCGATGACGGTGACTGGCTTCATCGCTTACGCCCAGGGTTGGGGTGGCCTGTATATCCGTGCCAACAAACTGGCCTGGAAGCTGATTGATGCTCACCCCGGCGTTGGTATCAAGAATCGCTTTGGCATTCCGGACGTTCCGGAGCGGGTGCACTGGGAAGAAGATTTCGCACTGGAGGTTGGCGCACCGGGCGCTTACGATTATGGCCCGGAGCGCAACTCCTGGCTCACGCATCAGCTGACCAACTGGATGGGCGACGACGGCTTCCTGCGCAAATCGCATTGCAAGGTGCGGCGCCACAATCCGGAGGGCGACATGCTGTTCATTCACGGCAAGGTCAAGCGTAAGTACGTTGAAAACGGCATGCACCTGGTCGAGATCGAACAGGAAGGCCGCAATCAAGATAACGAACTTTCAGTAGTCGGCACCGGTGTGGTGGAGCTTCCCTCACGCGGCTGACGATTCCGGCAGGTTCTGTGAAGTCCCGCCTCATGCTGGAAAAGAGCAATATCCGGGCGGCATGGGGCGGTAACGTGGTGGAGGGAGACAACCATGTTGCCTGAATCGCAACACACAGCACCCCCGGTCTGGCGTCAGCCAGGGCCGGAAAACACGGGCGCCCTAAGGGGTGTACGCGTCGTGGATTTGAGCCGTGTTCTGGCTGGGCCGCTATGCACTCAGATGATGGCCGACCATGGTGCCGACGTCATCAAAATAGAGCCGCCCTTTGGTGATGAAACCCGCCAGTTGGGCCCGCCCTTCGATGAAAACGGCATTGCAGCCTACTTTAGCGCAGTAAACCGAGGCAAACGGGCCTTGTCGCTGGATCTCAATCACGAAGACGACCGGCGGGTTCTGCTAGCGCTGCTCGAAGACGCCGATGTTCTGGTGGAGAATTTTCTACCAGGCACCATGGAAAAGTGGGGCTTGGGTTACGAGAGCGTGCTGGCTGCCCGGTTTCCCCGGCTGGTTTACTGCGGCATCACTGGTTTTGGTGAATCAGGGCCCTGCGGAGGGTTGCCGGGGTACGACGCCGTCCTTCAGGCCATATCGGGCCTCATGAGCATCAACGGTTCACCGGAATCTGGCCCCACCAGGCTGGGCATTCCCATTGTGGACCATCTCACGGCCTACACGGCCATGAACGGCATTTCCATGGCGCTGCTTAACCGAGTTCATACGGGCGCCGGCCAGAAGGTAGAAGCCACCCTTTATGACACCGCCCTGAGCCTGCTCATCCCCCACGCTGCCAACTGGTTGCAATCTGGCAAGACACCACAACTGCTGGGCAGCGCTCACCCCAATATCGCACCCTATGACCGCTTCCAGGCCAGCGACGGCGATGTGTTCCTGGGCATCGTCAACGATGGCCAATTCCGCCGGTTCGCGCAATGCATCGGCCGCCCTGAATTGGTCGACGACCCCCGCTTCGCCTCCAACAGGGCGCGCGTCGCGAACCGCGATGCCCTGCGCGCTGAAATTGAAGCTTCGCTGGCCGCCTGCTCCAAGGCGGAATTGTGCGACAAGCTCATGGCCCAGGGGGTTCCTGCGGCGCCGGTCAATACCGTGGCGGAGGCGCTGCAGCACCCCCACACCCGCCATCGTGCGATGCGCGTCGAACAAGACGGCTACCAGGGCCTGGGACTACCGATCAAATTGCATGGCAGCCCCGGCCGGCCGGGCGGTCCACCGCCCACCTTCGATCAGGACAAAGAATTGAAGGTTCGCTTGGCACCATTGGCAGTTATTACAGAGAAGTCATGAACCGCTTTTGAGCTGCACCATAACTACACAATTCATACACCCGAGGAGACAAGG
>JAJUFI010000010.1 GCA_029263795.1 Alcaligenaceae bacterium
ATGAGTGGGGTCCAGATAGGGCCCGGCGCCACACCGTTCACGCGTATCCCCCGTTCTGCCAGCGCCTGTTTCACAATGTCTTCGCAGTGCGACTCATCTGCTATGTCGCCCGCAAGCAGTATGCACTTGCGTCCCTCCGCCTCCACAAGTCGGCGGGTTTCCTGCGCATCCTCGTGCTCATCGTAATAACTGATGAGAATGTCCGCGCCCTCTTTGGCAAAAGCCAGGGCCACCGCCCGCCCAATGCCACTGTCACCGCCGGTGATGATTGCACACTTACCTTTCAGCTTACCTGCCGCTAGGTAACGTGATTCACCGCTGCTCGGCGGGGGTGTCATCTCGGTCTGCAATCCCGGTTGCCGCTGCTGTTCCTGTGGTGGAAGTGTTTGGGGTTTGTCTGACATGGGTCTCTCCTGAAAACCAGCAGAGGCAGCAAGGGCCGTGCCCCTGGCGCGTTCTCAGAAACAGGTTTCCGGCGCCTGCACCAGGGACAGCCTGCGGCGGCTTTCAAAGCGCCGCATACGACCGTCCACGGGATCACGAAACTCGATGGAACGCGCCAGCAACTGCAGCGGGTTCGAGAAATCGTCGTGAGCCCGAAGCTCGGCCTCATCAAAGGGCACGGGCGGATAAAAACCGTCATTGATAATGGGCATGCCCAGGGCACTCAAGTGCGCCCGCAACTGGTGCTTGCGCCCGGTCAGGGGCAGCAAGCGCAAGTGGGCCAGACCGCCGTCATCCAGCTGCTGTAGCAGCTCAATTCGGGTTTCGCTGTTGGGCTCACCCTGCACCTCGTGCATCAGGAAACGGCCTTCCATTTCCTCAAGGCGGCTCTTATACACCAGCGGAAACTTCAGCCCGGTGGGCAGCTTCGCCACGGCCTCGTATTCCTTGCCCACCTCCCTGGCCTGGAACAGGGCCTGGTAACGCCCGCGGTAGCGCGGGTCGCAACAAAACACGAGCACACCCGCGGTTTCACGGTCCAGACGATGGATGGGCGACAGATTTTTCAACCCGAGCGAGCTTCTGAGCCGCACGAGTGCCGTGTGTCGCAGATAGCGCCCAGACGGCGTGGTCGCCATGAAATGCGGCTTGTCCACCACCACCAGGCGTTCGTCCTGATGCAGAACCGGCAACTCGAACGGCACGGGCACTTCGTCGGGCACTTCACGGTAATACCAGAGCCAGGTTCTTGGCCGGCAGGGTGAGTCGGGCCGCTGCGGCAGGCCCTCGTCATCCACGATGTCGCCGGCCAGCAGCCTGCCTTCCAGGAACTCCCGGCTCAACCGGGGAAAGCGCTCGACCAGGAAATCGAGCAGGCTTTCCCATGGCCCGGGAGGAACATACACACGGCTGGGAGGAATGCCGTCACGCTCTGGCAATGGCATCAGGCCACCGCCGGTGCCGCCCCGGCCCCCGGGCGACGCAGGCGCCGCCCCTGCATGGCCCAGATCAGGGTCAGCAAGGCAAAGGCTGGCACATATACCCAGAATTCCGATGGGCGATTGGGGTTGGGAATCAGAATCTCTTCGACATCCCAGCCCTGCTCCCAGCCCGCGCGCAGGGCCGAGCTGCCGAAGCGCACGGCTGCAATCTGCACCATGTCCCCCATAGCCATGACGGTCAACCCGGCGTCAGAGAGACGCTGGCGTCCCGCACTGTCGCCACTGGCTTCGCTACCCTCAGGCAGGGGAGGAATGGCCACCGCCACAGTCTTGCGAAGCTCGTCGCCTTCCAGATTCATACCCGAAATTACCGCGACGAAGCGCCCGCCTTCCGGCAAGTTCGCGGCCAGGGAGTAGATTTCCGAAGCAGGCCTTGCCTCGTACTTTGGTGCGACGTGGTTCATGAACCAATCTGGGCGGAACAGGGCAAAGGTGATCAGCAGCAAGGCGGCGATCTCGAACCAGTTGCACTTGCAACGGAACCAGCCGAGCGTCGCCGCAGCGAAAGTCAGAGAGGCGGCTGTGGCACCCAGCACCACCAGCAATAACTCATGCCAGCCCGACACGTCGATCAGCAGCAGCATGGGGTTGAAGATGAACATGAAGGGCAGCACCGCCGTGCGCAAGGCATACAACACGCCCTGCACCCCAGTGGCCAGGGGACTTTCCCCTGAAATGGCAGCTGCCGCGAAAGTGGCGAGCCCCACCGGCGGCGTAATGTCCGCCATGATGCCGTAGTAGAACACGAACATGTGCACGGCAATCAGCGGAATCACCATGCCGCTCTGTGCACCCAGCTCCACCACCACGGGAGCCATCAGCGTGGCCATCAGGATGTAGTTGGCAGTGGTAGGCATGCCCAGGCCCAGGACGAGGCAGACGGCCGCCGTGAAGAACAGCATCATGAGCACATTACCCATGGAGACAAGCTCTACGAACGCCGTCATGCGCAGCCCCAACCCTGTGAGGGTGATGGCCCCCACAATCAGGCCGGCGGTTCCACATGCGATGGCAATGCCCACCATGTTGCGTGCGCCTTCCTGCAGGCCGACGAGTGCGTCGTCAATGCCGCGCTTGATCGGCTCGCCAACAGGTTCACCGCGGAAGAAGGCCATGAGCGGACGCTGGGTGACCATCTGGAACAACATGGCCATTACGGCCCAGAACGCCGACAGACCCGCGGATAACTGGTCCACCGAAAGACACCACACTAGAATGCCGATGGGAATCAGATAGTAAAGCCCTGCCCGCACGGTCGGCCAGGCTTCCGGGCGCACGGGGTTGGTAATGTTGATGTCGGTGGGCAGATCCGGATGACGCGCAGCAATGCGCAACAACCAGACATACAGGACGAGCAGCAAAACCAGCAGAATCGGGGTGGCAGCTTCACCCGCCACTGCGCGCACTCCCATTCCCACCCAGTAGACCAGACCCATGACGATGAGCGTACCCGCTATGGCCATGCCCCAACCCGCGATTTTCTGAAGCGGAGTCTTTGGCGCACCGGCCGACATCATTGGGTTGATGCCCAGTTTGAGGGCTTCCAGGTGGACAATGTAGAACAGGGCGATGTAGGAAATGCTCGCCGGCAGCAGGGCATGCTTGATGATATCCGTGTAGGGAATCCCCACGTATTCGATCATCAGGAAGGCGGCAGCGCCCATCACCGGTGGCATTATCTGCCCGTTCACGGAAGATGCCGTTTCAATCGCGCCGGCACGCACTCCCCCATAGCCGGCCTTCTTCATCAGCGGAATGGTGAAGATGCCACCGGTGACGACGTTGGCTACAGACGACGCGGAAACGAGGCCGTTCACTGCGGAGCTGACGACAGCCACTTTGGCAGGGCCCCCACGCAGATGACCAAGCAGCGCAAAGGACACCTGCATCATGTAATTGCCCGCGCCGCAGCGGTCGAGCAGTGAACCCAGCAGAACGAAGATGAAGATGTAGGAGACGGATACCCCGAGGGCGACACCATAGACACCTTCAGTTGTCAGCCACATGTGTGAGACGAGCCGCTCGACCGAAGCACCGCGGTGAGCGAGGGCCTCCGGCAGCCAGGGCCCCAGGAATACGTATATGATGAAAATGGTTCCCAGAACCGCCATCGGGGCTCCGAGCGCCCTACGCGTGACTTCCAGCAGCAGAACAAGCCCAACGGCGGCACAGGCAACATCCATGGCGGTGGGAATGCCCGGTCGAGCCGCCAGCTCGTTGTAGAAAATGTACAGGTAAGACGCACAAAAACCACCCACAAGCGCCAGCACCCAGTCATGCCAGGGCATGACATCACGCGGTGAACGCTTGCTGAATGGGTAGGCCAGATAGCCAAGGAAGACCGCCACGCCCAAGTGCAATGCGCGCGCTTCCGTATCGTTGAAAATGCCGAAGTTCAGCTCAAATGGCAGCGGCGAGGCATACCAGAGTTGAAAGAGCGACCACAGCAAAGCGCCTACGAACAGGACGCCGCCGTTAAAGCCGCCTACGGTGCGCCCGCCCCGATCCACATCGGCGACCAGCTGTTCAAGTTCCGCATTGGCTGCCAATTGTTCTGGAGACAGCTCGGGTTTCGAAGTCATTCGTTTTCCCCAAGTGAGAAATGCTCGATGGCCCAGTAAGGGTAATCGCAGGAGCGACGGGCAACATCGAATAAAAGCAACGGCGCTTTTGGCGCCGACCCCCTGTATGGTTGAGACAGGGTTTTAACAAAAAACGGCATGCCACCGGTTAATGTGGCATGCCAGCAGAGGCTTTCAGCCTGGAAGTCGGGACGAGCGCCGCGATGCGCCGCCCTGCTTCCACAGGGCTAGTCAAGCGACCATCAGAGCAGGCCTTTTTCCTTGAAGTACTTCTCGGCACCGGGGTGCAGAGGAGCGGAAAGGCCGTTCTTGACCATTTCTTCCTTCTTCAGGATGCCGAAGGCAGGGTGCAGCTTCTTGAAATCTTCGAAGTTTTCAAACACGGCCTTCACGACCGTGTAAATCGTTTCTTCAGGCACGTCTGCGGAGGTCACGAAAGTGGCCAGCACACCATAGGACTCGGTCGCCTGCGGGTTGTTGGGGTACAGACCGGCAGGGATGGTGACTTTGGCGTAGTACGGATAGGTTTCCACGAGTTTGTCGACCACGGGGCCGGTCAGTGAAACCAATTGCGCACCACAGCTGGTGGTCGGGTCCTGGATGTTGGCGGAGGGGTGACCCACGCCGTAGAAGAAGCCGTCGATCTTGCCGTCGCACAGCGCACTGCCGTGTTCGTCAGGACGCAGTTCGGAAGCCAGCGAGAAGAAGCTCATGTCGCGGCCCATGGCAGACAACAGCTGCTCCATGGAAGCGCGTGTGCCCGAACCCGGGTTGCCTACGTTGAACCGCTTGCCCTTGAGGTCGTCGAAGCTCTTGATGTTGGCTTCCTTGCGCGTCACTACGGTGAAGGGCTCGGGGTGCAGTGAGAAAACGGAACGCAGTTTTTCGAACTTGCCGGCGTCCTTGAACTGGCCTTCGCCATTGTAGGCATTGAAGCCGACGTCAGACTGCACCACGCCCAGGTCGAGCTCGCCGGCCTTGATGGTGTTGACGTTGAACACGGAACCACCAGTGGATTCCACGGAACAGCGAATGCCGTGATCGGCGCGATCCTTGTTCACCAGACGACAAATGGCACCACCCGCGGCGTAGTACACACCGGTGACACCACCCGTTCCGATGCTGACGAATTTCTGCTGGGCGGCTGCTGGCAGGGGGGCCATGATGGCGGCGGACATGGCAACTGCACCTGCGCTCACTGCAAGATGCTTACCGAAACGTAGTTTGGTCTTTTTCTGCATACTGACTCCTTGGGCTATACCCGGAATATTTCAGAGCGTGCCGCCGCGGAGGGTAAACCGCAGCAATGGGCGAATGCTCACTGTAATGAACCCGAATATCCTAACGCTTCGAAACCTTTGCAGCGGCCTTTTTTTCTTGGGGTTTGCCCCTAGACAAGCCATTTTTTGAGCCCTGAACGTGTATCCACGCGCGTTTCCGGCCATCAACAGTTCTTGACTGCCCACACGCCGCCCTCTACGATGCGATTCACACCCTGTAACACGATCAGGGGGCACGATGCCGGACTAAGCTCACAGGTAATTCCGGCAGTTATGGCGACCACTACCTGGTCGAAAGGCAGATGCATATCGCGAGCACGGCACGCCTGTGCCTCCTCATTGCCACGCCCTCCGGCGCAATTGCACAAGATTCGGCTGCAATCTCGCGCCTGTCCAGCGGCGGTGGCGCACCCATGGTCTGGTTTGCCCTGGCCCTGTTGTTATTCCTTCTGGGTGCGCTCGCGTACAGTCTGCGCCTCAAGCAGCAGTTGCGGCATCAGGCGCGCAAACTGAAGCAGACTGAAGAACGCCTCAACACCATCCTCGACAGCGTCGATGCCTGCATTTACATCAAGGATCTGCAGCTGCGCTATACCTACGTAAACCGCAAGCTCTGTGAGCGATTTGCCCGAAAGATCGAGGAAATCATTGGTTTCGATGACTCCGTCCTGTTCCCGGGATTCATGCTCGACTCCATTCGGGCGAATGACCTGCGCGTCATCGAACAGGGGCGCCGAGTCGCCTACGAGGAAGAGATTCCCAGCAAGTCAGGCTCGGGAATGGATGTCTTTCTATCCATCAAGATACCGCTGCGCGGCCCCGACGGCGACATCACCGCTTTATGCGGAATTTCCACAGACATCACCGAACTGCGCAAGAGCCAGGAAGAAGTCCAGCGGCTGGCCTATTACGACGCACTGACCAACCTGCCCAACCGGCGCATGTTTCTCGAACAGCTGGAAGTCGCCACGCTGGAATACCGCAACACGGGTGCCATTGCTGCAGTGCTGTTCATTGATCTGGATAAATTCAAGAATATCAATGACGAGAAGGGTCACGATGTCGGTGACGCAGTGTTGTGCACTGTCGCTCAGCGGCTGCAAAACCTGGTGCGTCAGGGCGACACGGTGGCCCGGCTTGGAGGAGACGAATTCGTCCTGCTCCTGCGCGAACTCGGCCAGTCCAGAGAGCTGGCAGAGGCGCGCGCTCTTGCGGTAGCCGAACAAGTGAGGGCGGCTCTGAGCGATACGGTGACAGTCAACGGCCAGGCCTACTTCACCGGTGGCAGCATTGGGGTGGCCTTAGTCGATTCACGCAGGAAGAAGCCCAATGACATCCTTCGCGAAGCCGATACGGCCATGTACAAATCGAAGGATGCGGGGCGCAATCGCGTAGCGCTGTTCCGCCCGACCATGCTCGCCGATGTGGCGGAGCGGGCAGTTTTGCTGCGCGAAATGAATCATGCGCTGAAAACAAACCAGTTTCAGGTGTTGGTGCAGCCACAGCTGGGTTCCGCCGGACGGGTGGACGGACTGGAGTTGCTGATGCGGTGGGACCACCCCACGCGCGGCGTCATCATGCCCGAGAAATTCATCGGCCTGATAGAAAGCTCCGGCCCGGTCATGGAGATTGGAGATTGGGTGCTGCGCCGGGCCTGCGCTCTGCATGCCCGCCTGGTGCAGAGAGGCTGCAATCACCCCGTTTCCGTGAACATCAGCCCTGTTCAGTTGCGGCACCCGGACTTCAATGCCAGGGTAAAGGCCATACTCGAAGAAACCGGCACCGCACCGCAGGACATCATCCTTGAGATCACCGAAAGTGTGCTGATCGATGACGTTGACGACACTGCTCGCCGTATGCAGAGCCTGGCCGACTTGGGAATACGTTTCTCCATTGATGATTTCGGCACGGGTTACTCCGGGCTGGCCTATCTGCACCGTCTACCGCTGTATGAGCTCAAGATTGCGCGGAATTTCATACAGGACTTACCCGACAAGGATGCCGGCACCCTGATACGGTTGATCATCGCCACCGCCCGATTGCTCGAACTGCGCGTGGTCGCCGAAGGCGTGGAACGATGCGACCAAGCCGAATTCCTCAAATCGGTGGGCTGCGATTCACAACAGGGTTACCTGCACCAGCACCCGATTGCCGAGGAAGCCTGGCTGGAAAAGTGCCGGAGCTATACCGGCGCCGCCTGAGCAAGGGCCTCGCGCATCCAGCGCAGGCCGGCGCTGGTGTCTTCTGCCGGGCGGTACTCGCAACCTATCCAGCCCTGGTACCGGAGTTCCTGGATCACCCGGAATATGTAGGGATAATTCAGCTCGCCCCGGTCGGGTTCATGACGCTGCGGCACACCGGCGATCTGCATATGCCCCACCCTGCCCGTGGGCAGATAGGCCCGTAGCCGGGTTTCGATGTCACCCTCAGCTATCTGGCAGTGGTAGAGGTCCATCTGGACTTGCAGGTTGTCGTGCCCCAGTTCCTGGACGATGGCATGCGCCTGAGCTTGGGTCTTCAGGAAATAGCCCGGCATGTCGCGCTGGTTGATGGGCTCGATCATCACGCAGCGGCCCTCCGCCGCCGCCTGCCTGGCGGCCCAATCAAGATTTTCCAGATAAGTGTCGCGCTGCTGCGCCTCGGCTTCCTTGCCGGCACTGATTCCGGCCATGACATGTATGCGCGGGCAACCTAGCGCGCGAGCGTAAAGCAGGGCCTGTTCCATGCCCGCACGAAAATCATCCTGCCGGCCTGGCAGGCTGGCCATGCCACGCTCGCCCTTTTCCATGTCGCCCGGAGGAGCGTTGAACAGCACCTGCTGCAGGCCATTCCCCTGCAGGCGAGCTGCCAGCTCTTCCTTCGGCCAGGCGTAGGGAAAGAGCATCTCCACGCCTTTGAACCCGTCCGCAGCCGCAGCCGCATATCGATCGAGAAAATCGTGTTCGGGGTAAAGCAGGCTCAGATTGGCTGCGAACTGAAGCGCAACGCCGTTCGTACTCATGTCGGTCATCCCTCAACCCAGTGCAGTATCCAGAAGCATCATCAGCACGAAACCCACCATCAACCCTCCAGTCGCCCAGGACTCATGCCCCTGGCGATGGGACTCGGGAATGATTTCATGGCTGATCACGAACAACATGGCGCCGGCGGCAGCGGCCAGCCCCCAGGGCAGCAACGCTGCCGATACGCCCACGACCAGAACACCCAGCATGGCCATAATGGGTTCAACCAGGCCGCTGAATATTGCCACGCCCACCGAAACACCGCGACTGTAGCCCACAGTGCGCATGGCCAATGCAACGACCAGGCCTTCAGGAATGTCTTGCAGGGAAATGCCTATGGCCAGAGCACTGGCCATGTCGAAGTCGCCCCCGGCGAAAGATACGCCTATGGCCAGACCTTCCGGCACGTTATGCAGCGCGATGGCAATGACAAACAGCCACACGCGTTTGACCAGCCGCGAACGGCTGCCTTCCACACCTTTGACGAAGTGTTCATGGGGCAGCAAGCGGTCTATGAACAGCAGGACGGCAGCACCCAGCAATATGCCCGCGGCAACCGTGCCGCTGGCTGCCCAAGGCCCCGCTCCCAGATTGGCGGCCGCTTCCAGGCCGGGAACAATGAGGGAAAAGGCACAGGCCGCCAGCATGACGCCCGCCCCAAAGCCAAGCATGGCGTCATGCACCCGTTGCGGAGGTTGCCAGGCCAGCAACACCGGCAGTGTTCCAACGGCCGTGGCCATGGCAGCCGCACTACCACCCAGAATGGCGCCCAAGAGAGCAGGCATGTCGCCCTGAACCGCAGCATAGGTTCCCGCAGCCATGATGAGGAGGACGCCGGTCGCGATGGCCATCACCAGCCACCTCGAAAACTGCGGATGGGCCGACGGCGGATCGTCCTGTAGAACAGTTGACACCATGTCGCTCCTGGTTTGCATGAATTTATTCTACGCTTCCAGTGATGAGGTTCAGCCGTTCGCTTTCAATGTCGCTCACCAGAGGCTGCAGGTCGGGCATCTTGCGGTTGGCCCGCAGGGAAAGCTCCCGGAACCTGCTCACCTTGCCATGCAGCCCTTGCTGGCCAGCGACTGCTGTAACCGTACTGTTGTAATGGCGGCCGACGGTGTCCAGCGAATCGCCCAGTTTTTTGAGCCGTTCCGCCACTAATGCCACTTGATTGTAGAGCTCGCCAGCACGGTCGGCGAGTTCCTGAGCCTGTGCATTGCTGCGAGCGAGCATCCAGAGGTTGGATACTGTCTTGAGAATAGGCATTAGCGTACTGTGCGAAACCAGGATCACATTCTTGCGGCAACCATGGTCGAATAGATCGCGGCCGTGCCGGAGCGCCTCAATGTAAGCCGCTTCAATGGGCATGAACATCAGCACGAAACTGGGGCTGCCCATGCCGGGCAGGCAGCTGTAACCCTTGCCCGACAGGTCGTCGATATGGTTGCGCACCGCCCGTACATGGGCATCCAGCGCTGCCTTGCGGGCCTCATCTGTTTCCGCTGCCACTGCCCGGTCGTAATCTACCAGGGATACCTTGCTGTCGAGCACAATGTGCTTGTCATCGGGCAGCTTGATGATGAAATCCGGCAGGCGGGTATCGCCGTGAACATCTTTGAATCGCACCTGGGTGTCGTAATGAACCCCGCGTTCCAGCCCGGCCAGCTGGAGACTCCGCTCGAGCTGGACTTCACCCCAGTTACCTGCGATTTTCTTGTCCCCTTTCAGCGCCGTAGCCAGGGTTTCGGCCTCGCGGCTCATCTGCATGCCCACTTCGGAGAGCCGGCGCACCTCACTGGCCAGCGTGGCATGCCCGCGCAGCGACTCATCGTGCACCTGGTTCACACGCTGCTGGAAGGCCTGAAGCTGCTCGCGAAAGGGTTGCAGCAGCATGACCATGGCTTCCTGGCTGCTGGAGCGGAAGTGCTGCTCTCTTTCCTGCAACACCTGCACGGCCAGATTCTGAAACTCCACCTTCAGACGTTCGCGCGAAGCTTCCAGTTCTTCCTTGAGCAGTTCAAAGGCGCGCTCTCGTTCCTGCCGCGCCGCCTGGACCCGGGCCAGCTCGAGCCTAGTTTCCTGAAGCGCCGCCTGCGACACCAGCGCCTCGCGTCGAGCAGCACACAACCGCAATCCCAGCCATAATACGAGGCACAGCAACAGCGCTACGGCAGCCGGCAGCAACAATGGCTGATCCAGCAAAAATTCCATCTCCACTCCCGTGGTCCAAGGTCTGATCATGTCTGCAAGCATGATACATTCCCACTGTAAACGACACGTATTGGCATGACTATGCGGCGATTGGCAACAGGTGCACTCGGGCTGCTCCTTTTCATGGCTTCGTGGACGGTCGCCGCCACGGCGCCCAGCTGGCCCGACCCCGGTCGAAGCATACAGGCCCTGGTTCCTGCACAGGCCGGTTCAGGGGTGGGCAATACCATCGCACGAGTTGTCACAGAAGCCCTGTCCACCGAACTGGGCAACCGCATTGTCCTGCAGAATTTCACCAGCAGCCACGGCATGCTGTCGAATCTGGAGGCCGGGGGGGAAGGATACACCGTACTGTTTGCAACGGTCGACAGCCTGGTCATCGAACCCGAACTGCAACGCAACCCGGCTTTTGAACCCCTGGCCACCTTCGAGCCCATCGGCCTGGTGGCGGAAATTCCGCACATCATCGTGGTAAACAACAACCTGCCGGTCCATTCGGTTGCCGAACTCACCGACTACCTTGCCAAATACCCTGGCGTGGTGCATTTCGGCTCGAGCGGAAACGGCAGCGCACTGCACCTGGCCGGCGAAGCCTACATGAGCGCCACCGGAACCAATATGGTCCATGTACCCTATAGCGCCGCCGAGCCGGCCACCAACAATCTTGTAAGCGGCGATATTCAAGCCATGTTCCAGGTACTTTCCGGTGTGCTGAACTATGTGCGCAACGACAAATTGCGGCCCCTGGCCGTCA
Organism: Alcaligenaceae bacterium; assembly: GCA_029263795.1. Classification (GTDB taxonomy): domain Bacteria; phylum Pseudomonadota; class Gammaproteobacteria; order Burkholderiales; family Burkholderiaceae_B; genus Yanghanlia. The sequence continues at coordinate 11,278 of JAJUFI010000010.1, forward strand.
TGTCGTCGGAACGCAGCCCCGCCCTGCCCGATGTTCCCACCCTGGCTGAGGCAGGCTTCCCCGGCTTGCTGGCAACAAAGTGGTACGCCTTGCTTGCGCCCCGGGGCACACCACAGGCCGTCATTCAACGCTATAACGAAGCGCTCAATAAAGTGCTGGAGTCACCGGAATTGCAGGAAAAATTACTAGAGGCCGGCGCCACCCCCCTGGGCGGCTCACCGGAAGACCTCGCCCGCCTGCTTGCAAGCGAAACGGCCAGGTGGGGCCGTGTCATTCAGGACGCGCACCTGCAGCCGCGCTGAACCTTACTTCCCGTCGGGTGCGGGCTCTTCCAGCTCGGCCTGGTCGTCTTCTGACGTGGAGGGAGGCAGGGGCCAGGCCGGGACGCCCGTGCTGTCGCCCTCGGTGAGCAGAGGCACGTTGCGGAAGGCATAATCGCGCACAGCCTCAATAAGGTATGACACTTCTTCCGACAAGGGGCGGCCGCCCTGCGTGACGGCGCCCAAGGTATAGGGCACGTACGATTCGAACGGCTTGTAGACCACGCCTTCCGGCTGCACCTGCTGGACAAGGAAGGGGTCGACCAGGGCGACCCCAAGGCCTGCCCTGACCATCATGATGGAACTCATGGTGGAGTTCGCAACGATTTGCCGCTGAGTCTTCTGCAATGCAGGAGCGATCAACGCAGTGGACAAGCGGTGCCGCATGCGGGAGGCATTGGACTGCGAGATGATGCGCTCTTCAGCCAACTGGGCCAACCGGATCACGGGTTCGTCAGCCAGCGGATGGGAAGCCGGTATTGCCACCTGGCAGGGTGCCTGGGCGCACCAGTGCAACTGGCAGCGACCCAGTTCCACCGGCAGGCTGGTGAAAGCGACATCAGCACTGCCTTCCTGCAGCACGGAAATGATCTGCCCGTACGGCATGGCCTCGACGTACAGCTTGTTCTGGAAGTCCGGCTTCTCGGCAAAGACTTCGGCCAGCACGGCTGGCAGCAGGCCATTCGCGACGGAAAGCGAGGTGGCAATGCGCAGGGGCCGCGCGCGCCCTTCCGCAATTTCGCGCGAACGGGCCTCGAGCTGATGCAGGCCGCTGAGAACGTTGCGCACTTCTTCGAGAAATTCCCTGCCCTGCTCAGTGAGCGTCACCTGTGGCCGCGTACGGGTGAACAGTGTGAAACCGAGCTCATTTTCGAGGTCTTGCAGTTGCCGGCTGACGACTGGCTGGGATCGGTCAAGCAACCGTGCGGCTGCCGTTACGCTACCAGAAGCGTGAACAGCTGCAAATGCTTCGAATTGGCGGATTTCCATAATTGAGGGCCTGTATGAGGCGGTGAAGACAGACGTGACATCCATCCCCAATACTAAATCAATTCGTCACAGGCATAACGCCGGAATAAGGGCCATTTGAATCACTTTGATAGGGCAAGGCGGCAATCGCATCCTATAATCGGCCCCTCGTGCATAAACCCCGTGTACCCCACTGGGGTGCACCTGAAAAGGAGGTCGCATGACTGACGATCTGCAGATCACGACATTCCACGATGGCCGGCAGGCCCCCACCCTGGGCCTGGGCACCTGGCAAATTCCGGACAATCAGGCCGCAGAAGTAGTGCGCCGGGCTGTGGGGCTTGGCTACCGCGCCATCGATACCGCCACCATATATGACAACGAAACAGGCGTGGGCGAAGGCATCAGGAAGTGCGGTCTGCCCAGGGAAGAACTGTTCGTCACCACCAAACTCTGGAACGACGCCCACGCACACGGGCTGTCAAAACCCGCTTTCGAAGCCAGTCTGGGGCGTTTGGGTCTTGAGTACGTGGACCTTTACCTCATCCACTGGCCCGTCCCCAGCCAAGGCCAGTACGTGCAGGCCTGGGAAGCCTTGATCCAGCTGCGCGACGCAGGCTTGGCCAAGTCGATAGGCGTATGTAATTTCAATGCGGAGCAGCTTCAGGAACTGCTGGATGAGACCGGTGTGTTGCCAGTGATCAACCAGGTTGAATTGCATCCTCGTTTCCAGCAAGCTGAACTGCGTGAATATCACCGGCTCAACGATATTGCGACCCAGGCCTGGAGCCCGATTGCCCGCAACAAGCTGAACGACGACCCGGTTCTCAAGGGCATTGCCAGCCGGCTTGGCCGCAGCGTCGCACAAGTGATCCTGCGCTGGCACCTGCAGCTGGGCAATATGGTGATTCCCAAGAGCACCAATGAAGCCCGTCTGCGGGAAAACATGTCCATTTTCGACTTCGAGCTCACGGAAGCGGACATGGCCGCCATCGCCGCGCTGGATTCCCCTGATGGGCGTACAGGCCCGGACCCGGCCACTTTTGCGTGAGTCACCCGGCGCTTTGCAGCGGCACCTCACCTTGCGTGGCTGGGCTGTGCCTAGGCACCCGATGCACACCTGGCACCGCCTGACATGAGGCCGGCCGCGGCCGGGGCCAGGGCAAATACCAGGAACAGGGCATAGGCTGCCTGGCGGGCACCCTCCTCACCACCGGGGTCGGCTAGGCCCGCAAGGTTGGCGACAAGGCCGGCCATGCTGGAGCCCACCGCAATGGCATACAGCTGCAGTGTCGTAATTGCAGCTGAAGCAATGTTTTCCTGGCCCTGTGGCGCCGCTTTGAAGACTCTGGTCAGCATGTTGGGCCAGCACAGGCCTATGCCCAGCCCTACCAGAATTAGCGGCGGGACCATTGCCCAGATGATGCTGCCACCGGAGCCGGCCGGCATCAGGAAACCCAGCGCCACCAGCCCGCCCGCCGATACCCAGGGCCCGACTGCAATCAGCCGGTCTGCGATGGGCCGGCGGCGGCCCGAACTGATGAAGGAACCCAGCGTCCACCCGGCAGACATCAGCACCATCCAGTAACCGGCGATTAGCGGTGACTGCTTGTGGATGGTCTGTAAAAAATACGGAATATAGATCTCGGTGCAGACCCCTATGCTCAACAGCGCAATGCAGGCATACAGGCTGGCCAGGGCCGAGCCCCGCTCGTAAGACCCCTGGGGTAACAGCCTGCTGGCGGCATGACGGTCGGCACGGGCAATACCGACCGTAATGAACACTCCCGCCACAATAGCGGCCAGGTTCCATTGCCAGGATGGCGACAAGCTGCCCAGGGATACAAACATCACCGTAATCACGAGGAGAGCAATCTTGCCAAAAGGAGCCGCTGCCGGGCTGGTACTACTGCGCTGCGCCGCCGAAATCTGTGTGAGCACCAGGCCAGCGAGCGCAGCGGAAAGTGGCAGCATTGACCAGAAGGCACCGCGCCAATAGCCAGCTTCGGCGAATACCCCGCCAATGGCCGGCCCTGCAAGGGTGGCCACGCCCCACATACTGGAAACCAGCACCATGGCGCGCGACCACAGACGCTCCTCGAACAGGAGGCGCACACAGGAGTAGCTCAAGCCTAGTAACAGCCCACCGCCCAAGCCCTGTACGCTACGGCCAACCAGCATCCACGGCATGCTCGGCGCCAGCGCACATGCGGCACTGCCCAACCCAAAAATGGCAATCGCCCATGACAATGCCCGACGCGGGCCGGTGCCTGAAAGCAGACGGGGCGTTATGGCCGAGCCAAATATGGAGGCGGCCACGAACAAGGTCATGTTCCAGGCGTAATAGGCCAGCCCACCGATATCGCGTACCGCCGACGGGAGAATGGTGGTCACCATGTAGACATTGATGGCGTGCAGCGCCACGCCCCCTGCCAGGGCGAGCGAGCGCAGGCCATTGCGCCCGGACAGCAGTTCGCCCCAACCCCCGCTTGCGGTAGTCATGCAGACACTTTCTCCTGACCAAATCAATAATGCGGAGGACGTTCGTCCACTGCGGCGACCGCAGGAACATGCCCGGCTGACTCTTCCAGACGAGCGACCAGAAGGCGGCACAAGGCCCGCAGTTCGTCGAGCTGTCGGCCCTGCTCGTAAACCTGTTCATTCAGACTCTGAACCGTGTCTTCCAGGCTGACCAGTTTCAGTTCTATATCGATCAGTCTTTGTTCCGTAGAATTCTTCACTTGGAATCCCCCCGCAGAGTAATGAACCATACCTAGTGTAAACCCTGGCATGCCCAAGAGTCAGAGCAGTTCACACAAACGTGTGAAGCATCAAGGCAGCCCGCATGCTTTAGGGTATGCTTTTCATGTTGATTGTCCGCTGATTCACTGGAGTAGGTATGCCATCACGCTTTTCAAGCTTTCGCAGGTCGTTTCTCACGGCACTGTGTGCAACCATGCTGGCTGTGGGCTTGACCGCCTGTGGCAAATCCGAAGCCAGCCTGCAGGACATTCACGGCATTGACCTGTCCGGTGCTTCGTTCGGCGATGGCTTCCAATTGAAGGATCCGGACGGCCGTGTGCGCACACTGGAAGATTTCAAGGGCAAGGTCGTCCTGCTGTTCTTCGGTTTCACACAGTGTCCGGATGTCTGCCCCACTGCCCTGGTCAATGCCGCGCAGATCAAATCGCTGCTTGGCAAAGAGGGTGATCAACTTCAGGTGATCTTCATCACGGTCGACCCCGATCGCGACACGCCGGAAGTGCTGCGTGAATACACCCAGGCATTCGACCCCAGCTTCCTGGGTCTGTACGGCACCGAACAGGAAACCGCTGCAGTGGCCAAGGCATACCGCGTTTACTATGCCAAGGTACCCACCGGGAATTCCTACACCATGGAACACACGGCGCTCACCTATGTCTTTGACCGCAACGGCAAGCTGCGCATTGCCCTGCGCCACGAGCAGACGCCTGAGCAAAGTGCGGAAGACATCCGCAAAGTCATGGCTGCCGAATAAACACTGCGTCTGACTGCCCCGCTTAGTGCGTCGCTGTTTAGGCCCAGCCGGATTCAGGCGAAAACTCAGGCCAGGGGCGTAAGCTGGGGCAGACCTTCCGTCGCCAAAGCCTCGAAACTCGGCACCGGGAGCGGTCTCGCATAGAGGAAGCCCTGGGCATAATCGCAGCCGGCCTCGACCAGCAGCTCGTGCTGTGCCTCTGTGGCCACACCTTCAGCCACTACTTTCAGCCCGAGCCGGTGCGCCATGGCAATCATGGCCTGGCACAGTGCGAGGTCGTCGGCATCCGAAGTGATGTTATGGACGAACATCTGGTCAATCTTGATGAAGTCGATGTCGAAGCGCTTCAGGTAGGCCATCGATGAATAGCCGGTGCCGAAATCATCCAGGGCCAGCTGCACCCCTGCATCGCGGAAGGCCAGCAACTTATTCTTTCCGGCGCTGTCTGCCTTTAGCAGCACCCTTTCGGTAATTTCCATCAGCACGGCGGTAGCTGGCAGCCCCTGCCCCTGTACATGGGCGAGCCATGCCCCCGGGTCCAGCTCTTCCGACATGAATTGGGCGGGCGACACGTTCACGCTCACCTGGAAGTCGCTTCCCAGTGTGTCGCGCCAATGCGCCAGCTGCTCCGTCACGCAGCGGAACACCCAGTCTCCGATTGGCACGATCAGCCCGGAATCTTCGGCGAGAGGGATAAAATCTCCCGGCGACACCAGGCCCCGCTCAGGGTGGTGCCATCGTATGAGCGCCTCGGCCTTGCAGATCCGCCCCGTCGCGAGCTCGACCACCGGCTGGTAGTAAAGCTCGAATTGCTGCGCATCCAGAGCTTGCTGAAGTTCGCGCAACAGCTCGCGGCGCTGCTGTGCCTGCTGCTGCATCTCCGCGGAAAAATGGCGGAACTGGTTGCGACCGGCATCCTTTGCCGCGTACATGGCCAGGTCGGCATTCTGCAACAGCTCGGTGACACTGCTGCCATCACGCGGAAATACCGTGACCCCGAGGCTGGCCGACACCATAATGGAGTGTTCGCCAAAGATGTAAGGTTCGGCCAGGGTTTTCAGAACCCGACGACAGACCTCTTCCACGTTCTTCGGCATGTCGGCATTCTTCAGAATCAGGGTGAACTCGTCACCCCCCAGCCTGGCGACCAAATCGTGCTCCCGCACGGCTCGCCGCAACCGCCGGGCGACCTCCTGCAGCAACTCGTCGCCCACGTCGTGCCCCAGAGAATCATTCACTTCCTTGAAGTAGTCCAGGTCAAGGAAGATCAGGGCCATGCAGCGACCATTGCTGCTGGCCGTCTCCATGGCTTGCTCCAGTGCTTCGTGGAACATCTTCCGGTTTGGCAAGCCTGTCAGGTGATCGTAATGCGCCTGTTTCCAGATGGTCTCTTCCTTGCGCCGCTCGGCCGTCACATCTGAGAACAGACCAATGTGGCAATTGACCGTGCCGTTCTCGTTGTAAGAGGTGTCTATGGTGAGACGTTCCACGTACTCGCTACCGTCCTTCCTGCGATTTCTGATGTCGCCCGACCACTTGCCGGTTTCATGCAGGCTCCGCCACATTGCATTGTAGAAGTCCGGCCCATGGCGGCCGGAAGAAAGAATGCTCATGGGCCGCCCCAGCGCCTCTGACGCCGTGTATCCGGTGATCGCCGTGAACGCGGGGTTGATGTCAAGGATGATGCCGTCTGCATCAGTCACCACTACTGCCTCACTGGTGTTGGCGTACACCAGCGCCGCCCTGCGCAGCGAGGCTTCGGCGACCTTGCGCTGTGTCACGTTCAGCACGATGCCGATTACAGCCGGTGAACCGTCCAGCACCATGCGCGAAGCAAACACCTCGATATCCAGAGGCCTGCCGTCACGATGCCGGATCTGGGTTTCGTAATGCTGCGACGCGCTGCCGCGTTGCTGTGTCTCGCCTGCCAGCTGGTTCCACCAGCCGTCCGAGTCGGGGCTGAGAAGAAGATCATGCACGGACAAGGCATCGCACATTTCTTCGGGCCGGTATCCGAACATGTCAGCCATCTTCGCGTTGACATAGCGGAACCGCATGTTGGCATCAATGACGAAAACGCCGGTGACCTCATTGCGCGCCACGCCGTGAAACATGGCACTGGTGCGCTGCAGCTCCCTGCGCTCATGGTCGATCGCCTGCATCAGCTGACCGATTTTTTCAGAGGAATGATTCAATGCCTGGGCAAGCTGGCCCACCTCATCGTCATAGTCGTGTGCAATGCGCGCCTCGTAATTGCCCTTGGCCATCTGCCGGCAAAAATCGGCCAGCTTTTGTATGGGCTCCACGACGTGTCCGCTCACGGCGATATAAGTTGCGAGCAACACGAGCGCGTTGAAACCCAGCAACAAGTACATGCGCTCAAGCGCGTTGTTCTGGGTTTCCTGTGCGTGTCCCACCAGTATCTGAATGAGCTCATCCGTCTTTGCCAGCAGATCCGCCGACACGCCCGCCAGCGAGGCTTGCAGGGCAACCACCTCGCCCCGGTCTCCCTGACGGGTGGCAGCCACCAGTTCCCGAATGTGATCCCGATAGGGCCGCCATGCCAGCCAGACCGCGTCCAGCACGGTGCCATAGGAAGCATCCAGCGGATGGATGAACTCATTGAACGCCGTACCCCCGCTGCGCAACACCAGGTAGGCTGCGTCAAAATCAACGATGTCGTGTTCCAGAGTTTCGTAGGCTTCACTGACGCCGCTACTCACCGACAACGCTTCATAGCCCAGCTTCTGGCCCAGCATGCGCAGCTTGCCCGCGACAGTGGCCGTGGTGGCCACACCGTTGAAATCCTGCAGCATACGATGCAGCAAGCCAAGATTCAGCCCCGCGACCACCAGCATGCCGATGAACAGAACTGCCACCTTCTTGCGCAGCCCCATGCTCATGGCTGTGCGCCAGATTCGCAACGGAAAGGAGGCAATCAGCAAATCACAACACTCACGCAAACGTCTCCGAAAGCCAGGTTCCTGGGTGTGACGCCCAGGAAGGTGTATATATTGTTTACACCTGGAACAAGTTCAGCGACTTGCCCCCTGTCGCAGCACCAGACCGAGCAGAAGCGCCGACCAACCCTGAAACAGGAGGTCCAGTGCGAGCAGCAGGCCCAGCACCCACACACTGTTGCCCGGCCAATCTATGGCGACCAGCAAACCCACCAGGAAAGTGAGGACGCCCGACACGCCCAACCAGCTCCACCCCCTTTGGCCCCGATGATTGAACCACAGCCAGGTGCGCAGTGCGCCAACGGCGATGAGCATGGCACCGAGCAACAAGGTCAGCATGCTGGCACCCTGGAGCGGAAACACCACAGCGAACAGGCCGGCCGCCAGGTAGAAAAGCCCGCTGAAACTCCAGAGGAGGAAGCCGCCAGCCTGCCGGATACGCCACGCATGGACCAGCTGACCGGCGCCGGCAAAAATCATGAGTGAACCGATGAATACCACGCTCGCTAGCGTGGCGATGAAGACATGGGCCAGGGCCAGACCACCCAGCGACAGCAGCACAAGGCCCAGCGCCACAAACCAGCCCCAGCGGGCGCGCGCCTGAACCAGCACGTCTGCGACGAGGCCCGAAGACGGCAGGCCTGCCCCCCCGGGACGATTTTCCATTTGACCCGACGACCTCGAAGAGGGTTCCTGTTCCTGATGACCGTTCATGGAGTTTCCTGGTTATTAACGCAGAATCAATGCCCCAGCCGCCACCTTCAGCGGGAAATCAACAGCGGGTAACGGATCGAGGTCAGCATGGATCGGGTGACACCACCGAACAGGAGCTGGCGCGTACGTGGCTTGCTGTAAGCTCCCATGACGATGAGATCTACCCCTTCCCTAGCCGCCACCGAGAGTATGACTTCACCAATGGGGCGTCCATAGGAGTTTTCCGTGAGGGTGAGTACATTGCCACCGTGCCGTGCAAGGTGACGCGCGGCGTCGGCCCCCGGGACATCGCCGAAGCGGCCTTCCTGCTTGTCGGGGTCGATCACCAGCAGCAAGGTCTGTTCCGCCAGCGTGATGTATGTGAGGGCATCAGTCATGGCCCGGCGCGCTTCGCGGGTTGCATTCCAGGCAACCAGCACCCGCTGGATTTTCTCCGGTTGCCGCCAGCCTTCTGGAACCACGATAACAGGCACTCCCACTTCGAAGACGACCCGTTCCGGCGTGACATTCTGAGGCAGCCAGCTGTCCTTGCGATCACCGATCAAGACCAGATCGCAGTGCAGGGAATTGAGCACGGCCTCTTCCGCCTCATTGGCGCGCCACAGTACTCGGAATTCCACCGAGACACCCCGACCCCGACCCACTTCGGCGAGGCGCTGGCCGGCGGCAAAAACGGCTTTTTCCTCGCGCTGCCGGCGACGGGCAATGCAATCCTGGATGGCAGCGTCCCCGCGCACTGCGGTGTAGCCGTCCGGGCCACGGGCCAGGCCGCCCATGTTGAAAATTCCAATCAGATGCGCGTCACACTGCTGAGCCAGCCAGCCGGCGTAATCAATAATGTTGTAGTCGGGATCGGCAGGGTCAATGAATACGGCAATACTCTTCCATGAGCTCATGATCAACTCCTAAGTGCCACGCCTTCCATGCTAGCTTAAATACGTTTCAAACCGTAACCACAGCGAGCCCGGCCCCCGCCATCCGTGCGGAAAGGCCAGCCCGGTTCATGCAGGGCCGGCCTTGAAGGAAATGTGACGGATCACTTTCCCGTTCCCAGGCGCTCCCGCTGGTAACTGCCGTCCTGCACGTGTCGGCACCATTCCTGGTTATCCAGATACCAGCGGACTGTCTTGCGCAGGCCGCTTTCAAACGTTTCCGCCGGTTTCCAGCCAAGCTCGCGCTGGATCTTGCTTGCGTCGATGGCGTAGCGCAGATCATGCCCCGGACGGTCGGCCACGAAGGTGATCAAATCTTCGTAACTTGCCACGCCCGCGGGCTTCTGCGGGTGCAGCTCCTCAAGCAACTGGCAGATGGCGCGCACCACTTCAATATTGCGCTTCTCGTTGTGGCCGCCAATGTTGTAGGTTTCACCGACCACACCCTCCTTCACCACCAGGCACAGCGCACGTGCGTGATCTTCAACATAGAGCCAGTCACGCACTTGGTCTCCCTTGCCATAAATGGGCAGAGGCTTGCCCTCAAGGGCGTTCAGGATGACCAGGGGAATGAGTTTTTCCGGGAAGTGGTAGGGCCCGTAATTGTTCGAGCAATTCGTGACCAGGGTCGGAAGCCCGTATGTGCGGCGCCAGGCTCGCACCAGATGGTCGGAACTGGCCTTGCTGGCGGAATAGGGTGAGCTGGGCGCGTACGGCGTGGTTTCGCGGAACAGGTCTTCCGGGCCCTCGAGATCGCCATAAACCTCATCGGTGGAAATATGGTGGAAGCGGAAGTTTGCTTTCTTGTCGCCCTCAAGACCGCGCCAGTATTCGCGCGCGGCTTCCAGCAGCGTATATGTGCCGACGATGTTGGTCTGAATGAAAGCCGCCGGGCCATCAATGGAACGGTCCACGTGCGATTCCGCTGCCAGATGCATGACGGCATCCGGCTGATGTTCGCGAAATACCCTGGCCACCTCGGTGGCGTCGCAGATGTCGACTTTCTCGAATGCGTAGCGGGGGTCGTTCTCCACACTGACCAGAGATTCCAGATTTCCGGCGTAGGTCAGTTTGTCCACATTGACCACGCTGTCTGAGGTGTTCTGTATGAGATGACGGACCACGGCCGAGCCAATGAAGCCGGCGCCACCAGTGACAAGTATTTTCATGCTGAGCTCGGAATAAGGGGAAACGCGAAAGCGTCAGAAGATAGCATGTTTGACCGCCAGGCCAAGCAAACCGCGGGCTGATGATCCATCAAGGAAAACCCTAGTAATTCGTACTCGAACATGTTACAATGAAACGGTTTTCCAGGCAGGTGCCCTGCGGATCACTCTCCGCAGCCAGTATCGCACTCTCTCACAGCGCCACTGCCTGTTGGCAGGCGCTACTTCCGTCCCACGCCTTCGTGGCGCAGCTTCCCGGGCCACCGGCCCTGCACCAGGCACCCGCCGCCGATTCGTTCCTTCGAACGCATCACCACCACACGCTCCGGCCGCACCCGGCCCATGGGCGTTGACGCTCCATCCGCGTATGCGCGCGGCTCTGGTATTTAGCAGACACAACTCAAGGAGGTTACATGGCCAAAGAAGAACTCATCGAAATGGGTGGTCTTGTCACTGAAGTACTGCCCGATTCCCGTTTCCGCGTAACACTGGACAATGGTCACAATGTCGTTGCCTACACGGGCGGAAAAATGCGCAAGCACCACATCCGCATCCTGGCCGGCGACAAAGTTTCGCTGGAAATGTCCCCCTACGACCTCGGCAAGGCGCGCATTGTTTACCGCCATCTGACCGGTCGCCCTGCTGGAGCATCCGCCAGCCGTCGTCGCCGCTGACCCCTGGCCGCGACGCACCGCGGCATTACAATTGCTCCGCAGATGTCCTCACATCCGGAGCAAGCGTGAAAAAGACTACAGAAGAAAGCGCGAACAGCCGCGCTCATCCCGCCGACCTGACCACTCTGCCCGAATGGTCCGTATTTGAACAGGCGGCCCGGTCCGCCAAGGTGGACACCTCCCGCCTTGCGCTCATCAACGCTGCGGGAATTGATCTGGATATCAGCGGCCAGCATGCATCGCCAGCTCTTACGGAAGCCGGTATTGCTCTGCTCGAGGCGCGCAACTTCGAGGAACAGCGCCGTCGGCTGCTCGAAGGCGACATTGTCAACATCACGGAAAGCAGGGCAGCCTGGCACACCGCCCTGCGGGCACCGGCACCCAAGCCGGAGATCGCCGCCGAACGCCAGCGTCTCTTTGAATTCATCCACACCGCCGATTCCAAGCGGCGCTGGCGCAACATCGTTCACATCGGTATAGGTGGAAGCGACTGGGGCGTCCGCCTGGCTGTCGCCGCCTTCGGCTACGCCGGCACCTGGCGCAACGTGCATTTTGTGGCCAATATTGACGGCCACGCCATTCAGGGTGGCTTGTCGGGGTTTGACCCCCACGACACCCTGATCGTGATGGCGTCCAAATCTTTCACCACCGCCGAAACACTGGAAAACGGGCGTCGCGCCCGCGAATGGCTGGAAGCAGCCGGCGTGGCCGACCCTGCCAGTCAGATGATCGCGATTACCGCAAGGCCGGAAGCCGCCCGCCAATGGGGCATTCCGGAAGCCCATATCTTCAAGCTCTGGGAATGGGTGGGCGGGCGCTTCTCGCTTTGGTCCGCCGTCAGCCTTACAACAGCCCTGGCAGTCAGTGCCGACGTCATTGCCGGCATGCAGACTGGTGCCGCCGCCATGGACAAACACTTTGCCGAAGCGCCCATTGCCGAGAACGCTCCCGTACAGATGGCGCTTTCGGGCATTGTGAATCGCAGTGTGCTGGGATATGGCTCACTGAACATCGCCCCATATGACTTCCGTCTGGCCAATCTGGTGCCCTACATCCAGCAGCTGGAGATGGAGTCACTGGGCAAGTCCGTGGATCTCAACGGGGCAAGTGTGAAAGTGCCCACCGGCCCCGCCGTCTGGGGCATGCCCGGCACCGATGCCCAGCACACTTTCTTCCAATGGCTGCATCAGGGCAGCGACGGTGCCCCGGTGGACTTCATCATCTGCGCTCAGGCCGACCACGGTTGGCCCACCCACCACCGCATTCTGCTGGCGCACTGCCTCGCACAGCGGCAGGCACTGCTGCAAGGCAAGTCGTATGAAGAGGCTCTGGAGGAATGCATGGCCTCTGGCATGCCGGAGGACCAGGCCAGGTGGCTGGCACACCACCGCGTCTATGGCGGTGGCCGGCCGTCCAACCTCATCGTGCTGCCACGGCTTTCCCCCTACACCCTGGGCGCATTGCTGGCTCTCTACGAACACAAGGTCTTCGTGCAGGGTATCATCTGGGGCATCAACCCCTTCGATCAATGGGGGGTCGAATACGGCAAGCAGCTGGCCTCGGGCCTGACTCGTGAACTTTCCGGGGAAGCGGTGGGCGGCGAAGGGTATGACGCCTCCACTCGCTACTGGGTGGATCGCCTCAAGGGCCTGCAGTAGAGGAAGGGCTGGTCAGGCACACGTACAAAAAAGGGCTGGAACCAGAATTCCAGCCCTTTTGTGTTTACAGACCCATGCAGAGGTATTTGATGACCATGTAGTCATCCAGGCCATAATGCGAGCCTTCGCGGCCCACGCCTGATTGCTTCACCCCGCCAAAGGGCGCCGCCTCATTGGACAGAATGCCTGTATTGATGCCCACCATGCCGTACTCCAGGGCTTCGGCAACCCGCCATACACGACCGATGTCGCGGCTGTAGAAATAGGCGGCCAGACCGAACTCGGTATCGTTGGCCATTGCAACCACTTCTTCATCGGTGCTGAAGCGGAACAGCGGCGCCAGCGGACCGAAGGTTTCCTCACGGGCAACCTTCATGGCCGGGGTCATGTTGGCCAGCACAGTGGGTTCGAAGAATGTACCGCCCAGCGCATGTACACGCCCACCTGTCAGCACTTGCGCACCCTGCTCCAGCGCGTCGTCAATATGCTCCTGCACCTTTCTGACCGCGTGTTCGTCGATCAGCGGCCCAAGGGTGACGCCGTCCTGCAGGCCATCGCCCACGCGCAGCTCCTTGACCGCCTTGACCAGCTTTTCCGCAAAAGCGTCATAGACTTTGTCATGTACATAGAGACGGTTCGCGCACACACAGGTTTGCCCCGTGTTGCGGTACTTGCTGAGAATGGCTCCGGCCACTGCAGCATCCAGGTCGGCGTCGTCGAACACGATGAAAGGCGCATTTCCGCCCAGTTCCATGGACACCTTCTTGATGGTGGGCGCGGTCTGCTCCATCAGCTTGCGGCCGATTTCGGTCGAACCGGTGAAGCTCAGTTTGCGCACCAGCGGGTTGCTGGTCATTTCGCCGCCGATTTCCGCCGCTGAACCGGTTACCACAGAGAACACCCCTGCCGGAACGCCGGCTTCGGTGGCCAGAACAGCCAAGGCCAGAGCAGAATAAGGGGTCTGTGTGGCAGGCTTGACGACCATCGGGCAACCAGCCGCCAACGCTGCCGCTGCCTTGCGCGTGATCATGGCGGAAGGGAAGTTCCAGGGTGTGATGGCGGCGCAAACACCAACCGGCTCCTTCAGCACCACAATGCGTCGATCCGGCGCATTGGTGGGAATGGTGTCGCCATACGCGCGTTTGCCCTCTTCGGCATACCACTCGAGATACGAGGCCGCATAAGAAATCTCGCCCCGCGCCTCGGGAAGCGGCTTACCCTGCTCGAGCGTCATGATGCGGGCAAGGTCATCAGCATGCTCATGCATCAGGTTGAACCAACGGCGCAGAATGTCCGCCCTTTCCTTGGCGGTCTTCGCGCGCCACGCGGGCCACGCCTTGTTGGCAGCTTCAATTGCACGGCGTGTTTCAGCTGCGCCCATGCGTGGAATGGTGCCCAACTGAGCACCCGTGGCCGGGTTGGTGACCGGAATGGTGGCACCTTGATCGGCATCACACCACACCCCATCGATAAAGCACTGTTGTCGGAACAGTGACGAGTTCTTCAGCTCCTGCACTTACACCTCACTAGTTTGAAAGAGGATAATCCGTAATATCTTACTCCCGGACCAAGCCATTGCTGGCTTCTCTTCCTGTCGAATTACATCAAATGCAAGCCAGAGATTACCGAGACCTTTTCCTTCTTGCCGCCATTTGGGGCAGTTCCTTTCTTTTCATGCGTTTGAGCGTAGGCGACTTCGGCCCCTTTGCCCTGGTGGAGATCCGACTGGGAGCTGCGGCCCTGTTCCTGCTCGCAGTTGCCGCAGCGCGGGGGAGTCTCAGAGCTTTCTGGAGCAACCTGCGGCACATCAGTGTGGTGGGCATATTCGCAGCGGGCCTGCCATTCCTTCTATTCAATGTTGCCGCCCAGACGGTGCCGGCCAGCATCATGGCCGTAATCAACGCAATGACCCCGCTTTTCGGTGCACTGATTGCACGGCTGTGGCTGAAGGAGGCCCTGTCCAATCTGCGCATACTGGGACTGGGCTTGGGTTTTACCGGCATTCTGCTGCTGGTATGGAAAGACCTGTCATTTGAGGCCGGCGGCATGGGTTTCGGGGTTCTGGCCGTTCTCGGGGCTTCGCTGTGCTACGCCTATGCTGCCTGCTATACAACCCGCTTCCTGAAGGGCGTTGACCCGCTTGCAATGGCTGCCGGTAGTGTGACAGTGGCCGCCATCGCCATGTTGCCCCTGGCCCTCTACACCTGGCCCGCCGCACCGGTGCCAATGACTTCCTGGGGTGCCGCGCTTTCGCTGTCCCTGCTCTGCACCGGGCTGGCCTACCTCATCTATTACGGCCTGATTGACCGCGTGGGAGCTTCGCGCAGCATCACTGTCACCTTCCTCGTACCCCTTTTCGGCATCTTCTGGGGTGCGATCATCCTGCACGAGCCGGTTGGCCTACGCATGCTGGGCGCGGCCTCAGTTGTGCTCTTGGGTACACTGCTGGCGACCGGCTTCATCGGAGCCGGCAAACTGCAGGCTGGCGGCCGGCCCAGGTAAAGGCATTTCCATGTGCATTGTCTGTGAACGGCTGGCCGCCCAATCGGCTACTTCATTGTTCAGGAGGCATACACAAGCAATGTCCACCCCTTTCGAGCGACTCAAGCAGGCATGTTCAACGGAATGGCGCGCCTATTGCGAGCATGAATTCGTCAAACAACTGGGCGCTGGAACCTTGCCCATGGAAGCCTTCCAGCACTATTTGAAGCAGGATTATCTGTTTCTGGTGCATTTCGGCCGTGCCTGGGGCCTGGCCGTATACAAGAGCAAGGACATCACTCAGTTGCGACAGTCGCTGGAATCACTCAAGGCCATCATCGACATCGAACTCGGCCTGCATGTGAAATTCTGCGCGGAATGGGGCATTGACGAAGCGGAACTCGCCCGGCTTGAAGAGTCGCGCGCCACCCTTGCCTATACCCGATACGTACTGGAAACCGGCAACCGCGGCGACATCCTGGACCTGCACGTGGCACTGGCCCCCTGCATCGTGGGCTATGCGGAAATCGGCAACTGGCTGATGGACCAGCGCTTCACTGTGCGCATGGGCAACCCCTACGGGGCATGGCTGGATATGTACACATCCCGCGAGTTCCAGCAGGCCGCGCAAGCGGAAGTTGACTGGATCAATGCGCAAATGGAAGGCATCAGCGACACCCGCTTCCATGAGCTGGCCAAAATCTTCTCAGAAGCTACCAGGCTGGAAGCCGATTTCTGGCAGATGGGTCTGACGCTTCAGGATTGAGTGTGACGGGCGGCAAGGCGATGGCCCCGCCCTTCACCTCTTGGGGCAGTCGAGATCCCGTCCAGGCTCACCCGGCCATGTGCCAGAGACGGTCCAGTATCACGGAAGAGTCATGCGTCTGGCGCAGGATGGCCGCCAGATGCTTCACCCGCTTGAAGTGAAAATGCACCGGGCACTCCCAGGTGAACCCCATGGCGCCGTGTGTCTGGATGGCCTGTTCAACGGAACCTTGCGCCGCTTCCATGACCAGCAGTTCCGCCATCAGCAGGCGCTGCTCGCCATCTGACCGCCGCGGCCTCAGCCTGCAGCAAATAACCGCCATGAGTGGGCTGGAGCGTTCAACCGCTCATCGTCTGCTCAGTTGTCTGGTGGAAGAGCGATTCGCGCGGCGCAGCACCCAGCAGCGCCTATATCACCTGGGGGTCGATGCCATGCAGATCGGGTTTTCCGCCATGCACAGCGAGCCTATTGCAGACACGCTGCGGCCCCTGACCAAGCGCCTGTGCCGCCTTTCCGGCGACACAGTCTTCCTCATCGTTCAACAAGGTGATTACGCCTTGTGCCTGCTGCGGGAACACGGCGAGTTCCCGGTGCGTATCTTCACCATCGATGTCGGCGAGAAACGGCTGCTGGGCATGGGCGCGGGTGGGCTGGCCCTACTGTCGCGCTTTGACGATGCCACCATCCGGGAAATTCACGGGCGCCATGCCGACGCCTACCATGCTGCGGGCTTGCCACTGGAAACGCTGCTGGCTCGTGCCCAGCAGGCGCGGGCGAAGGGGTTTGCAGAAATCGTAGACGCAATCACACCCGGAATTTCCGGTGTGGGTTATTCCTTTCAAATCAGTGACATCACCCGGGTGGCCATCAGTTTTGGCGCCATCAGTCAGCGGCTGGACGCCACCAGGCGCCAGGTCATGGGAGACCTACTGCGCAAAGAATGTGACGAATGGCTGGCAAGCCAGCAGGGCTAGCCATGATGCTGAAAGTTGCGATCGGTTTTCTGCCGCCGGATGCAATCCGCCCGTAGGCGCACAAGAATAAATTAAAATTCCTGCATGGCCAGACTTGCGCGCCTCTATGCCCCCGACACGCCTCAGCTCGTGCAGGCGCGTTTGGTACGCCCGCTCGCCAGCGCCAACGACGCCACCCCCGCCCAGGCTCTGGATCTCATCCAGCAGTGGCTGGTCGCCGAACTGGCCAGACGCCCGGTTGCTTTGCATGGCTGGGCAATTCTGCTGGATCGCATTCTTCTGCTTGCCACACCCGCCCAGGAAGACGCCTTGCCTCGCGTACTTCAAGGTCTTGGGCGCAGCATGGCCGCCCGTATGGTACATGGCCGCGTGTTTCAGGAACGCTATCGAAGTGCCCTCGTGGCCGATGAGTGGGTCATTCCCTGCCTGGCATGGCTAGAGTCCGCACCCGTCCGGGACGGCCTGGTGGACACACCCTCACGCTGGCCGTGGTCTTCAGCCCAAGAGCACACGGGACAGCGGCCAGATAGCAAACTGGTGAAGGAACACGCCGCTTACTGGGGCCTTGGCAACACCCCATTCGCACGGCAAGCGCGCTACCGCGAAGTATTGCAGGCTGGCATCAGTGCAGGCACTGCCGACCGTATTCAGGCGTGTGTTCAAGGCCAATGGGCGCTGGGGGATGAAGAGTTTCTCGCCCGCATGGGCGGTCGCGCCAGCCGTCGTGCCGCGCCTGCTCCCAGAGGCCGCCCGCGTAAACCCGCCGCAACTCCTGTTACAAATTAATTTCCTCGATTTGGGCCAGGCCGCGACTCCTAAATCTCGCAATAAAAACATTTAACTTTTTTATTTTCATCTAATTATCTACGTCCCCATTTTTTCGAAAGAAAACACCAGCCCTTTTTAATAGGGGACCGACCCCTATTATTTTTGTTGTGGCGCACAAAAAGTAGAGCTATTTTTTCTTCTTGCCAACGCGCATCGCCCCTATAAGGCGCCCTTTCTGCCCCTATCCGCGAGCAAGAATATGTCAGCATCTGTCCCGAACGCCAACCGTACCGGTCGCGCCCCCACCGTGGTGCCGCGCACTGTCAGCGCACCCGGCCCTCAGGGCCTCTATCACCCCAACAATGAACACGATGCCTGTGGTGTGGGCTTCGTTGCCCATATCAAGGGCCGCAAAAGCCACGCCATCATTCAGCAGGGTCTGAAGATTCTGGAGAATCTCGACCATCGGGGCGCCGTGGGTGCCGACGAGTTGATGGGCGACGGCGCGGGTATCCTGATTCAGATTCCCGATGCGCTCTACCGTGAAGAAATGGCCAAACAGGGCATAGAACTCCCGCCCCCGGACGAGTACGGGGTGGCCATGGTGTTCCTGCCCAAGGAAACAGCATCTCGGCTGGCCTGTGAGCA
Source organism: Alcaligenaceae bacterium (assembly GCA_029263795.1). Lineage (GTDB taxonomy): Bacteria > Pseudomonadota > Gammaproteobacteria > Burkholderiales > Burkholderiaceae_B > Yanghanlia. The sequence continues at coordinate 29,825 of JAJUFI010000010.1, forward strand.
GGAACTGGAACGTGCCGTGCGCGACGAAGGCCAGGTTGTCCTGGGCTGGCGTGACGTGCCTGTGGACCGCGAAATGCCAATGTCGCCAACCGTGCGCGATTGCGAGCCGGTGATCCGCCAGCTCTTCATTGGGCGCGGCCCGGGCATCTCGGTACCTGATGCTCTGGAGCGCAAGCTGTATGTGATCCGCAAGACCGCCAGTCACGCCATCCAGCAAATGAAACTGGCTCACGGTCAGGAGTACTTCGTACCGTCGATTTCAGTACGGACGGTAGTCTACAAGGGCCTGCTGCTGGCCAACCAGGTGGGACGCTATTACCGCGACCTGTCCGACGCCCGCGCCGTTTCCGCACTCGCGCTGGTGCACCAACGCTTTTCCACCAACACCTTCCCCGCCTGGCCGCTCGCCCATCCTTACCGCATGATCGCCCACAACGGCGAAATCAACACTCTCAAGGGCAACTTCAACTGGTTGCGCGCTCGCGAGGGAGCGATGGAATCAGCCGTATTGGGTCAGGACCTGCAGAAGCTCTACCCCATTGTTTACGAAGGCCAGTCCGACACCGCGACCTTCGACAACTGCCTGGAACTGCTGGTGATGTCGGGCTATTCCCTGGCCCACGCCATGATGATCATGATTCCCGAAGCCTGGGAACAGCATGCCGACATGGATGAAAACCGGCGGGCGTTCTACGAATACCATGCTGCCATGATGGAGCCCTGGGACGGCCCTGCCGCGGTGGCTTTCACCGACGGCCGCCAGATCGGCGCAACGCTGGACCGCAACGGCCTGCGCCCGGCCCGTTACGTCATCACCGACGATGACCTCGTCATCATGGCCTCCGAAGCGGGAACCTTGAGCATTCCCCAGCACCGCATCGTCAAGAAGTGGCGTCTGCAACCGGGCCGCATGTTCCTGATCGACCTGCAACAGGGCCGGATCATTGAAGACGATGAAATCAAGTCGCAACTGGCCAGCATGCGCCCTTACCGCCAGTGGATCGAGCGACTGCGCGTGAAGCTGGAGAGCCTGGACGCCCCCCCTGCCGAGGCCATTGCACCACGCTCCTCGGTCAGCCTGCTGCAGCGCCAGCAGGCCTTCGGTTGGACCCAGGAAGACATTCGCGTCGTGCTGGAGCCCATGGCCCGCAATGGCGAGGAAGCCATCGGATCCATGGGCAACGACGCCCCCCTGGCTGTGCTTTCACACAAGCCCAAGCCTTTCTACAACTACTTCCGCCAGCTGTTCGCGCAAGTTACCAACCCGCCCATCGACCCGATTCGTGAGCAGCTGGTGATGTCGCTGGTGTCCTTCATCGGCCCCAAGCCCAATCTGCTGGACATCAACAATGTCAACCCGCCGCAACGCATCGAGGTTTCGCAGCCGGTGCTGGATTTCGCCGCCATGGCGCAGATCCGCAATATCGAGAGAATCACCCACGGCAAATTCCGCTGCTACGAACTGGACATCACCTACCCCGCGCAGTGGGGCCCGCAGGGTATTGAGGCTTACATCGCTTCGCTCTGCTCCAACGCTGCGGATGCTGTTTTGAGCGGCTACAACATCCTGCTGATCACGGACCGCAACGTCAACGCCGAGCGCGTGGCCATCCCGGCCCTGCTGGCGACTTCCGCCATCCACCATCATCTCATTCGTGCCGGTCTGCGTACGCGCACCGGGCTGGTCGTGGAAACCGGATCGGCGCGTGAGGTGCACCACTTCGCGCTGCTCGGCGGCTATGGCGCCGAAGCCGTCCACCCCTATCTGGCCCTGGAAACCCTGGCAGCCGGCGATAACCCGGAAAAAGCGGTGGCCAACTACATCAAGGCTGTCGGCAAGGGTCTGAACAAGGTGATGTCCAAGATGGGCATCTCCACCTACATGTCCTACACGGGCGCACAGATCTTCGAAGCAGTGGGCCTGAATTCAGATCTGGTCAACAAATACTTCACGGGCACCGCCAGCCACATTGAAGGCATTGGCATCTTCCAGATTGCCGAGGAGGCTCTGCGTCAGCATGCCGCAGCCTTTGGCACCGACCCGCTGCTGGACAAAGATCTCGAAGTAGGTGGCGAATATGCCTGGCGTGTGCGCGGCGAAGAGCACATGTGGACGCCTGACGCCATTGCCAAGCTGCAGCACGCCACCCGCGGCAAGAACTACAACACCTACAAGGAATACGCACAGCTCATCAACGACCAATCGCGTCGTCTCATGACCCTGCGCGGCCTGTTCGAATTCAAGGTCGACCCTGCCAAGGCCATACCCTTGAGCGAAGTCGAGCCTGCCAAAGAGATCGTCAAACGCTTCGCCACGGGTGCTATGTCGCTGGGCTCCATCTCCACCGAGGCCCATGCAGTGCTCGCAGTCGCCATGAATCGCCTTGGCGGCAAGTCGAACACTGGGGAAGGCGGTGAAGACGAACTGCGCTACCGCGCCGAAATGCGCGAGGGCAAGAGCCCAATCAAAAAGGG
>JAJUFI010000079.1 GCA_029263795.1 Alcaligenaceae bacterium
CCCAAGCCTGCGCCTAAGCCGGTACCCAAGCCGCAGCCCTCCAAACCGGCAGCGGCAGCATCCCAGGATGCGCCTGTGGGGAAACCACCTTCCGGCAAGGAGACGGCCGCGCTTCCCAAGGCGCCGGATGCACCGGTAGACCCGGATCGCCCTCGCATGGTGAGTTCCGTCGACTATATGGGCCGGCGGCCGACACCGGAGTATCCGCGGATCTCGCAACGTCGTGGCGAGCAGGGCAGGGTGATCGTGCGTGTGCTGATTTCGCCGGACGGCAGAGTTCTGGACGCCAAGATTCAGAGTTCTTCCGGGCACGAACGCCTGGACGCCGCCGCGCTCAAGGCTGTACGTACTGCGCGCTTCAAGCCGTACACCGAAAATGGCCATGCGTATCGTGCGCTGGCGGACATACCATTCGATTTCGTTCTATAGGACAAACATAATGCTCGATTTCATCGACCTCGCCCTTCATTCGCTTGCCCAAGTGAGCGATGCGGCGCCCGATGGGGCGGCTCTGGCTTCGTCTGCCGCTGGCGCAGTGGCTGATCAGGCTGCGTCGGGAGCAGGCGTGACATTGCCTGCTGCTGCCGGCAGCAGTGGTGCCCTCGTCGATGCCGAAATGGCGCAGGGCACGGGCTTCCTGCATTTCATTGCCCAGAGCGACATTGTCGGCAAATCGCTGTTTGGCATTTTGATCATGATGTCTCTCATCAGCTGGTACCTGATTGTGGTCAAGCTGATCATGCGTCTGCGGCTCAAGCGGCGTTCGGCCAATTTCCTGCGTGAATTCTGGGCGGCCAGTTCGCTGGAGCAGGTTGAGAACGAAATTGCGACTCACGGCGCCAGCGAGCCCTTCGCTCATCTGGCTGCGCATGCCATTCATGCACGTAACCACCATGTGAAGTACGGTGCCATGCGTCTGGAAGAAAAAGGCTCCACAGGCGCTTTCGTGACGCGCACCATCCGGAAGGTCATCGATGAAGAAACCGCCAAGCTGGAAAATGGCTTGACCATGCTGGCGTCTATCGGCTCCACGGCACCCTTCGTCGGTCTGTTCGGCACGGTTTGGGGCGTGTACCATGCGCTGGTGGGTATAGGCCTTTCTGATGGCGTTACGATCAACCGCATTGCCGGCCCGGTTGGCGAGGCGCTGATCATGACCGGTCTCGGCCTGGCTGTGGCGATTCCTGCCGTGCTGGCCTACAACGGTTTCGTGCGCAGCAACCGCGTGTACCTTGCGCAGCTTGATGCCTTCGCACATGACCTTTTCACCTTCCTCACCACCGGTCAGCAAGTCAACGAGCAACGCAACGGCACTGGCAAGGTCCGCCGCATGTCGCACACGGCGGCCACTTCCGGAGACGAATGATGGCGTTCGGCAGCTTCGACAACAAGAGCAACGGCAGCGCTGTTTCCGAAATCAACATGGTGCCGCTCATCGACGTGATGCTGGTGCTGCTGGTGATCTTCATCATCACGGCACCGCTCTTGAGCCATTCCATCAAGATCAATGTGCCTCAGGCCAGCTCTGAACCTGTTCAGCAAGACCCGAAGGTAGTGGATTTCGCAGTGGACGCAGAAGGCAAGCTGTATTGGAATGAACAAGCAATTACCCTGGACCAGTTGCCAGCCCTGATGGCGGCCGAAGCCGCGCTTGACCCGCAGCCCGAGGTGCGTCTGCGGGCTGACCTGGACACACGCTATGAAGTGCTGGCGCAAGTGATGAGCATGGCGCGTCAATCGGGCCTGAAGCGCATGGGCTTTGTGACGCGGCCGGGTTCTTTGACTGGCGTAGGGGCAGCGGCAAAACCGGGCGCTTCAGCGCCGCTTCCTGGTGGGGCTGCGCTCGACTAGAATCACGGGTATGCGAATACTCGTAATTGAAGACGACCCCACACTGGGCAATGCCCTGCGCGAATTCCTGGGCCAGCAGGGCTATGCCGTGGACTGGCTGCAGGAAGGTGATTCAGTGGTCGAAACACTGGTCGGCCAGCATTATGACCTTCTTCTTCTTGACCTGAATCTTCCCGGTAAAAGCGGGCTTGAGGTTTTGCGGGAACTTCGGTCTGCAGGCCAGACCATGCCGGTTCTGATCCTTACAGCTCGTGACAGCGTGGAAGACAGGGTGGCGGGCCTTGATAGCGGCGCAGACGATTACGTCACCAAACCGTTTGAACTTCCCGAGCTTGCTGCACGCGTACGTGCGCTGGGGCGGCGTCGTTCCGGCCAGGCACAGCCCATAGTGGAAGCAGGCCCACTGCAATTCGATACTGTCGGGCGCGAGGTGCGGGTCGGTGGTGAACGGTTGAATCTTTCCGTTCGCGAGCTTTCTGTGCTGGAAATGCTGATGATGCGGGCGGGCCGGGTGGTCACAAAGCAGCAGATTGTGAACTCGCTTTCCGCCTGGGATGCCGATTTCAGCGAAAACGCGGTGGAAGTCTACATCTACCGACTGCGGCGGCGCCTGGAGGGCACGGGCGCGTCAATTCAAACGGTGCGCGGTTTCGGCTATCTCCTGGAAACGGATGACGCGCTTGTCCATCGTACGTAATCAGCTGCTACGGCTGGTGCCCAGAGGCTCCCTGGCCCGCCATCTGGTGGTCAGGCTGATGCCTGCCGTGCTGGTGCTGATCATGATGGACGTGACGGTCACCTGGTATTTCACCGGCACCATCAGCATTGAAGAGTGGCTGGATCGCGACCTGTTCTGGGCGATGTTGCTCAGTCAATTGGTCTTGCTTTTCATTTTCGGCTGGGTGCTGATCCGGGGCATACGCTCTGGCTTGCAAAGTGTCAACCGGCTGTCCATGGAGATCAGCCAACGTTCAATTGATGATCTCCAGCCGCTGGAAACGCAGGGGCTGTCCAGCGAGATTGCGCCGCTTGTGTCCCATATCAATGGCTTGCTGATGCGGCTGGATGAATCTGTGCAGGCGCAACGGCGGTTCGTCGGTCATGCTGCTCACCAGCTGCGCACCCCTCTGGCCGGCCTGAAGATGGAATGTGAATTGATGCTGGCCGGCGACCTGCCCGACGATGTGCGAGAACGTGCCCAGCGCATCAAAGCCGTCAACGACCGTATGATCCGTCTTGGCCAGCAGCTACTGGTTCTGGCGCGGGCAGACACCTCCATAAGGCCACAGGACAGCTTCATACGCTGCGATCTGAATGCATGGGTGCGCGACACGGCCGCTGAATGGGTGCCCAACACCCGCGCTGCAGGTGTTGAGCTCGAGTTCATCGGTACGGATGAACCAGTCTGGGTGGACATTGACCCGCTGCTCATGGAAGAGTCGCTCGGCAACTTGATCGATAACGCCCTGCGGCATGCAAAAGGGGCCAGCATCATTCGTGTGCAGGTGGGCAATAACCCGCCGAGCCTGACCGTTGATGATGACGGGCCAGGTATTCCCGATACGGAGGCGGAGCGGGTGTTTGAAGCTTTCTATCGCGCTCCCGGTGCGGAAACCGGGGGCTCAGGCCTCGGCCTGGCCATCGTGCGGGAAATCGCGCATGCCCATGGTGGTTGGTGGAATCTGCAAAGCCGGCCTGCCTTTCAGGGTACACGTGTTACCGTGGTCTTTCCCGGCCCGCGCAAGGGCACGCGGCTCAACCGCTTGTGAGCCTATGGCCGAAGCGCGCGCATGACACACGCTTCCCCTTGCTGCCGAGTCCAACTACAAAAAAACGCCTCTGCAGGGCTCGGCAGAGGCGTTGCTCCCAGTGTGGGAGCAGGGGCGGAAAGGGCGCCGGAGATCAGCGAATCGCGGACGGTGTTGCAGTACCCGTCTGGCCGCTGTGATGATGGGTCGGTGCAGGTTGTGTGGTGTAGCCCGCGCCGGTAGCAGCAGGTTGGGTAGTAGTGGTGTAACCGCCACCGGCTGCCTGGTCCGCAGGAATGGTGATGGTCATTTCTCGCAAGACTCCGCCTCCGCTGACACTGCCATGCGTGACGGCGCTGGAGTCCGTCATAAGGCGTTCGCACTCGGCACGACGGTCGGCAGGCAGGCGGGCACAACGAGCGGCAGCATTGGCTTGGGAATCGGTGGGAGTCACCAGGCGGTTGCGGCGAGCTTCCTGAAGGGCTGCGCCGGCCTCGCGCTGGCAGGTACGCCGGCTTTCCGGATCGGCAATCGTGCTGCAGCGTTGCATATCTTCCTTATAGCGGGCTTGGGCGTCTGCCATGGAAACCCCTTGGGCCTGCGCGGCGGCCAGAGGCACTAAACCAGCGACAATCATTGCAGCGAGACGCGCAGGACGGAGAGCTTGTACGTTTACCTTCATGGAACCTCCTGTGGTTAAACAGTTACTTAAAAATATATAAGTGTTAACCCGCATCGGCAAGTCCCGTTCCTGCGCTTGAATTACCTAACCTGTAGCGCCTCCCGCTTCCTTGGCTTCTTCGTCCGCTTCGGGCAGTGACGGCCCTTCCAGCTTTACCTCGGGGGCATTCACTGAAGACTTGCCCTGTTCCTCACGACGCTGCAATTCCCGTTTAATGGCCGCCCGCATGAGCAACATGGCGGTCACGGGCGAGGTGATGATCAGAAAGAAGCTAATGAGCAGGGAATGCGCCACGAAGCGGTGCTCGGTAACAGCTGCAGTGACGATGAGCGCCAGGACGATGCAGAAAGAGGAGAGAGTATTGGCCAGTGTAGGCGCATGAATGCGGCTGTAGAAGTGGGGCAGCCGCAACAGGCCCAGTGAGCCGGTCAAGGCGAAGAAGCCGGCCGTAACGAGGAGAACAGCCAGTATCAGGCTGGCCCAGAAGGGGAGTTCGGCACTCATGGTTCAATCACCTCCCCGCGCAGCAGGAATTTGGCCATTGCCACCGAACCCACGAAACCAAAGATGCAGATCAGCAGGGCAATGTCGAAGTACAGTGATGAGCCAAAACGCAGGCCCAATGTCAGCAGGGTCAGCATGCCGTTGATATACATGGCGTCCAGAGCCAGAATGCGATCGGCCATGGAGGGGCCAAAGGCCAGGCGGAACACCGCCATGCCAATGGCTATGACAAAGCATCCCAACGCGAAGTAAACCGCGATGTCGAGAACCAGGCTCATTCGAAAATCTCCTTGAGCGGACGCTCGTAGTCGTACTGGATCTTGCGCATCCAGTAGGCCTCATCCTGAAGATCGAGGACGTGCAGTGTGAGCAGGCCTTCGTCTTCCGCAAATTCCGCCCACACAGTGCCTGGCGTGTAAGTGACGATGCAGGAAAGGACTGCCAGCCCGTGAGGGTCGCGCATGCTGATGGGAATCTTGATGAAACCTGGAGCAATGCCATGAGGCCGTTTCCAGATGATGCCCGCAACTTGCAGATTGGAATTGAACACGTCCACGGCGACACGCCACAGCAGCTTCAAAGCCACCAGCGGTTTGCGAGGGCGGGCACGAATCGGACGCAAGGCCCGAGACGCCCATCCGAAGAAAAGGGCGAGTATGCCACCCAGCAAAATGTTGCCCGCAGACAGGCTGTCGTTCAGGAGCAGCCAGAGGCCCAGAAGGATGGTTGGCAGATACAGCCAGCTAAGCACAGACTTCATGGCGCTGTCTCTCCGGCCACGGCCCGGCCCGGATTCTGGGTGAGCACGGCGTTGATGTAGCTGCTGGGGGTACCCAGATAGCTCGCAGTTTCCTCCAGATATCTCATGGTGGGACCGGCCCAAATAGACATGGCAATGCAGGTGAATATCAGTAAGGTGACAGGGCCGGCTTCACTCAGACGCAGGCGGGGTGTGATGGTGTCATCTACACTCCAGAAAAGGCGGATGCCAGTCCGTCCCAAGGCAATGATGCAGGCCAGGCCCGAAAGCAGCACCAGCCCGATCAGCATCCAGGTCCCTGCCCAGTGCGGGCCGGATGCCGTCTCTAGCGCCGCGGAAAGAAGCGAGAACTTGGCCACGAAGCCGGACATGGGAGGTAGGCCCGCGATCAACAGGGCGCAGGCCACAAAGGACAGCCCCAGAAAGGCCATGGCGGCAGGAATGGCCACGCCGACCACGTCGTCGCTTCGGTCTGGCGATTCAGGGTCCTCCAGTTCGAACGCTTCAAGACTCACGGCGAGCAGATCGGCACCGAAAGTCTGGGTGCGTTCCACCATTTCGAGCAGCAGGAAAAATGCACCAAGCGCCAGCACGGATGTGACCAGGTAGAACAGAGCGGGGCCAGTCAGTGTGACGCCTGGCATGCCCAGCGCGGCAAAAAGGGTACCGGAGGACATGATGGCGCAATAGGCCGCCTGACGCTCGGGTTGAGGGGCGGCAATGAGGCCGAGAATGCCGAAGGCCAGGGTGGCGATTCCCACCGGGAACATCCATTCACCACCAAAGGCGGCGGGTGCTCCTGTTGGCACAAGCAGTGAGCCTATGCGCAGCAAGGCATAAACCCCCACTTTGGTCATGATCATGAAGACCGCCGCCACGGGCGCGCTGGCGTTTGCATAGGTGGACGGCAGCCAGAAATTCAGGGGCCATGCGGCCGCCTTGATGAGGAAAGCAATGCCCAGAATGGCGGCGCCGGATTCAAACAGCCGGCGATCAGGCCCGGCCAGTTCGCCGGCCCGTGCCGCCAGGTCGGCCATATTGAGTGAGCCGGTGACGCCGTAAATCATGGCCATGGCGATCAGCAGCAGGAAGGACGCCACCAGGTTGACCGCTATGTAGTGCATGCCGGCGGTCACGCGGGCGCGGCCCGACCCATGAAGTGCGAGGCCATAGGAAGCGGCCAGCAGGACTTCAAAGAACACAAAGAGGTTGAACAGGTCACCTGTGAGGAATGCGCCGTTCAAACCCATGAGCAGGAACTGGAACAGGGCGTGAAAGTGAACGCCTGCACGGTCCCAGCGGGCGGTGGAGTAGGTCCATGCAGCCAAGCCGAGCAGGGCCGTCAGCACCAGCATCACGGCCGAGAGACGGTCTACCACGGCAACAATGCCGAAGGGGGCGGGCCAGTCGCCCAGCAGGTAAACCCCGACGCCGTCGGGCCAATTATTGGGCAGATAGCCGGCAGTGATGCACAGCAAGGTGATGGCCGTGGCCAGCTGCCCGACTATGGAGATGACCCCCAGAGTGATTCGGCCGCGGCGATAGCCGTCGCGGACGAGCAGCATCAGGGCGCCGCACATCAGGGGGATGACGACCGGCAGAATGGGAAGGTGTTGCATCCAGCCTGTCACTTCTTCATCTCCCTGCCATCGACGTGGTCAGTGCCGTTGAAGCCGCGTGAAGCCAGAAGAACCACGAGGAACAGAGCCGTGGTTGCAAACGCAATCACGATGGCCGTAAGCACCAGGGCTTGCGGCAGAGGGTCGGCGTAATGCGAGGCATGGCCAGTCCAGTCAGTATCGATGACAGGCGGAATGCCCAGGGTCACCCGACCCATCGAAAAGATGAACAGGTTGACCGCATAGGAGAGCAGGCTGAGGCCCATGATGACCTGAAAGGTACGTGGCCGCAGTATCAGCCAGACACCGGACCCGGCCAGAATGCCGATAGCAAGAGACAGTATCAGTTCCATGTCAGTTTCGCTCCTGAGCCGGGGAACCACCATCCAGGGTGGACTGCGCCCCGGGCTTGCGGTACAGACGCAAGGATTGGTGAGCCAGGGCAATGAGCATCAGCACGGTGGCACCGACCACCAGCATGTAGACGCCAATATCGAACAACAGCACGGAAGACAGATGCACGGCCCCTATCAGCGGCAAGTGCAGGTCTATGGCCACCGACGACAGAAACGGTTTGGCGGCCCACCACACGCCCATGGCCGCACTTCCGGCTGCCAGCAACCCCACGGCAATCCAGTATTGCGGGTGCAGACGCTGACGAGTTTCCACCCAGACAACCCCGCTCACCATGTACTGAATGATGATGGAGGTGGCCATGATCAGCCCACCCACGAAGCCGCCCCCCGGCAGGTTGTGGCCACGCACCAGGAAGTAGACGGACACCATCGCAGCCAGGGGCAGCAGTAGGCGCACCAGCACCGAGGGCACTTTCATCACACCCTTGGGCAGCAAAGCGGTCGGGTCGGGTTCGCTGAAGCGATCAAGAAGCTTGCCCTCATAGGCAATGAACTGACGGGCATGCGGCAGCTGGAGAGTTTCTGGTGGCGGGCGGAAGCGCCGCAGCAATGCATACACAGTAAGGGCCACAATGCCCAGTACGGTGATTTCACCCAGGGTATCGAAGCCGCGGAAGTCAACGAGAATGACGTTCACCACGTTGGCGCCGCCGCCAAGGGGAATGGATTTTTCCACGAAGAAGTAAGACACGCCTTCCGGGTGAGGGCGGGTCATGATGGCGTAGGCGATGACGGAAAAGCCCATGCCGGCCAGAATGGCCACGATGAAGTCACGTGAGCGACGTACGGCCGCGAAAATGGCGTTCCGTATGGGGGCCTCGACTCCACCTTCACCGGCCACGCGGCGCGGCAGCCAGCGCAGACCCAGCAGCAGGAGCACGAGTGTTACCACTTCCACGGTCAGTTGGGTGAGGGCCAGGTCTGGTGCTGAAAGCCAGGCGAAGGTAATGACTGTGCACAGCCCTGCGCCACCGGACAACATGAGCGCCGCGGGGCGGTGGAACTTGGCGCTGGCGGCTGCCCCCACGGCGCAGGCCGCACCGGCAACCCACAACCCTGCAAACAGGGGGTCAATGGATGTGAAGACCTCCGGATGCATCCACGAGCCTTCGAGCAGGGGCAATGCAGCAACCGCCATGGTCAGCACAACGATCAGGAATATTTGCGGCTGCAGTCGCGAGGAGCGTGTCCAGTCCAGAATGAATGCTGCAGCAACATCAATGGCTTCCAGAACGCTCTCGAAGCTGCGACGCCCGTCAAAGCGGTAAATGAAGGGCGTTACACCCGGGCGGGCTCGTTGACGGCTGATCAGCATACGCTGGAGGGCGATCCCGCCAATGAGGGCGACGAAACTCATGGTCAGGGGCAGATTGAAGCCGTGCCACACAGTGAGGCTGTAGTGTGGAGTGTCGTCACCCAGAATGGATTGCACTGCGGTGTGCAGGAAGGGCCCCGGCAATATGCCGGGCAGCATGCCCACCACCAGGCAACTTACGACCAAAACCGCACTGGGTATGAGCATCATCAGTGGCGGTTCGTGTGGGGCGCGCGGCAGGTCAGTGGCTTCAGGGCCGAAGAAGACCTCACTCACGAAGCGCAAGGAGTAAGCCACGCTGAAGGCGCTGGCCACCACGGCCAGCAGGGGCAGGCCATAGCGGGTGAATTCATTGCCGGAAACATAAACGGTTTCGGCAAAGAACATTTCCTTGGAGATGAAACCGTTGAGCAGCGGAACACCAGCCATGGCTGCCGCCGCCACGACCGCCAGAGTGGCAGTGATCGGCATGCTGCGATAAAGGCCTGACAGCCGGGTGATGTCACGTGTGCCGGTTTCGTGATCAACAATGCCTGCCGCCATGAACAGCGAGGCCTTGAAGGTAGCGTGATTGATGATGTGGAATACGGCGGCCACCATTGCCAGGCGGCTGTCCATGCCCAGCAGCAGCGTGATGAGGCCCAGGTGGCTGATGGTGGAATAGGCAAGCACCCCCTTCATGTCGGTCTGAAAGGTGGCTGCGTAGGCACCAAGCAGCAGGCTGATTGCACCGGCTCCGCCGATGATCCATGTCCATTCCGGTGTGCCCGCCATGACCGGCCAGAACCGCGCCAGCAGGAAAACGCCTGCTTTCACCATGGTGGCCGAATGCAGATAAGCGGACACGGGGGTGGGTGCCGCCATGGCATTGGGCAACCAAACGTGGAAAGGAAACTGAGCACTCTTGGTGAGGGCGCCCAGGGCGACCAGCACCAGAATGGTGGTGTACCAGGGGTGGTTGCGAATGGCGTCCCCGGCATTGAGAACGGCATCCAGCTCGTAGCTGCCGACCACATTGCCCAGCATCAGCACACCACCCAGCAGACACAGGCCGCCGGCACCGGTAATGGTGAGCGACATGCGCGCACCGCGCCGGGCATCCAGCCGGTGGTGCCAGTATGCAATCAACATGAAGGACGACAGACTGGTGAGCTCCCAGAAAATCACCAGCTGAATGACGTTGCCCGACAGCACCACGCCCAACATGGAGCCCATGAAGGCGAGGAAAAAGGAAAAATACCGGGGTACCGGGTCTTCCGGCGACATGTAATAGCGCGCGTACAGCGCAATGAGGGCACCCATGACGGTGATGATCATTGCGAAGAGCCACGCGAACCCGTCCATGCGCAGGCTGAGGTTGACGCCATGATCAGGCAGCCAGGGCAGAGTCGCCCTCACCACCTCGCCGTCGAAGATGGCCGGGAAGTGCGAAATTGTGAGCCCCGCACATACCAGAGCCAGCAGCCCGGCCAGCCATGCTTCAACATTCCGTGCATTCGACGGGAAAAAAGCAGCTACGATGCTGCCGAAGAAAGGCAAGGCAAGGATGAGGACTAGCGACATCAGGGTGGCGGACTAGGGAAAATACAAATTGGGAAGCTCTTAATAATACGATATGTAGTGGCCCGTTCAGCGCCAGTTAGCGTTTTTTTTCGGAATTTTCTCGGAAAATGGTGGCGACTTAACTGCGTTGGTCATTGATCGGCATCAAAGAAGGCAAGCGGCAGTACACTGGACAATGTCTGCTTGTCTCTGGCCCCTGATGGAACGCAGGCCTACGCCTGGTTCTGGGGCCGTTTCCCGGAGTATGCCATGGGCCTTGCGTCCGATACGCAAAATAGTTCAGTCAGCTTTCCTGAAATCGAGATCTCCGAAGAACTGGTACGCCGGTTTGACACCAGCGGCCCACGTTATACGTCCTACCCCACGGCAGACCGCTTCGATTACACCTTCAAGGAAGAGCGCTTCCTGCCTTACCTTCAGGAGCGCGCCCAGTCGGCTTCCAACCCGCCGCTTTCGGTGTATTTCCACCTGCCGTTTTGCAAGTCGCTGTGCTACTTCTGCGGCTGCAACAAGATTATCACTCAGGATTACAGCCGTTCGCGTCAATATATCGAGTATGTTCTGAAGGAAATGGAACTGACCGTGCCGCACCTCGGTAAGGATCGGCGCACGGTTCAATTACATTTGGGCGGTGGTACACCGACCTTCATGAGCAACGACGAACTTTCCATGCTCATGGATGCCACACGCCGACATTTCGAATTCACGCCCGACGCCGAGCTGGGGGTGGAGATCGACCCCCGAACCGTCAACGAACAGACCTTGTCTTTCCTGGCTGGCTTGGGCTTCAACCGCTGCAGCTTCGGTGTGCAGGATTTCGACCCGGCGGTGCAGGCAGCCGTGAACCGCATCCAGCCGCTGGAAATGGTGGAACGCGCGGTACAGGCAAGCCGCGACACGGGTTTTCAGTCGGTCAATGCGGATCTCATTTACGGCCTGCCCAAGCAGACGCTGGAAAGTTTCGAACGCACCATTGACGAAATCATCCGCGTGTCGCCGGACCGCATCGCGCTGTACAACTACGCTCACCTGCCTTCACGCTTCAAGGCCCAGCGCATGGTCAAGGCGGAAGACCTTCCCAGCGCTGAAACGCGTCTGCAGATTTTCCTGCTTTCCACGCGTCGGCTGCTTGAAGCCGGTTATGTCTATATTGGGCTGGACCACTTCGCCAAGCCCAGTGATGAACTCAATGTGGCGCGCCAGGACAAAAGCCTGCACCGAAATTTCCAGGGCTATACCACGCGCGCAGAATGTGACCTGGTCGGCTTCGGGGTTTCCGCCATCGGCAAGGTGGGGCGCTCATACAGCGGCAATGTGCGCACGGTAAACGCTTATTACGAGGCACTGGACCAGGGGCGGCTGCCGGTTGAGCGCGGTTACGATCTTTCCACCGATGACGTGTTGCGCCGGGAAGTGATCATGATCCTGATGTGCAGCATGCCTCTGAAATTTGCGAGCATCAGTGAAAAGTATGGAATTGATTTTGAAGACTATTTTGCCGACGAACTGAAGAAGCTGCGGGATTATGAGGAAGTGGGCCTGATGCAAACCCGTGACGGCGTGGTGGAAGTGACCCCCAAAGGACGCCTGTTCGTGCGGGCACTGGGAATGGTTTTCGACAAGTACCTGAACCAGCCGACGGTATCCACCTATTCGCGTCTGATCTGAC
>JAJUFI010000183.1 GCA_029263795.1 Alcaligenaceae bacterium
CCTTGCCTGCGCCTGGGCCGAGCACGGCATTAATGTCAATGTGATATTGCCGGGATGGATAGACACGCCATTGTCTCGACAGGCTCGGAAGGATATTCCAGGGCATGCCGAGCGCGTGGTCGCCACCACACCGATGAAACGCTGGGGTCTGCCTGAAGACCTCGTGGGTTCGGCGTTTTTCCTCGCAGCGGCGGCGTCAGATTTCATCACAGGTGCCAGCATACTGGTAGATGGCGGTGTGACCGCTCATGTTTGAACAGCATAAAGGGTAGGCAATGCGTTTCACGACAATTGACAATTCCGTGGCCATGCAGAGGCTGGAAATCGAAGACTCTGATTGGGAGCAATTGAGCGCTTCCGATGCAAAACGCTTGGTCACGCTGCTGCTGGCGGCTCGCTATTTTGAAGAACGCATCCTGCACCTGGACAAATTAAATCTGGTGCATGGCCCTGCCCATTCCAGCCTGGGTCAGGAGGGCGGCGCAGCAGGGTGTATTGCGGCCTTGCCTACCACCACCATGATCAACGGTACACACCGTGCTCACCATCAGTGTCTTGCCAAAGCAGTTAACGCTCTGTACGACGATGATTTTGATCCCGTCGCCAGCGGTGCGCTGACTGATGCCATGCAGCAGGAAGTGAAGGGCATGCTGCATGAAATCCTAGGGCTGCGCGATGGGTGGACGGGCGGCCGGGGCGGCTCCATGCACCTTAGGCGGGAGGCGCTCGGCATCATGGGAACTAACGCCATCGTCGCTGGCGGGTTGCCGATTGCCTGCGGGCATGCCTTTGCCGAGAAGGCGCGGGGCGGCAGCGACATTATGGTGAGTTTCTTTGGCGACGGAGCCCTGCATCAAGGCGCCACCCATGAGGCGATGAACCTGGCTGCGCTGTATCGCCTGCCCCTGCTGTTCTTCCTGGAAAACAACCGCTATGCGGTCTCGATGAGCGTCGAACAGTCCACGTATCAGACGCAGTTGCTGACGCGTCCACAGGGGCACGGGATTGAATCGGTGCTCGTTGACGGCATGAACCCCCTGGCAGTATGGCTCGGCACGCGCTGGTGTCATGAATATATCAAGACCGAAGGCAAACCGGCGTTCATTCAGGCAGATGTCTATCGCTACTATCACCAGAGCTCTTCGGTGCCAGGCAGCGCGTTTGGCTATCGCTCGAAAGAAGAGGAAGCCGCTTGGCGTGAACGCGACCCTTGGCATTTCCTGCAGCGTGAACTCACCGCACGCGGCATTCTCAGTCAGGATGAACTCAAGGTTATTGACGATGCGGTTCAGGCCGCAATAGCAGCCGCCTATGATTCATGCATAGAGGGCAAGGGGTCGGCCAGTCGTATCCGTCCGGAATTATGGCCTGATGTAGCGACAGTCGATGACGATCTGACCAGCGATATGTCTGAATTCAACGGCGTCCGATTCGCCGAGCAGGCAGATTTCGCGGCTGACGAAATGGAAGACCTGAGCTTCATCGATGCCATTTCACGCGTCGCCGGCGCCCGCATGGAAAAGGACGACTCCATCTATATTTTTGGCGAGGACGTGGCGAACATGGCCGGCGGTACGGTCGGGGCCACCCGTGGTCTGGTTCAGCGCTTTCCAGGACGTATCGTCAACACCCCCATTACAGAAAACGGTTTCTGCGGCCTGGCAGTCGGGGCAGCCTTGTCGGGCCTGCGCCCGGTTGTCGAGCTGATGTACAGCGATTTCATTCTTGTGGCCGGCGACCAGCTCTTCAACCAGGCGGGGAAAATCCGCCACCTCTTCGGGGGCACGGCATCGGTGCCGATGGTCTTGCGCACCCGCATCCCGGGTCCGGAAGGATATGGCTCGCAGCACTCCATGGATCCAGCGGGAGTGTTCGCCCTATTCCCGGGCTGGCACATTGTGGCGCCATCTGATGCCTACGAATATGTGGGCCTGATGAATAGCGCGCTAACCTGCAATGATCCTGTTCTGGTGCTTGAGCCTCAAGAGCTGCATCGCAAGACAACTAAAGTGCCTGTGAAGGCCGATTACTACATTCCGCTCAATAAGGCCCGTGTGGTGGTGGAAGGGAATGACATCACGCTGCTGGCGACCCTGACCATGGTGGAAACCTGCCGCAAGGTGGTGGAGTCGCTTGGTGTGAGCGCAGATGTCATCAACCTGCGCACGCTTGCGCAACGTGATATCGACTACGACACCATCGGTGAATCAGTCAAAAAGACGGGGCGTGTTGCCATCATTGAGCAGACCACCCGCGGTGCCAGCATCGGCGCCTACATTTCCGACGAAATCCAGCGTCGCTTCTTTGATTATCTGGACCAGCCCGTCAAACGGGTAACCGGAAAATGGGCGCCGCCTGTCGTCTCGAAACCGCTGGAGTCAGCCGCCCTGGCGAGTGAAGCCGACGTTGAAGCCATGATTCGCGAATTGCTGCTCGATAGCGGCTTGAGTCTCAACCCCCAGAAGGAACACTGACATGCCTTTTTCACTGGCAGGCAAAACGATCGTCATCACAGGGGCGGCAGGGGGCGTCGGCTCGGAAACGGCCAGAGCGTGCGCGGAACTCGGCGCGGAACTGGTTCTGACAGATTTGGTTGAACCGGACGCACTGATCAACGAGCTCCGCGAAAAAGGCACGAAAGTTCGGTTTTCTGCTTTCGATGTACGAGACCGTGGCTCGGTGGAAGCCTTCATGAGCAATATTGGCCATGTCGATGCGCTGGTTGCCAACGCAGGTTACTGTCCCTGGGATGACTGGAACGACCCTGACTGGGATGACGTTTTTCAGACCACGATAGGCATTAACGCCATGGGGGTAGTGAATTTTGTTCGCCCCGGCCTGGAGAAAATGATCAAGCAGGGCGCCGGAAGGATCGTCATTGTGTCCTCCGTCGCGGGGCGTATGGGTGGGCTTAAGGCGAGCCCACATTACGTCATCGCCAAAGCAGGGCTACATGGTCTGGTGAAATGGCTGGCTCGCAGGGGCGCGTCGCGTGGCGTACTGGTCAACGCCGTAGCTCCCGGGGCAACTGCCACCAATATGGTCCAGGGACAGGTTTTTTCTGAGGCCTCCATTCCTCTGGGGCGACAGGCGAATCCACGTGAAATTGCTTTGCCGATTGCTTTCTTATGTTCGGATGCAGCCAGTTATATCTGCGGCACCATTCTGGATGTAAACGGCGGCGTCTACATGAACTAAGCCTATGAACTCCGTACTGGAAGGTTTATTGCCTCGCCAGGAACGCACCACGATGGCGGAAACGGTTTACCTGGATATCAAGCAGCTTCTGCTTGCAGGGCTGATTCCTCCGGGCGAGAAAGTCACATTGCGAGGCTTGGCGCAGGCCCTGGGAACCAGCCCCATGCCGGTTCGGGATGCTGTGGCACGCCTGGTCACCGAAGGGGCTTTCGAAGCGATGCCCAATCGTGGGTTTCGAGTTTTCAAACCCAAGCTTGCCGAGTTCCGCGAGATCGTGAAGCTGCGTTGCTGTTTGGAAGGGTTTGCGGCGGAAGAGGCGGTGGTCCACCTGACAGACAAGGAGATCAAGCAGATCAAGGCCCACGCGCGCAAATTTCAGCGTCTTGCCAATCGGAAGAAGGTGGACACGTTTGCGGTGGTTCAGGCGAATCGGGAACTGCATTTCACCTTGTATGAAGCCTCGGCCATGCCAAGACTGGTCTCGATGATTGAGAACGTATGGACGCAGATCGGTTCGCTCTTTTCGTTAAGCATGAATATTGAGAGACGCGGCGTGGCTGAATGGGAGTCCTTCCAGCACCACGAACGCTTGATCGCCGCCTTGATAGCCCGTGATGGAGAAGGAGCCAGGGACGCCGTTGTAAATGACATTCTGGATGCATCGGCTCACATCGAAGCGGTCGCGAATCTGAAAAACTAGCAAGGACTTGTAATGACGATAGAAATCCTTATGCCGGCGGTGGGGGCTGGTGTAACGCAGGGAAAAATCCTGCAGTGGTGCAAGAGCATCGGTGACAAGGTCACGGCAGGAGACATACTTGCCGAAATCGAGACTGACAAGGCCGTTATTGAGCTGGAAGCTTTCGACGAGGGTGTGCTGCAGGAAATATTGGTTGAAGCAGGCTCGGATGACGTCCCGGTCGGCCATCCTGTGGCCATTCTGGCGAGCACCGAAGCGGGTGGCGACGCTCCTCAGGCGGCTGTACAGGCTCCCGCTCAGCGAACCCCCCAGGCAAGCGCTTCGGTTTCGGAGCCACCCGCGGCGGCGCCTCCCGTGCATCGTCCGGCTTATTTCGCCAGTCCATCAGCCAGGCGCCTGGCACGTGAACTGGATGTAGATATCGCTCAGTTGGAAGGATCGGGCCCAGGCGGACGGATTGTCAGGGTCGACATAGAGAGGGCAGCAAATTCCACTGCTCGACAGACTGCTGCGGCGTCCTCACAGGGCAGTATCCTTGCAGCGGCACCTTCGCCCGTGCAGGGGAATGTCGCTACAACTGCGTTACAGCGCACGACCATTCCGCACAGCAATATGCGCAGAACAATTGCGCGCCGCCTGCAGGAAGCGAAGCAGAACATTCCTCATTTTTACCTCTCGCTGGACTGC
>JAJUFI010000203.1 GCA_029263795.1 Alcaligenaceae bacterium
CCGCCCCACCATGGCAGCGGTGGCAGAAGCGCTGTTCCTCACACCTTCGGCAGTATCCCAGCAAATCACCCAACTGGAGCAGGAAACCGGTGTCACGCTGGTCGAACGTGAGGGCAGGGGGGTACGCCTGACTCCGGCCGGCGAATTGCTAGTCGCCCACGCAGACCGTTTGTTTGCTGTTCTGGATGAAGCCAAGGCGGATATGGCGGCAATCCGCAAGGACATCTCCGGCACTTTCCGGGTTGCCGTCTTTCCCACAGTGGGCAGCTGGCTGCTGCCGGCCGCGATCCAGCTTTCCAGGAAACAGCACCCGCATCTGCACGTCATTCTGGAGGAAATGGAACCGGCCGAAGGGCTTGCTGCAGTTCGCACACGGCGCTGCGACCTGGCTTTTGTGGATGACCTCACCACCGTGCTGCCCGAAGAAGAGAAGGGCATAGAAAAGGTCCTGATTCTGGAAGACGCCCTATATGTATTACTGCCTTCAGATCATTCCCTGGCATCAAGGGCGTCCCTGCCGGTAGAAGCACTCAGGAATGAGTTCTGGGCTATAGACTCCGCATGGAGCGGTTTCGCCGATTATGTCGTGGGCTTGTGCCGGCGCTCGGGGTTCGAGCCCAGGGTCAACGCACATTGTCGCGGCTTTGAGATTCTTTCGGCCATGGTGGCGGCAGGCTGTTCTATCGCAGTTGTTGCCGGCCTGCGTGTGCGCTACCCCACGCGTGGTGTGACCGCTGTTCCATTGAAGCCAGAGATCAAACGGCGCATTTCGGCGGCATATCGCAGCGGTGAGCGTTCCCACCCGGCTCTCCAGGCATTCCTGGACGCATTGGGCGAGGCGCGCGCCCAGCACGATTCCGGCCCACGTACTCGCAGCCCTGTGCTACCCGCCCAGTGAATATGCCAACATGAAAAGAAGGTGCTCAGGCAGCCGCAGCTCGTTCACGGGCTGAAGATTCCAGACACGTGATTTCGTGCGTGGCCAGCATGCGCAAGAGAATCTTGTAGGTATCGAAGTCGAAGCTTGGCCGGACAGTTTCCAGCAGTGCCCATGCCTCTTGGGGGTGAGACACACTGCCGTAGTGACACCAGTTGTTCACGACATGCAGTGTGTCGCCCTCGCGCACCAAGACAGGCCCACCATGGGGCCAGGCCTGCATCTTCAGGGAAGAAAGTGCCGCATCCAAACGATCGACATGCGTTTCCACCGGCTCAAGCCCCAGGCATGCGCCTTCGCAGCGCTTCAGCTGATGATTGAAGCAACGACCGGGCGTGTGCTTTTCCAGACCAAGCAGAGGAGGGCAGAGCCGATGTGCCGCACAGAGTTCCCGCAAATGGGTGACTGCGGCGCGGCGGCTGCGAAAAAAGCCGTACAGCCCCTGGATGTGCGCGGGGTTCATGTCTGCGGCTCGCACAAGACGCAACACAGGCTTGCTGAAGAGGTCGGTTTCCAGCTGCCACGCACACATTTCCCGGTTGCGGCGCAGCTGCCTGTTATGGGTGGGCTGCAGCGCCTTCACAAGACGGGCCTCTTCGAGCAGCGCTCCCAGTTCGCCCGCCGTTCTCACGTAGGCGATGCGACGCACCTGCTGGCTCAGACTCAGCTCGCGGTCATTGCTGTGATCCGAGCTGAAGTGCGACATGACACGGGTTCTCAGACGGGTGCTCTTTCCTACATATAGGGGAAGGTCGTTTTCACCGTAGAAAAGGTAAACCCCCGGCGAGTCGGGCAGGGCGTCGAGATCGGAAGCGCTGAGAAAGGGCGGCAAGGTGGCCTGGCACAGCAGTTCCTGCACCGCTTGTTCGATTTCAGTGGCAGGAAGAGTGTCGTACAGATGCTGCCAGAAACGCAGCAGAATGCGGGCATCGCCCAAGGCTCGGTGCCGTGAATCCACTTCCAGGGAATGACGCGCGATGACGTGGTCCAAACTGTGTCTGCGGGCGTGAGGAAACAGGCGCCGTGAGAGCTTCACCGTGCAAAGTACACGGGGGCGGATGGTGACCCCCATGCGGCGGAACCCTGCCTTGATATGGCCATGATCGAAGCGCGCGTTATGAGCCACAAAAACACGACCGTGCAGACGGTCAAAAAGTTCGTCAGCGATGTCTTCAAATCGCGGAGCGTCGGCCACCATGTCGTTGCTGATTCCCGTGAGGCGCTCAATGTGCAGGGGAATGCGGGAATCGGGCCGTATCAGCGTGGACCATTCACGTACCCCGGCTTCGTCGGCCTGAATCACCGCGATTTCAGTGATGGAAGCACGTTGGGCCGGCCCGCCCGTGGTTTCAATATCGACAAATGCGAGGCCGGAGGGTGGGAAGAGGGAAGGAGGCATCCAGAAAAGCCGCAGAGTCGATGAATACTGGTTATTTTAACAGTAATTGATCGAGCAGAATTTCGGCGATGAGTGCAGGATGCGTGATGTGAGCTTCATGGCCAACATCGATTTCCAGCCAATTCCAGCAAGTTTGTGACTTAACCATCTTTCGGGAGCTTTCCAGGAGCGAAAGCCGAGGTTCGCGGCAATAGATGTATGTTCCGGGCACACCGTTACCAATGGGATTTCGCAATTGCAAGGGGCTGGTGTAAGTGCGCAATGGATGTGGGGTGAGGCGACGCTGCACCCATTCGTACTCTGGGGTGCCAGGCTTCAGCCCCCAGGCCGCGGGCAAAGGGTCTGGAGCGGGTACGGCCAGCCCTCCGGTGGACAGCGCGGCAGCGGTAATGCGCTTTTCCGCTTCTGCGGGCGGATAGTTGGAAAAACTGTGTTTGCCGTTCTCCAGCACCACGGCATCAAAATACACGAGGTGCGCGAGTCTTTCTGGGATTCTGTCGGCCACGCCACTGATGGGCACACCGGCAAAACTGTGGCCGACAAGAATGACCTTATCCAGCTCTTCAGCCAGAATGAGCTGAACAAGATCCTCTATGAACGTGTCCAGTGTGATGGACTCGGACAGCAGGTGTGCGCGGTCACCCATGCCTGTGAAGCTGGGAGTGAAAACCCGATGACCGGCAGCGCGCAGCCGGTCAGCAACCGGTTGCCAGCACCAGCCTCCGTGCCACGAACCGTGGGCAAGAACGTAATTGCGGGATGCTTGTTTGTTGTCCATGGATGTGAACGAAATTTGGGGCGGGTAAGTGTTCCCGGACTATACCGTGGTCCGACATAATCAATACTTTACATAATGCACATTATGCGATTAATAAAGGTCGAAGGGTGTGTGCATACAGTTGGCTGAAATTCAGTAGATGCCAGCGCCGCCCACCGCTGGTACGATGAAGTCATTCGGTATTTGTCGCTGCATCCCCAATTAGGCATACGCCCACAACGGATGCGCGACGCGGCCGCCTGGTGGAAAATGTGGCAGGCGCCTTGCTCGGTGGTGTTCGCAGTCCGGTGCTGGAACGTGTTGTTGCGCGCAGAGTAAAAATGAGCCACGAAGTGCAA
>JAJUFI010000195.1 GCA_029263795.1 Alcaligenaceae bacterium
ATTGCGCTTTGCTCGCTCAAGCGTGTGTTTGCCCACAGCAGATAATCAGTATGGCCCGAAGGCGGGCCGTAGTGCGCATACGGCCCGGGAAGAATCGGCACATGGTCGCCGTAAAAGCACATGCCCACCGGCCGTTCAAGTGCCTGCATGCCGTTTTGCAGCTGCTGGAGCATTTCACCTGCGTTCACAATATGGCGCAGATACAGGGTCAGGTCCTGACAGTTCCTGGGAGGCGGCTGTTTATGCAGGCGCTCAGTGTCTGAGTCCGCCAGCTTTTCCAGGTGCAGGGGGCCATGGTTCTCCATGGTTATGGCGAAGACGAAGACGGGCTCTTCAGCACCCTTCAGCAACTTCATCACCTCGCGCGCAACTGCGCGGTCCCCCACATATGGCCCGCAGTAGTCTTGCGGGCCGAACGCCTCTATATCTATGAAATGGTCGAATCCAAATCGAGGGTAAATGAAATCCCGCTGGTAGAAGCTGGCCGCATAGGGGTGCACGCAGATGGTCGTATAGCCCAGTTGCTTCAGGTAAGCGGCGATGGTGGGTGCACCATGTCTTGCCAGCACGCGATATGGGTTGAACTGATGGACCCCGAGCAGTTCAGGCCGAAGTGCTGTCAGGAAGGCAAACTCTGTACGCACGGTATTGGCCCCCCATGCGGGAACCCATACTTGCCCGTGCGCATAAGCCTTCGACCGCACGGCGTCGAACCCTTGGTAGACCGCTGGGGCCACGTTATCAATCCACTGCCGCACGTCGAAAAACGATTCACTTTGTACCGCCACCAGGTGCGGTAGCTCTTTCTGACAGCGAAGGGGACGCGCACTTCCAGCGAACGGGGACTGGTCGAGCATGCCCGGAGGTTCCCGGTGACGGTCGGCCCGCTCATGAAAGGCATAGGCCCAGCATGCCCCGACCAGGCCGTAGCGGGTAATATCCTGCTCGGCGTCGAAGGTCGCGGGCCAAGCTGCCCGCTTAGCCGCAAAGAGCAAAGCAATTCCGGCTGCCAGCAATGGAAGAACCACACTGAGCACATCTGGCCAACCATACATCGCCACCAGTGACGGTTCGAAATGAATCGCCAGCGCGACACACAGACCAAATGCCAGCGCTACTGCGATGGCTCGCCACCAACCAAAAAAGGGAAAGTACAGACGGGGGTGCCGGAATACATCAACCAGGTACTCGAAATCCTGCGCAACAAAGGGCTCGCGTAAGGCGCGGATTTTGAGCTGGTTAATGATGGCAATTATCAGTACCAGCGCCCATAGGTTCGCCACCCCAAACCAGGGGCGGCGCCATAGCAGTACCTCAAGGGCGAAGGCCGCACACCACAGGCCCATGCCCAATGCCAACGCGGCCGGGGGGCGTTCCCAGAGAGCCACCGGGCGCGGTTTTACCCATACGTAATGGGCCAGAACTAAAACCGCCAACCCGGCAAAGAACGGCCAAAACAGGCTCAGCGCCACCTGCGTCATGCCGGCGGTTTCCCATAGCCGAAGCGTTGCAGCAACCACTGCGCCACAGTTGGCCGCAATACCGAAAGCCCCCAGCAGGAGAAATTCAATGGAAAAGGGAAGCTGATACGTGGCGGGTTACGCCGCAAGCCGCGGCCGATACAGCGAGCGGCGCGCTCCGGCGCCCACAGGAACGGCTTCGGGCCGGGCATGGCATGGCACATGGGCGAGCTGACGTAACCCGGCAGCACCACCGTGACCCCCACCCCATGGGGGGCAAGATACCCACGCAAGCCTTCTCCGTACGCCTTCAAAGCAGCCTTGGACGCAGAATAGGCCGGCGTCAGCGGCAGGCCATAATAGGCTGCCAAGGAAGAAAGCAAAGCGATCTGCCCTCTTCCACGCGAGACCATGAAAGGCACTATGGCATCCACCAGGGCCAGGGAGGCCCGCAGGTTGACATCAATCAGCTCACTCACTTGCTCGAAAGGCTCAAGCTGCCCCCCGCCCCGCACGTGAGTGTTCACCCCGGCGTTGACAACGACCAAGTCGAATTCATGCTGCTCCATCGCCTGGCGGGCCCACTGCTGAAGAGCCTGGCAATTTTTGACGTCCAATACCGCGATATGCACTTCGGCCCCCGCCTGCCGGCAGGTATGCGCCAATTGCTCCAGCTGGCCCTGGCGACGCCCTTGCAATACAAGAGTTCTACCAGGCGCGGCATACCACTGCGCCAGCGCGCCGCCGATGGAACCGGTGGCGCCTGTGATGAGAATGCTGGCTGGCATAGAAAATTTATTTGGCCACATTCGCTGCACCCGGTGAAGCAAGCTTGAGCAGCTGCTCCAGATAGGATTCCGACGCCAGCATGCGCGGTAGACAACCCCTTATAACCATGTCTATCCCCTGACCGCTGTAGAAGCCGCCGTTGACCTGAGTTGCATAAATGACGGTATTGCGAAAACAGTGAAAGAGGTAAGGGTCGGGGCTTTCTGCATTCTGCCAGAACGTGTCCAGGCTACCTTGGTAAGTCATACCAGGCAGACCGTAAATCGTTTCGCCCAGAGCAATAACTGGGCAGCCATACTCCAGCGCTTTCATACCGGTGGTGCTGTTCACCGTGACCACCCCCGCCGCCCGACGCAGAATCGGGTTCAGCGCCCCGGTGTCTACATAGACAACTCTGCTCTGCAGCCCCAGTTCTTCTGCAATTTCGCGCACCATCTTGCGGTAGTTGTTCAAGCCGACGTCCAGGGGGTGGTTCTTGATCAACAGCATGCTCTCAGGCGCAGCGTTTATAGCGAAAGACTGCAGCACATGGTGCAACACATGGCGCATGCCATCAAAGGGCGAGTGGTCTCGAATCTGGCTGTCGCTATCCAACTGCAAGGGCAGGAAAAAGAACGGCCGGCTGCCGCGCAGTACGGCATGCAGCGACCGTTTGTCTGAAACGGAATAGCGTAACTGCTGGGCCTGCCTCCACAGGAATCCCCCGTACTCCACAGGTGCGCTGTACGGTGCGTGAGTCCGGTACCTGGGGAAAATAGCCGGGTTAAGCGCAGAGGCCCCGTGGTAGAGCACGTCATACATGGCGCGCTTCCAGAACGGGTTAACAAACTCGCTTGACTGGCCAGCTTCCGGCAGGCGCGTGCCAATACTGCGGTACCAATCCGGGTCACGCGGCAAGGCAGAATGCCTGTTCACTCCCCCCCGCTCAAGCGTCACCCAGAACGGGCGGAAATAACCCTCTTCAAACACATGGGTTCGCACGCCAAATTCCGGAGCCAGCTCAACCGCCGGCCGGTGGACCGGGCGTCGATCACCGAACAGCACCTGGTCGGTAATGCCATAGCGCACATACAAATTGCGCACAAAGTCGGGCAATTCACTTAGGCGCCCACGAAACGAGACGGCGCAACCCCGCCTGCCCCAGTTTGCCATATCACCAACATTAAAGTTGATGCGATGAACGGCGTGGCCTTGCGCACGAAGCGCATCGGCTAGTCGCGGAAAAAACGGCGTACTAACACCTTGAAGAAATAGAAAAGAACGACGTTGATGAACCGTCAATGAAAAAAACCTCTGTATAGCTAGCTCGCAGCATGCAAGGCACGCTCTCGAAGCGCCGAATGGGCAATTTTAAGCCAGATGGCGTCGATGCCTATTGACACGCTCAAGCCGCTTCCCAAGGCGGCATAACATTCCGTACCCGGCCCAATCGCATGTCGGGTCGGCTTTGGTTGAGGTTGGGGTTGTAGAAGGGGTCAGATGCCATGTAGTGCGGCCATGTGCTGCGCATATAACGGGCTTC
>JAJUFI010000032.1 GCA_029263795.1 Alcaligenaceae bacterium
CTCGTGGGTCACTCCGGTGAAGATCAGGCGCGCCTCTTCCTGCCCGGAAATGATCTCTATGGGAAAACCGAGTGCATCTTCAAGCCTGGGCAGGATTTGCTGAGCATTGCTGGCAATGCGCAGCGTGTTGGTAGCGACGGCCCGCACCCTGTTGGGGTGGAACCCCTCTATTCGCTCTGCGAAGCGCTTGAGCGCCTCGATAGCCCTCTGGACTGACTCGTCATCGAGTGCATTATCGGCGCCGAGACCGGCAGCCAGCCTGACATGTTCCTTGAGGCGGTCGATTGGGTAAATCTGGGCGACGCCATCCAGCTGTACGACCCGTCCGATGGAGAGTCGGAAGCTGTTAGACCCCAGGTCGATGGCGGCAAGAAGGGTGTCCATGTTGAGACTCTTTGCTAACGGCTTGGGCGGATTATAGTTTCCATCCATCCTCCGGCCCCAATACATACGTGACTTACTTGGGGCTTATGTCATATGACGGTAAGATTTCTGAAGTAAAAGACAAGATTTGCATTCACTTTCTGATTTGGCGTTCCATGCTCCCCACTTCGTCTGACCCCACTCTGCTTAACCGGGAATTATCGCTGTTGAAGTTCAATGAGCGGGTGCTCTCCATGGCGGAGCGGGAAGACGTTCCTCTGCTTGAGCGGCTGAGGTATCTTTGCATCGTGGGCTCGAATCTGGATGAATTCTTCGAGATCCGCATTGCCAGTCTGAAAGAGCAGATGCGTCAGAACCCCGATCTATTGGCGGCCGACGGCTACACGCCGGAAGCTGCCTTTGCGCGCATTCATGTGGCCACCCATGAGCTCGTGGACCGGCAGAACGCACTGCTGACGCAATCCGTCCTGCCAGCGTTGCTGGAAGAAGGTATAGGCTTGATGCCCAGCTGGGACTGGAATGAGGCAACCAGGCAGTGGGCACATGAAACATTCGTGCGTGATGTCATGCCCTTGCTCACGCCTATTGGCCTTGACCCGGCGCACCCCTTTCCCCGTGTTTACAACAAGAGTCTCAATTTCATCGTGCCCTTGTCCGGCAAAGACGCCTTCGGCCGTCGTGCCACCATTGCCATCATGCAGGCGCCCAGGGCCTTGCCGCGCATCATAAAGGTGCCCGTTGAAGTCTGCGGCCTGCCGCACGGCTTCGTGCTGCTCACCGCGCTCATCCGGGCGTTTGCGGCAGAACTGTTTCCCGGCCTGGAGGTGAAAGGTTGCTTTCAATGGAGGGTGACGCGCAACAGCGATCTGTTTGTTGACGAAGAAGAAATCACCAATCTGCGTCATGCGCTGCAGGGCGAGTTGTCCCAGCGGAATTTTGGTGCCGCCGTGCGGCTGGAAATAGACGATTCCATGCCGGAAGACCTTGAAGTGTTCCTGCAAAAGGAATTCAGCCTGACGCCGCAGGATACCTATCGGGTGAAGGGGCCGGTAAACCTGGCGCGGCTCATGCAGATGTGCAATGCAGTGGACCGCAGCGATCTCTCATTTCCGCCGTATCGCGCGCCCGTGCCTGCTCCTTTCAATTCGCTGGGCGAAGACCCTGGGTCCTTGTTCGATGCCCTGTCGCGGCAAGACCACCTTCTGCATCATCCATATCAATCGTTCCAACCGGTGCTGGACTTTCTTACCGCAGCAGCGGTTGACCCGAACGTGGTGGCCATCAAGCAGACCATCTACCGTACGGGGGAAGACTCCGAACTCATGCGCTTGCTTGTGGCCGCAGCCAAGGCGGGCAAGGAGGTCACCGTTGTTGTGGAGCTGATGGCCCGCTTCGATGAACAGACCAACATCAATTGGGCGGCCAAACTGGAAGAAGTGGGTGCGCACGTCAGCTACGGGGTGGTGGGGCACAAAACGCATGCCAAAATGGCGCTGGTGCTGCGGCGTGAAGGCGGCCGCATCAAGCGTTATGGCCACCTTGGTACGGGCAACTATCATCCGCGCACGGCGCGGCTCTATACGGATTTCGGCCTGCTCACAGCCGACCAGCGGCTGTGTGAGGACATGGACAAGGTGTTCTCACTCTTGACCGGTCTGGGAGCCCGCCGTCCTCTGCGCCTGATGTTGCAATCACCATTCACCCTGCATGAAACCATGCTTGCCATGGTGCGGGCAGAGGCCCAGGCAGCCAAGGAAGGCAAACGGGCGCGCATCATGGCCAAGATGAATTCCCTGCTGGAACCCGGAATCATCGATGCCCTCTATAAGGCCAGCCAGGCAGGGGTGAAAATCGACCTCATTGTTCGCGGGGCATGCGCCTTGCGGGCAGGCGTTCCGGGCCTTTCCGAAAATATCCGGGTCAGGTCCATCGTGGGGCGTTTCCTAGAGCATTCCAGGGTGTTCTACTTCTATGCCAACGGGGCTGAGAACGTCTATCTGTCTTCAGCCGACTGGATGGACCGCAATTTCTTCCGCCGAGTGGAAGTGGCCTTCCCGATACTTGACCGGCGCCTAAAACGCCGTGTCATACGCGAATCATTCACGATTGCCCTGCGGGACAACCAGCTGGCCTGGAAGGCCCTGCCCAATGGCAGCTATGTCAGGGTGCGCAGCCGCAGCAAACCGGTCAACCTGCATGAAGTGCTGATGCAGGAACTCGGAGGCGCCTGAGCCGGGCCGGGGTCGGGAAGTGGCGGCATCTGGCGGGCGCGGCCAGGGTGCTGGAACGGAAGGCGGATACTGCTTGTCGAGGGGCAAGAGCCGGCAAAAAGGGCAAATTTGGGCGTTGTAATAGACATGTCATATTGCTCGCCTACCATCTCCTCTATCGAAGCTCAGCTTCCCGATTCACCCGGTCTTCCAAGAGGATACCTTCATGCTCAAACGCATCTTCAAGCAAGTTTCCATCGGCGTGGCCCTATCGGCTGCGGCTCTTACAGCACATGCGATCGACATTACCGGTGCAGGGGCATCCTTCCCGTACCCGGCCTATGCCAAATGGGCAGCCAAATATAATGAAGAAACCGGCCGCCGCATCAACTACCAGTCCATCGGTTCAGGTGGCGGCCAGCAGCAAATCATTGCCAAAACGGTCGATTTCGGTGCCTCCGACGACCCGATGAAGGCGGAAGCGCTGGAGGAACACAATCTCCTGCAATTCCCTGCCATCATTGGTGGTGTGGTGCCCGTGGTCAATATCCAGGGTGTTGAGCCTGGCAAGCTGAAGCTGTCGGGCAAGGTGCTGGCAGATATCTATCTGAAGAAGATCACCAAGTGGAATGACGAAGCCATCAAGGCTCTGAACCCTGACCTTGAATTGCCCAATGCGTCCATCGTTGTCGTGCATCGTTCCGATGGTTCCGGCACGACCTTCAACTGGACCAACTACCTTTCCAAGGTTTCCTCCGATTGGAAGAACAATGTCGGTGAGGGCAAGGCTGTGAAATGGCCGGTGGGGCAAGGCGGCAAGGGTAACGAAGGCGTTGCCGCGTATGTCCGCCAACTTAAGAATTCCATCGGCTACGTTGAGTACGCCTACGCTAAGCAGAATAAACTGTCCTGGGCTCAACTGCAGAACAAGGACGGCAACTTCGTACAGCCTTCCGAAGAAACCTTTGCAGCCGCCGCGGCCAACGCCGATTGGAACAGCGTTCCGGGCATGGGTGTGGTTCTAACGGACGAGCCTGGCGCAGACTCCTGGCCCATCACTGCTGCGAGCTTCATCCTGGTGCACAAGGTGCAACAAAAGCCGGAGAACGGCAAGGCAGTTCTGGAGTTCTTTGACTGGGCCTTCAAGAATGGTCAGCAAATGGCCAGCGAGCTGGATTACGTTCCCATGCCGGAATCGGTTGTCAAGCAGATTGCCGAGAAGTGGAAGGCCGAGATCAAGGCAGCCGACGGCTCCCCGATCTGGCAGTAAGGTTAAAATCGGTCCGAAAGGGTCTGATCACTGACCAGCAGAACGACGGCGCTGTAACAACATGCGCCGTCTGCTTTTGTTCACATTCCTCAATTCCGTTGTATCTCCACCGGTGTAACGCCATACTGCCGTCATGAAGAGTCATTCGAATGCGCTGATGGATCTCCTGTTCAAGAACCTGACGCGCTCTTTCGCGTTCCTGGTGTTCATCCTGCTGGCCGGCATCATGGTTTCGCTCATATGGGGCAGCCGTGAGTCCATTGCCCAGTACGGGCTCGCCTTCCTCTGGACAAATGAATGGGACCCTGTCCAGAACGTCTATGGCGCCCTGGTGCCCATTACTGGGACGCTGCTCACGTCCCTCATAGCCTTGGTCATTGCAGTGCCAGTTTCCTTCGGCATTGCCATGTTCCTCACGGAGCTGTCGCCCGTCTGGCTGCGCCGGCCCCTGGGCACGGCTATCGAGATGCTGGCCGCCATACCTTCCATCATATATGGCATGTGGGGGCTGTTCGTCTTCGTTCCCATCTTCCAGCAATACATTCAGCCGCACGTCATTGAATTCTTCGAAGGTGTGCCGGTGCTGGAGCAGGTATTCGGTGGTGCGCCCTTCGGCATTGGCGTCTTCACCGCAGGGCTGATTCTTTCCATCATGATCATCCCCTTCATCGCGGCGGTCATGCGCGACGTCTTTGAACTCGTTCCGCCCATGCTCAAGGAATCGGCCTACGGGCTGGGGAGCACCACCTGGGAAGTGGTCTGGAAGGTCGTCCTTCCCTATACGAAAAACGGGGTGATTGGCGGCATCATGCTGGGCCTTGGCCGGGCACTGGGTGAAACCATGGCCGTCACCTTCGTGATAGGTAACTCCTTCAACCTGCCGGATTCCATCTTCGCGCCGTCCAATTCGATTGCATCCGCACTGGCCAACGAATTCAACGAAGCCGGCGGCATACAGAAGGCAGCACTTCTGGAACTGGGCCTGATCCTTTTCCTCATCACGACCATTGTGCTGGCCTTCTCCAAGGTGCTCTTGCTGCGCCTGTCCAAATCAGAGGGAACCTCGCGCTAAGCGGGGATGAATAACATCATGTTTGACACTGATTCCGTCATCAGCGTTTCCAATCGCGTTTATGCCCGCAGACGTGCGGTCAACCGCATCATGCTGACACTGTCCGGTGCGGCTGTGGCCTTCGGTTTGTTTTGGCTGTTCTGGATCATCCTCACGCTGCTCGCCAAAGGTGCTTCCGCACTATCATTTACCTTGTTCACTCAGCCCACGCCTCCTCCGGGCGGTGAGGGCGGCCTGCTCAACGCCATTGTCGGCAGTGTACTCATGGCAGGGGTGGCCACTGTGGTGGGAACTCCCGTTGGTGTGCTGGCCGGTACCTACCTGGCTGAGTATGGAAACCGGGGCTGGCTGGCTCCGGCCACGCGTTTTCTCAACGACGTGTTGCTTTCGGCTCCGTCCATCGTGATCGGCCTGTTCATCTATGCCGTGTACGTAGCACAGGTCGGCTATTATTCAGGTTGGGCTGGGGCCCTGGCACTGGCAATCATTGTGGTGCCTGTTGTGGTGCGTTCCACCGACAACATGCTGCTGCTGGTGCCCAACAGCCTCCGGGAAGCTGCGGCGGCCCTGGGTTGCCCCAAGTGGCGTGTCATCACCATGGTGTGTTATCGCGCTGCGCGCTCCGGCATGATCACCGGGGTGTTGCTTGCGGTTGCCCGCATTTCCGGCGAAACGGCACCGCTGCTGTTCACCGCACTCAACAACCAGTTCATGTCCATGAACATGAACGCCCCTCTGGCCAACCTGCCGGTGGTCATCTTCCAATACGCCGCGAGCCCCTTCGAAGACTGGAATCGTCTCGCCTGGGCCGGTGCGGTCCTGATCACCCTGCTGGTACTGGGCATCAACATTCTGGCCCGCAGCCTTTTCCGCAACAAATAAGCTGACGGCGGCATGTCCGCCCGGACTTCCACATGACTACTTCTGCTTCCGCCGATCGCATCAAGCTCGACGTCAAGAATCTGAATTTCTATTATGGCGACTTCCACGCCATCAAGAACGTCAACATGTCCATTTATGAGAACAAGGTCACGGCGTTCATCGGCCCATCGGGTTGTGGGAAATCCACTCTGCTGCGCACGTTCAACCGCATGTTCGAACTGTATCCGGGGCAGCGGGCCGAAGGTCAGATCCTCCTCGACGGCGAAGATCTGCTGCAATCCAAGCTCGACATTTCGCTGATCCGTGCCAAGGTTGGCATGGTGTTCCAGAAACCCACGCCGTTTCCCATGAGCATCTACGACAACGTGGCTTTTGGCGTACGCTTGTTCGAGAAGCTGAGCAAGGCCGAAATGGATGAGCGGGTCGAATGGGCGCTGACCAAGGCCGCCATCTGGAATGAAGTGAAGGACAAACTGCATCAGAGCGGGAACAGCCTATCCGGCGGTCAGCAGCAGCGCCTCTGCATTGCGCGCGGCGTAGCCATCAAGCCCGAAATTCTGCTGCTTGATGAACCATGTTCGGCCCTAGACCCGATTTCCACGGCCAAGATCGAGGAACTGATCGCCGAGTTGAAGTCGGATTACACCGTGGTCATCGTCACACACAACATGCAACAAGCCGCCCGTTGCTCGGACTACACGGCATATATGTATCTGGGGGAACTGATGGAATATGGTGAGACAGACCAGATCTTTGTGAAACCTGCTCGCAAAGAAACGGAAGACTACATTACTGGCCGCTTCGGTTAATTGTCGCGGACGAAGGCGGCCATTGTGCCCCCGCAACGCAGAATTCCCTCTTAAAGGAATGGCCCTGCTCCGTGCTGCACCCCAAAAGTTGGAGGCCTGTCCAACCTTTGGGGTGTTTTTCCTCAGGAATAGCCCTCAACTTTTCAGCAATTTATCGGCATTTTTCTGCGTGAAGCCAACAATTTCCCGGAATTTCGGTGCAGGTTAACCCTTGGATTTCCGCCGGAAGTCCGAATCGGCAAAGTTTGTGTCCGGTTCACGATAGTTGCTCCCTTCGGCTTTTTGATAACCTGCCTTCGAGCCTGCGAAAACATAAATTGATACAAACACGGCTCGCGCCGACACAATCGGCGTCCGGTTTGACTGCAGCACCACACAGCTGAGTCCGTTTCCCTTTCATGAAGAAGAAATTCCCGTTGTTCTGGGAAGGCCCGTTTACGCGGGTAGGAAACGCTCAGTGTCAATCACTGGTGGATCAAGGGAGATATTCAAGTGAAGAAGATACACGTGGCATGTGAGACATCGGATGGTCGCCGTCGTTTCATGAAAACTTCAGCAGGGGTGGCTGGTGGGCTGTTACTGCCGACTGTTTCCGGCAATGTCTGGGCGCAGAAGAAGGACTATCCCCCCTTGGGCAACTTCCCAGCGGGTGTTTCAGGTGACACCGTTGTCGCCGGGCTGACCCTGGACCTCACCGGGCCATATTCGGCGGAAGGTGCGGGCCAGAAGCGCGGGTTTGAGCTTGCGGCTGAACTCATCAACAAGGGCGACCCACGAATCAAGAAGGTATCGCCCCTCACCAAGCAGGGCATTCTGGGCAAGAAGTTGGTGCTGGCCATCGGTGACGCGGAGACCAAACCGAACAGCGCTGTGCAGGCTGCCACGCGCTTCATCCGTCAGGACAAGGCCATGATGATTTCGGGAAGCGTCAGCAGCTCGGTGGCCATCGCCCTGCAGAATACCTGCGACCGAGCCAAGACACTGTACTTCTCGGTCATCAGTGGTTCCAGCGACACCACCGGAAAGGATTGCCGCCGTTACGGCTTCCGGCTCTGCCATCATGCCTACACGGCTTCCAAGGCCATTGCACCAATTCTCGCCCGCGAGTACGGCAAGAATATGAAGGCCATCCACCTGGTGCCCGACTACAACTACGGTCACTCCATCCACCACTTCATGAAGAAGTTCACGGAGGAGCAGGGCTGGACCACCATCGACAACCCGCAAATTCACCCGCTCGGGGCGACTGACTACAGCTCCTGGATGCTCAACATTGCCAACAGTGGGGCCGACATCCTCATCAACCACGACTACGGTGCCGACGCGGTGAACTCCGCCAAGCAGGCGTACGAGTTCGGTGTGCTTAAGAAGATGAAGATGTGTGTCCCTTACCTGCCCGCCTACATGCTGGAAGAAGTTGGTCCGGAGATCATGGAAGGTGTGCTCGGCACCATGGTGTTCTGGTGGACGGAAGGCATGAAGCACGAAGTGGGCCGTGACTTCGTCGAGGCTTACAAAGAGAAGTACAACGCCATCCCGCGTGACCCGGAGCACAACGCCTACATGACCATGTTGCTGTGGGCCGACGCCTGCGAACGCGCCGGCACCTTCTACCCGGCAGCGGTCGTCGAAGCCCTCGAAGACGGCATCAACCACAAGCGTCCTTACAGCATGGGCGGTGAAGTCTACTTCCGTGCGGAGGACCACGACGGTGTGGCCGACTTCGCCATCGTGCGCGGCAAGAAGCCCTCGGAAATCCAGAACAAGGATGACCTGGTCGACGTGGTTGCCGTTGCCAACGGTCTGGAAACCCTGCCGCCCGTCGATTACGCGGGCTGCAAGATGGGCCCGGCGGCCTGATGAGTCACCCGCTCCGGAACGGGTCACCGTCTCCGGGGCGGGTATGGGCTGCATCCAGATCTGCATAACAAAGGCAAAAGAGGGGGGACGGGCATGAGCCTATTCATGTCGCAAGTTTTCAATGGCCTGGCCTTGGGTGTGTTGCTGGCACTCATCGCGACAGGTCTCACCATCATTTATGGCACGTTGGGGGTCATCAACTTCGCCCACGGCGCCCTGTTCGTGGTCGGCGCCTACGCGGGGTTCTCCATTTTCACTGCCACAGGCTCATTTGTGGTCAGCCTGATCGGCGCCGCAGTGGTTGCCATGGCAGTTGGGCTCATCATGGAGCGTGGCCTGATCAAGCGCTTCTATCACCGGCCTCATGAAGACCAGATATTGGTCACCTTCGGCATCAGCATCGTGATTGTCGAAATCATCCGGGGCATCTACGGCGGGGTGGGGCAGCGCGTTCCCCTGCCAACCTGGGGTGAAGGAGCGGTCAACCTTGGCTTTCTCACTTACCCCCTGTACCGGCTCGAAATCATGGCCATTGCGGCGTCCGTTCTCTTCGCCTGCTGGTATGTGCTGTACCGCACCCGTCTGGGGCTGATCATCCGCTCGGGTATCGAAGACGCCATGATGGTGCGCCTGCTGGGCATCAACGTTCAGCGGTACTTCATGTTGGTTTTCGGTATCGGGGCAGCTGCAGCCGGGTTTGCGGGGATGATCTACGGGCCCATGGTGTCCATTGTTCCCGACATGGGTTTCCGCGTACTGATCC
Organism: Alcaligenaceae bacterium; assembly: GCA_029263795.1. Classification (GTDB taxonomy): domain Bacteria; phylum Pseudomonadota; class Gammaproteobacteria; order Burkholderiales; family Burkholderiaceae_B; genus Yanghanlia. The sequence goes on from JAJUFI010000032.1 coordinate 9,251, forward strand.
AGTCGTTCGTGGTTGTCGTTCTGGGCGGAGTCGGTTCGTTCCCCGGGGCGATTCTGGGCGGTCTGATCGCAGGCCAGATTCTCAGTCTCACTTCACTGATCAACCCGGTTTATTCCGACGTCATGCTTTTCGCTGCCATGGCGCTGATCCTGATCATCAGGCCGCAAGGTCTCATGGGTGTGGAGGGTAGAGCATGAGCCAGTCCAACGAATCCGTCATTCAAAACAGCCAGGCCGCTGCGCCGGTTGTCCAACTGGGTAGTCCAACCCTGATGCAGCGTTATGGTGCGTTGCTGATCGCCGGCCTGGTTCTCATCGTAGCGCCGGTAGTGGCTCCCATATTCGGTGCCGGTCCGGATCTTCTCAGCCGGGTACTCATCTGGGGTCTGTTTGGCCTTGGCTTCGATCTGCTGTTTGGGTACACGGGCCTGCTGTCATTCGGTCAGGCGGCCTTCTACGGAACAGGCAGTTTCATCACCGCCTACCTGCTGACTTCGGGCATCATCGACAACATGCTGCTGGCCTTGCTGTGTTCAATCATCGGTGCCTCCATACTCGGCATCATGATCGGCTATCTGACGCTTAGGCGCAGCGGTATTTACTTCGCCATGAGTACCCTGGCCTTTGCCGAGATGATCTACTTCCTGGAGTTCGGCCCGTTGCGGGACTGGACAGGCGGTGAGAACGGCATTCCGGGCATTCCGGAAGCAGTGGTCGACTTTGGCTTCGTCGAATTCTTCGTGGGTTTCGGCTGGCCGATGTACACCTTCCTGGCGGTGTTGTTCTTCCTCGGGTTCGCAATCGCCCGGCGCATTTCCCTGTCGCCATTCGGCGTCATCCTCACAGCCATCCGCGAGAATCCGGAACGCGCCATGGCGGTGGGCCATACCATCCAGCGCTACAAGCTGGCGGTTTTCGTGATTGCAGCCGCGTATGGTGGTCTGGCAGGCGGTCTGCTGGGCATGTTCCAGGGATACATGCCGCCCGACGCCTTCAACCTGCACACCTCTGCGGAGCTCGTCATCCAGACGGTGATGGGCGGAGCAGGTACGCTCTTCGGCCCGCTGCTGGGGGCACTGATCTGGCTCTATCTGTATGAAGTCCTGCAGTTCGTGGATGCCGTGGGGCCGTACTGGCGCCTCATCCTGGGTGTCATCTTCGTCATCCTGGTTACTTTGTTCCGACGGGGCATCTGCGGCGAGTTCCTTGCCTGGCGCAACCGCCGGGTCAGCAAGCGCATGGCAGCAGCAGTTCCTTCCACGACGGGCAGGGTCGCCGGCACTGATGTTCATGCCAAACTGGTCATGCGGGATGCTCCACCCATAGAGAGCGGACGCCCCGTGCTGCGCGCCGACAACATTGCCAAACACTATGGCGGGCTGAAGGCAGTCAAGGGGGTATCCATCGCCATTGAAGAAGGGGAACTGCGCGGGCTCATCGGGCCGAACGGCGCCGGCAAGTCCACATTCTTCCGCATGCTGGCAGGAGAGATTCAGCCCACACACGGCCGTGTCTACCTGCGCGGGCAAGACATCACCGGAATCGGTGTGACGCAGGTCTGCCAGATGGGCATGAGCAAGAGCTATCAGGTGAATACTCTGTTTGATCAGCTCACGGTCAAGCAGAACATCCTGATGTCGGTCCTGGGACACAAGCGTGGTCCCTTCAAACTCGACGCCCTGAAGTCGGTGGAATCGGTGCGAGGAGCCACTGAACAGGTCGCGGCGGTGCTGGCCATGGTGGAACTTAGCCACCGTGCCGATACTCCCATCCATGAGCTGTCTTACGGCGAAAAGCGCAGGGTGGAAATTGGCCTGGCGCTGGCGACCGGGGCCAACGTGTTGCTTCTGGATGAGCCATTGGCCGGCATGAGTCCCGAAGAGCGCGTACAGACCGTGGCTTTGCTCAAGAAGATCCGCAAAGGCCGCACTTTGCTGATCGTCGAACACGACATGGACGCCATGTTCGAGTTGGCGGATCGCATCACGGTTCTGTACGACGGCAACTTCCTCGCTGAAGGTACGCCTGAGGAAATTCGCAACAGCAAGGCCGTGCAGGATGCCTACCTGGGCGGCATGGAGGAAGACGAATGACGCTTCTCGACGTATCCAAGGTCAACACTTTTTACGGTGACTCCCACATTCTCTTCGACGTGTCCCTGCACGTGAACGAGAATGAGGTGGTTGCACTGCTGGGGCGCAACGGTGCGGGCAAGTCGACCCTGCTCAAGACGATCGCCGGTGCCTTACAGCCCAAGTCGGGCACCATCACCTTCAACGGTAAGTCCATCCACAATATGGCGACCCATCTCATTGCCCGCGAAGGTTTGCAGCTTGTGCCCGAGGAGCGCCGCATCATCGGCGGCATCACCGTGCACGAGAACCTGGAACTGGCTGCCATGACGGCTCCCAACCCCATGTCCTTCGAGCGGATCTATCAGACGTTTCCCCGTCTGTATGAGCGCCGTACCAACAAGGGCAGGGAACTCTCAGGCGGGGAGCAGCAGATGATTGCCATTGCGCGGGCGATGATTCGCGATGCGCGCCTCATTCTGCTGGATGAGCCCTTTGAAGGCCTGGCGCCCATCATCGTGCGCGACCTCATGCAGGTGTGCCGGCAACTGGCAGAGGAGGGCCGTACCGTCATTGTCGTGGAGCAGAACGTATCCGCGGCTCTGTCGATGGCCAGCCGGGTCTATATGCTGAATACAGGGCACATAGTGTTCGAGGGCAGCAGTGACGAACTGCGCGCCCGCCCGGACATCATGAGCCGCTATCTGGGAGCGGCAGCCTGACGAGTTGGACGGCCGTCGCTGCATGCGGCGGCACCTTAAATTAGAGGAGCAATAAATGTCGTCTACCATCAACACCATGCTGATCGAGAAGAGGGTGTTCAACCCTTCCAAGGAATTCGTGTCCAGGGCGCGAATTTCCGGCATGGATCAGTACCGGGCGATGTGCGAGGAAGCGGAACGAAATCCGGATTCTTTCTGGCGGACGCTTGCGCAGGAAAATCTGCAGTGGCGCAAGCCTTTCACCAAGGTCCTCAATGATTCCAATGCCCCTTTCTATACCTGGTTCGAGGACGGCGAGCTCAATGTCTCGGAAAATTGTCTCGACGTCCATGTCAAAAATGGTAATGGCGACAAGACTGCCATCATCTTTGAAGCAGATGACGGCACAGTACAGTCCATCACCTATCGCGATCTGCTGGCGCGCGTCTGCCGCATCGCCAACGGCATCAAGACTCTGGGCTACGGCAAGGGCGACCGCGCCATCATCTATCTGCCCATGTCGATCGAGGCCATTGCAGTCATGCAGGCCTGCGCGCGACTTGGCCTGACCCATTCCGTGGTCTTTGGCGGGTTTTCTGCCCGGAGCCTGCATCAGCGCATCGTGGACGTGGGTGCAAAACTGGTCATCACGGCGGATGCGCAGGTGCGCGGCGGGCGGCAGATTCCGCTGAAGGCAGCGGTCGACGAGGCGCTTTCCTACGAGGGCGGCGATGTCGTGGAGAAAGTCGTCGTTTATGAACGCACAGGCTCCCAGGTCGATTGGGTGGAAGGCCGTGATGTCCGCCTGAGCGAAATCGAGGCTGGCCAGGCGGAAGAGTGCGAACCGGTGGCGGTCGAAGCGGAACATCCGCTTTTCGTGCTGTACACATCTGGCTCAACAGGCAAACCCAAAGGTGTGCAGCATTCCTCCGGCGGCTATCTTCTGTGGGCCAAGATGACGGCGCTTTGGGTGTTCGACGCAAAACCCGAAGACATATTCTGGTGTACTGCGGATGTTGGCTGGGTGACGGGACACTCATACATCGCCTATGGCTCGATGGCTGCCGGGCTGACCCAAATCGTTTTTGAGGGCATACCCACTTACCCCAATGCCGGACGGTTCTGGGAAATGGTCCAGCGCCACAAGGTGAGCATTTTCTATACGGCGCCCACCGCCATACGTTCCCTCATTAAGGCGTCGGAACTCAACCCGGAGCACCACCCACGCCGCTACGATCTCTCAAGTCTGCGATTGCTGGGCTCAGTGGGAGAGCCCATCAACCCCGAAGCCTGGATGTGGTACTACGAGAACGTGGGCGGCTCTCGTTGCCCCATTGTAGATACATGGTGGCAGACAGAAACCGGCGGCCACATCCTTACTCCATTGCCCGGTGCCACTCCGCTCAAGCCCGGTTCATGTACCTTGCCTCTGCCAGGAATAGACGCGGCGGTCGTCGATGAATCCGGCAAGGAGCTTCCGGCCGGGGCAGGTGGCCTACTGGTCATTCGCCGGCCATGGCCCGCAATGATCCGTACGGTCTGGGGCGACGAAAACCGTTTCCGCACCAGTTACTTCCCCAGCGAGCTTGGCGGCATGTACATGGCCGGAGACAACGCGCAGCGTGATGAAGATGGCTATTTCTGGATTCTCGGCCGTACTGACGACGTACTCAGTGTCTCCGGGCACCGACTGGGCGGAACGGAAATCGAGTCGGCGCTGGTGGCACATGAACTGGTGGCGGAAGCTGCCGTGGTCGGGCGGCCGGATGCCACCACAGGCGAGGCCATTGTCGCGTTCATCATGCTCAAGCAGTCGGCACCTGATGGCGAAGAGGCACAGAAGATCGCCGAAACGCTGCGCAACTGGGTGGCCCGCGAAGTCGGGCCGATCGCCAAGCCCCGGGATATCCGCTTTGGCAACAGTTTGCCCAAGACACGGTCAGGCAAGATCATGCGGCGTCTCCTGCGTCTCGTGGCAGAAGGTCGTGACATCGACCAAGATACATCCACGCTTGAAAACCCTGATGTACTGAAGCAGTTTTCTGACGTGTACTAGGGTCTGAGCGAGGGGGCCGTGGCAGGCCCCCTCAAACGCATGCGTCGGGGCGCGACCCTGATGGAGTTGTCTTGCACTGTTATTCAAACTGTTCCAAGTCCGGCCAACAGTTGCAGCTGGTCCGGGCGGGGGGCAGAAGGAAGCATCCGCAATGGCATCGATAAGCAGTTTGAAAGCTGATTTACGAGATGTGATGTTGGGTGGGCTGTGTAGAGACTTTACTGACTCCACTCTCATTACGGGGAAAGGTAATGATGACGTCGGGGTGTTGCAACTTCCCCTGAGCGGCGCATTGCTCGTGACGAGCCCACATGGAAGCTGGGTTGTGGATACAGGCAGTGTGCTGTGGCTCGCCCCCCATACGCCTTACAGGCTGCGCATGCTGGGCAAGGTTCGCCTGCGCTCATTGCATCTCAATCTGCGCAAATATGGCGACATCTGGCAGCAGAGTCGCATTCTTTACGCCACTCCTCTGATGCGTGAACTCATCTCCGAGGTTGCAGATCTCTGGAGCCCACAGGAAGATAGCCGCGTCGCTCTACTGCTGGCAGCTCTCATTGAGGAAATGCGTCACAGCAATGTGGGAAAGTCGCATCTTCCCGCACCGCGAGACCCGCGTCTGGTGCGTATCTGCACCCATATTCAGCAGCAACTGGACGACGTCAAAACCCTGCAGGAGTGGGCGCTTGAACTGGGTTGCGACCCGCGTACGCTACACCGCTTGTTCGTTCAGGAGCTGGGAATGTCATTCGTGCAATGGCGGCAACATATTCGCCTGCGCACTGCCATGGAATGGCTGGCGGCTGGAAAACCGGTGGTCGATGTTGCCTTTGACCTGGGCTACCAGAACCAAAGTGCGTTCACCACGATGTTCAGGCGCAATATGGGCATGGCGCCGTCCGACTTTGTGAAAGCAAGCCGGCGCAATGTCGCCGTGTCCGCCTGAACCATTTACCGACTTTGCTTGCTTAGCTCCCGCAAGCTCGGTAGCATGAGATGCGTGGCGAGCATTCCCTGCTCGATGGCCTGATCGGCACGGTGGAAATCCAGCAGCCCAAATGAAGCCAGCCTTGGAGCTATCACGACATCTGGCGGGTCGCCCGCCAGACGGCTGCGGGTGATGCGAACCTGCATGATGTTGATGCTGCTTGCCAGCACATCTATCAGCGACGGCATGGGCTCTGCGGTTTCCGTAGAGTTCGTCAGCGGCAATAGCGCGGACACGCTTGGTGGCAGCCTCGAGAGCCAGGCGCTGCCCAACATGGAGCGCAGTTTCGGGTCGGGCAAGGCTTCCAGGTGCCTGCCCAGAATATCCGCATTCAGGTCCACCGCCACGACAAAATCCGCTTCCATCGCACGGGCAACGGAAACGGGCACGGGGTTCACCAGGCCACCATCGACGAGCAGTCGTTCGTTCACCTTATAGGGGGAGAATAGCCCAGGCAAGGCAATGGATGCGCGAACGGCCTCAATGGTGGAACCTTCCTTCAGCCAGACTTCCTGCCCCGTGTGCAGATCGGTGGCCACTGCAACAAACGGTAGTTGCAGGGCTTCCATGGGGCAATCCATGAAGTGCTTCTGAAAAAAATTCATGAGCCGCTCACCCTTGAGCATGCCGCCGTTCATGCGGAAGTCCATGAGCGACACCACATCGCGAAGGCTCAATGAGCGTACCCAGCTTTCAAAGCGTTCGAGCTCGCCGGCCGCGTAGGCGGCACCTACCAGAGCACCGATGGAACTGCCGCAGACGATATCGGGTTTGATGCCTGCTGCTTCCAGAGCCTTGATTACGCCGATATGCGCCCAACCCCTCGCGGAGCCACTGCCCAGAACCAGCGCGAGACGACGTTTGCGGGTGGGCGTGGACATGGGAGGAAATCAGTTCCAGCGGCCGCCAAGCGCATACCGGCCGGCTCCCTGCATGAGCACTGCTATGGCGGCCACCAGGAACATCGCTTGTAGTTCCAGCCGCCAACCCCCGCTGGAAGTGAACTGGGCAAAGTGCCCGGTATGCGCTAGCAGAAGTGCAAACATCATGTTCACCACAATGAGCGCGGCACCAAGCCGGGTGAAGACTCCCAGAATGAGCATGGCCGGGGCGAGCACTTCGCCCAGGTAGACCCCCCAGGCAAGAAACCCGGGCAGGCCGCGCATGGCAAGCATTGCCTCGATACCTCCCACCCCACCACGGAGCTTGGCCCAGCCGTGGAAAAGAATGAGTACACCGAGCACCAGGCGCAGCAATAGTTTGGCGAGATCGTCCAGCGTGTTCTGAGACATGGGGGCGCACACAGAGTGGATGAATAATGCGCCGATTATAGGCGCAGCATGAATCTCCGCTTGCGTGTCGGCAACCGTACAGCCTGGAAGCAGGGGAGTCTCGCCGACCATGCTGAAAGAGTTGGGGCATGCACACCTAAACCTTCTGACAGCTCCCGTTCGGCATGGGTATCCTGGAGGGGGTCAACTTTTCCTGGCTTCTTCTGCGGAGTGTTCCCCGGAGTTCTCTCCGGCTTTCTGGAAGAAGCTTTCGAAGGATTCGGGGGTGGGGAATTCAGCGTCGCGATAGGTGTAGACGAGGCCCGGAAATTGGGAAAAATGAATCTTGAAGTCTTCCTCGCAAGGGACGAGCCCGCTGGCCTTTTCGTCCACGATTACGGTGCTGGGGCAGGCGGCATTGATGATTTCGGCCAGTTCTTCCTGGCTCGCATGAGTGCTCAAGGGCAGGAGTTTCTTGTTGGCTGCCTGCACGGCCAGGACGGCGACCATGTATTCGTGGCAGTAGTCTGCACAAATGGCAACCGTACTTCCGGGTATGGGGTTCATGGTAGCTAGGGCGACACTCATGGCGTGTACGGCCACAGCCAGTTCTGAATAGGAAACTGCTATCTCGGAATCGTCCAGCGCGATGTGATCGCCAAATTTCTCTGCTACGGAATTCAGATACTGCACGGGTGACATGACTCAGCTTCCTTGTATACGCGGGCCAAACAAGTATAGAGAGTGATATCGGTGATGTCGTGCATGATTCCTAAGGGCTTTCCCCATGGGGTAAGCTCGCATTTCCGAAATAGGAGGGAAGGCGATGCAACGGCTTGGAATCATGGCGGCGGTACATGAAGAGATTGACCAGCTGCTCGAGGACATGGCAGGTGTCAGCACTCATCACATCGGCATGCGGGACTACCATGTGGGCAATCTCTACGGCCACTCTTGTGTGATTGTCCTGGCCCGCATGGGCAAAGTGGCAGCCGCGGCCAGCACGGTTACCTTGCTGCGTGAATTCAGTGTGGATCGTCTGGTTTTTTCCGGTCTGGCGGGCGGTGTTGCCCCGCAGGTGCGAATGGGCGATGTGGTCGTGGGAACGGAGCTACTGCAGCACGATCTGGATGCCAGCCCTTTGTTTCCGCGCCATGAAATACCTCTGTTGCAGCGCAGCCGTCTTGAGGCTGATGAGCAGCTGACGCGGACGCTGGCGGCGGCAGCCGACGATTATCTGCGCGAGGCCTGGCAGGATGAAATCGCGGCACCGGCGCGTCACAGTTTTGGCCTGGCTGACCCCCGTGTGCATGAGGGCCTGATCATCAGCGGTGACCAGTTCATCAACTCTGCAGTCAAAGTGCAGGCCTTGAGCAATGATTTGCCGGCTGCCTTGTGTGTGGAGATGGAGGGGGCCGCCGTGGCCCAGATATGTCACGAATATGGAGCGCGCTTTGCTGTAGTGCGCACGGTTTCTGACCGGGCGGATGACTCGGCCAGCCATGATTTCACCCGGTTCCTGCGCGAGGTGGCCAGCCATTACTCGTCAGGCATCATCAAACGCATGCTGCGCATGATGGAATAGGCCGGGCTCCGCACTCATCGTGGGGCCCGGCTGTTCTGCTCAAGTGATCAATCCAGCGTGATACCTTGTTCCTTGATCAGGGCATGCCAGCGCTTGATTTCTTCCTTCAGCATCTCCGCGTATTCCTGTGGGGAGTTGCCCACCGGCTGGATCCCGAATTCCACTAGGGTCGCATTGACTTTAGGGTCATTCAACGCCTGCACAACCTTCTGGTTGAGCGTATTGATCGTGTCGGCGGGAGTCGCGGCTGGCGCCACCATGCCGACATGGGCGGCAGCGACGATGGCCGGATAGCCAAGCTCAGCGAAGGTGGGCACGTCCGGCAGCTGGGGCAGACGTTCCGGGTGGGCAACCGCCAGGGGTTTGACCTTGCCGCCCTTGATGAAACCTGCGCCCGCTGCAAGATCGACCATCATCACCGGTACTTGCCCACCGGCCACATCAGTGAGCGACGGCGCGGCGCCTTTGTAAGGGATGTGCGTCATGTTCAGCTTGAGTTCGTGCTTGAACAGCTCCATGGCAAGATGGTGAGGGCTGCCCGCGCCGGCGGAAGCGAAATTCAGGCCGGCCTTGTCATTGCGCGCCCGTTCGATGACCTTTTCCACGTTGTCCAGGCCCGATGCAGGGTCTGCCACCAGAATCATGGGAAAGCGGCCCAGCAGCGTGACAGGTGTCAGGTCTTTCTGCGGGTCGTAAGTAAGTTTGGAATACAGGGCTGAGTTGAATACCAGGGTGCCGTTATCGGCCGACATGACTGTGTAGCCATCGGGCTGGGCACGGGCAACTTCGGCCGCGGCAATCGCTGTATTCCCACCAGGCTTGTTTTCCACGACAACGGACTGGCCGGTGATGGGGCCCAGCGCAGTGCTGATCGTGCGTGCGAGGAAGTCAGAGCCTCCGCCGGCGGGATAGGGCACTATCCAGCGTATGGGCTGATCGGGATAGGCGGCGTAGGCAGTGGTGAAGCCGGCGAACGGGATGCTGATCAGGGCTGCCAGTGCCAGGGTTTTCAATCGTTTCATGGTCTCCCCTTGTACCTTGTGAATTATTCGTATCGGCCTAGAGCGGCACGTGTTGTTTATGGACGAACATTCTAAGCGTACAAGATATACGCAGTGCGTAAATCGGGCTCAGCAATTACCCTGAGGGGCTGCATACATGGCCCAACGACTGACTGATGGAAAGACTTTCCGCCCGCAGGGCTTGGGCCACTGGGCCATCGGGACTCGCATCGAAGCTGCCGGTGGCACCGAGCACGGTCACGACCGCAGTCACGTGGTCGGAGAAATCGAAGATGGGCACTGAAATGGCGCTGATGCCCTGCAGGTTGGTGTCACGCACAATTGCCATACCGGCCGCCCGGACTTCCCGCTTCAGCTCGCCGATGGGGTCGCGGGGGTCAAGCGCGCTACGCCGCTCGGGGGAAATGTGTTTCAGTTCTTCGGCGGCCAGTCTCTCCACCTGGCTGTCGTCGAGGTAGGCCAGGAAGACGCGGCCAGTTGCTGACCACAGCAGCGGCAGCACAGACCCCACGCGTACGTTCAGCGTCACAGGCAGACCAGGTTCCTCAAACCGCACAATCGTAGGCCCCTTGTTGCCCATGACAGCCAGAAAGCAGGTCATCTCCAGTGATTGCCTCAAGCGCAGCAGGGCGGGTTCGGCCACACGCAGGGGGTCGGCCAGGCGCATCGCCACCAGGCCGATGTGGATGGCCTCCGCACCCAAGAAGTACTGCAGCGACGCGGGGTCCTGTTCCACCAGCCCTTCTTCCATCATGCTGATCAGATAGCGGTGCACTTTGGCCGGATTCTCTTCCACTTGCCGGGCCAGACCTGTCAGTGTGGCGCGGCCGCCCATGCGGGCCAGGGCCTTGAGCAGCGCCATGCCCGTGGTCGCAGCCTGAACACGTTGACGACGGTCGCGGGCGCTGACTTGCTTGAGTGCGGAAGGCGGGTTCATCAGTTCATTCGAGAGTGGACGCAATGGCGAAGTATATCGTTGAGGGTTTTCCAGATTCCACGAATTACGCAATGCGTGTTACGTTTACGCAAAATCCAACCAACTGATCGCCGGTCAGGAGCAGTCATGAATAGCGTCGCCCAAGATCTCAGCCGTTGTCCCGTCAGCCATGCAACTTCGGATGCTGCTTGTCCTCTTTCCCGCAAGGCCGCTGAGTTCAACCCTTTCCAGGATGCCTACATGGAGAACCCGTCCGAGTTCGTCCGCTGGGCGCGCGAGGAAATGCCGGTGTTTTACAGCCCGGAACTGGACTATTGGGTGGTGACCCGCTATCAGGCCATCAAGGAGATATTTCGCGACCCCATCACCTTCAGCCCATCCAATGTTCTGGAGCCGGTCGGCAGTCCGCCGCCCGAGGTCAAGGAGATTCTCAGCCAGTACGGCTATGCGATGAACCGTACGCTGGTGAATGAAGACGAGCCCATGCACATGGCTCGGCGCCGTGTCCTGATGGAGCCTTTCACGCCAGAGCATCTGCGGGAACACGAACCGATGGTGCGGCGCCTGGTCACTGAATCCATAGACAGCTTCATTGACAAGGGGCGGGTGGACCTTGTGCGCGAGCTGTTCTGGGACGTGCCCTTTTCTGTGGCACTGCATTTTCTGGGAATTGACGACGCGGCTGATCGCGCAACTATGAAGCGCTTCGCCATTGCGCATACCGTCAATGCCTTTGGCCGGCCGACACCGGACGAGCGTGTGGAAATTGCCCATACTGTCGGGCAGTTTTGGCAGTTTTCCGGTGAAGTGCTGGAAAAGATGCGGCAGACGCCGGATGGCCCGGGCTGGATGCGCTACTCCATTCGGCAGCAGAAACTGTATCCGGATGTCGTTACGGATTCCTATCTTCATTCCATGATGATGGCCATTATCGTGGCGGCCCATGAAACGACGGCGTTTGCATCGAGCAATGCCTTGAAGCTGCTGTTGGAGCACCCGGATGACTGGCGCGACCTGTGCGCCAACCCGGAGCTCATTTCACCGGCCATGGAAGAGTGTTTGCGTCACAGCGGGTCTATTGCGTCATGGAGGCGACGCACTACGCGTGATGTGGAGATCGAAGGGGTGCCAATTCCGGCAGGGGCACGGCTGCTACTGGTCGTCAGTTCGGCCAATCACGACCCCAGGCAGTTCGGTGACCCCGACCTTTTCGACATCCGCCGGGACAACTCCGTTGACCACCTGACCTTCGGCTACGGCGC
>JAJUFI010000069.1 GCA_029263795.1 Alcaligenaceae bacterium
GTCAATATGTCCTCCGGGGCCGCCCTGAGGGGGACGTTCTCCGGCCACGCCTATACGGCAGCCAAAGGTGCGATCGTCTCGCTGACCCGGGCTCTGGCCGGTGAATACGCCGCGGCAGGCGTACGCGTCAATGCCATATGTGCGGGCCGCATACGCACGGCCCGCATTCTGCAGAATCGCGACGCAGGGTCGGCGCTGAGCGCTGAGTTTGCAGCGCGCTATCCTAACCGGGAAGGCGATCCCATCGACATTGCTCACATCGCCGTTTTCTTGACGAGCAACGAATCCAGAATGATTACTGGAGAGGCCATCGCTGCCAACGGCGGTACCGCATCATTCTGAAGGCTCATTTCCAGCTCTTACCAAACCACACCAATTGCAACTATGATGGGGCGGGGTGGCTCCAAGAGCACAACGGCAGGCTTGGCTGCCGTGCATTTCCACATACTCTCGCTGCGCAATTCCCCCAACACGCCCAGGACAGCTGAGCCGCTGTTCCTCAGAGCCATTCTCATAACGACGCAGGGTGCCGCAGCGAGGAGACCTGGCTGTGGCAGTTGCACCGCGGCCTGACACAAGAGGGAGGAATCGAATGGCTGTTTCAGCGATGGAACACCACTTCTGGTTTGGGCAATGGGTGGCGGAGGGTGAGCTTGAGAATAAGCTGAATACGCTGGGAGACCGCCTAGCACGCACATTGACGCAAGCTTTTCCGCTGGAAGCCTTGCTCGAGGCGGCACAGCAGGTATCGGACGACTTGTGTAGCCAAGGTCGGCTTCACCAGCGGCTGGTCGCAGCACAACTCGCTGAGGCAGGGCAGCCAGCACGTGATGATCTGCTGCACACTCTGGGTGCAGCGTTTCAACGGGATTCACTGCTCAAGCGCATGTATGCCGAGCTTGGGCTCGCCCGCCCGGGAGACATTGAGCGCCGTTACCCGAGCAGGGCCTATGAGGGGTGGTTACCGCAGGGTTGCCTCGTGCACGTTGCACAGGGCAGTTCTGCCCTAGGTGCAGCGTTCAGGCTGGTGGAAGGTCTGCTCACTGGCAACGTCAACGTGATGGTGCATGGCGCGCATGATGGCGCATTCGCGAGAGCACTCGCTGAAGCCTTGTGCGAGGCAGACTCCGGGGGCATGTTGAGAGACTACATCGCCGTGTTGAGCCTGTCCCGGGACGCAAGCCCGTGGTTGCAGAAACTGGTGTCTCACGCCGACGTTGTATCCGTGGGGGGTGGTGCAGAATACATCGACACCATACGTGACATGACTCCCAAGGGTGTGCCGCTAATTGTCCGGGAAGAGAAGCTCTTGTTGGGCTACGTCTCTGCAGATGTATTGAGCGACGCCGCAGCACGGCTGAACGCATGGCGCGCCTTCGCCACGGATATCTGCCGGCCCTCACAGCCGGCAGGGGCCTCCCCGCAAATCCTCTATCTTGAATGTGAAGATGCGCAGCTCCGCGGGCACACGGAGGAGCTGGCGGCGCAATTGAGCCAGTTCTCGGCCATTCCGTCGCTTTCGGCCCTCGGACATGGCGAGATCGCTGTGCATGTGGCTGGCGGCTGCATCCGGCTCAAGGCAATCAAACGCGAGCAACTGGTACAGACACTGCGGCCAATGCGCACTCGTATCCAGACTTGCGGCCTAGCCTGCGGGTTGGCTTCCCTCGCACCTCTCACATATGCACTGTTTGCTGCCGGGGTCACGCGAATCACCCGGCCGGGTGAAATGGGTCAGAGCTACCCCGGAGCACCTTCTGACGGCATGTACCCCTTGCAGCGCCTCATGCGCCGGGTATCGCTGGATGCGCCCGAATCTGCGTCCGGAATTGGAGCGCTGTCGCAGTTAGGCAGAAGCCCTTCAAGCCCGCCCCGGAACACGGGCATTCTTGACAAATTTGGCTTTCAGGCACGGGCGGCCAACACCCCGGAAGTGCCCGACCTGGTGTTTCGCAGTGGCGGCTCCAGCGGCAACACAGTCTTCTCGACGTTTTCCTGGCACGACTATCACGCGCAGATGGCGGCCGCAGCTCATGGTTTGCTGGCAGCCGGAATGGAGCCTGAAAAAGACCGGGTCATGAACCTGTTCTTCGCCGGCCACATTTACGGCAGCTTCATCAGCTTCTGGACCATATTGGAAATGATGGGTGCCAAGATGGTACCCATGGGCATGATTCACGATTATCAGGAAGTTGCCGACGCTATAGTCCATCTGAAGGTCAACACGCTCGTAGGCTCCGCAAACTACGTGATGGGCCTTTTCGAGCAAGAAGGGCATCGTATCCGGGGCGTGGTGGAGAAAGTCTTTTACGGGGGTGAAACGCTGACCCGAGCTCGAAGGGAGCGCCTGGAGGGACACTTTGGCGTTCGCCTGGTGCGGTCGGTAGCGTATGGGGCGAACGATGTCGGGCCCATCGGTTACCAGTGCATGCACTGCAAGGGTGGCGAACACCACCTCTATGAAACCGTTCAGCAAATGGAGCTCGTGGGGCTGGAGGACGATCAGCCGGTAGGCCCGGGGGAAACGGGCAGGATCTTGCTGACGACCTCGCCATTGCTGCGTGCGTATCCGCGTGTGGAGCGTTATGAAATTGGCGATATCGGCCGTTGGGTTGACACGCCGTGCCCCTGTGGGCGTAAGGACCGCCTCTTCGACCTCCTCGGCCGTACCGGCGATATCTTCAAGGCGGGAGGGCCGTTCTTCAATGCCCGCCGGTTCGTGGACATTCTTGATTCCCAACTCAACTACTCCGGGCCCACTCAGGTGCATCTGCTGGAAGACGGGCCTGCCGTGGTCATGCAGCTCTGGATAGGCGAGGGTCATGGAGTTACGGAGGCAGAGGCCGCCCGCGCCATCCGCCTGAATTACCCGGAAATAGACCACAGCAGCGAGATGCTAGGTAACGGTTTCCGCTTTGAAGTGCGCGCCGTTCCCGATTCCGACTTTGTGCGCATTGCCACCAGCGGCAAGCTCAAACCTGTGTGTGATCACCGCTGTTCATGAAGAGGATTGCCTGCATGACTACCCTTTTGGAACGGCAACATCGGCTTGCCGATCATCTTCGTTTTGTCGCTGAAAACTCTCCCTACTATCGAAAACTCTGGCAGGGTGCCTATGGTGGGGAAAGCACCCCGCTCACGGCATTGCCGGTTGTGGATCTCGAAAGCTACTGGTCTGCGAACACACCGCATGAAAATCAGGTGCTCACCAGCGAACATCTGAACGGCCCAGTCTTCAAGAGCGGGGGAACGACTGGCAACCCCAAATTCTCCTTTTACAGTAACGATGACTGGCGCCTTTTGTGTGAGGCCTTCGGTGAGGCCTTTAGACGCGGTGGCTTGCAGGCGGGTGAGCGCGTGGCCAATCTGTTCTATGGTGGCCAGCTCTACGCATCATTCCTGTTCTTCGGCCGGGCCGTCGAATGTGCCGGAGTCGGTGTGCAGTACCCGCTTTCCGGTTCGGCGCCCGTGCCGGAAATCATCAAGACTCTGCAGCAATTCCGCATCGAGACGGTGGCAGGTTTGCCGACCACCCTCATCAATCTGCTTCCACACCTGGCGGAACTGCCCGCAGGCGCTGTGAAGTTGAAACGCTTTCTGTATGGTGGTGAGGCCATATTCCCCGATCAGATCGACGCATTGCACCGATTCTTTCCGGATTGCGCCGTGCAATCCGTGGGAATAGCCGGAGTCGATTATGGGGAGATGGGCTGGAGCGAATCGAATGCCGAGCCTGGTGTGCATCGCTGTTTCGACGATAGTACCGTGGTGGAAATTCTTGATGACGAGGGCCTGCCAGTGGAAGAACCCGGCGAGTCAGGTGAGCTGGTGATCACAAACTTTCGGCGTCGCCTGATGCCCGTGGTGCGTTACCCCGTCGGGGACAGGGGTGTATGGCTCGACGAGCCTGGGTCCCCATCACGCCGTTTCCGTGTTCTCGGGCGCAGCAGCAGCTGCGCTCGCATTGGTCCAGTTTCCCTATATGTGGACGATGTGCAGCAGGTGCTGCGGCAGTTCCCGGAACACACGGTGGTCAACTTTCAATTGGTGGTCGACCATTTCGAGCAGCGCGACCGCTGTACCGTACGTCTGGCTGTTGCCAACCCTGAAGCCGTGCCGCCTGGCACAGGGCTGAACTTGATGCGGGCGCTGGAGCTCGAGCGTCCCATGATCAGCGAATTGGTCGAAAAGGGTGTCATCCATCCCCTGGTCATTGAGTGGGTTCTCCCTCATGAGCTGGTCGTCAATACTCGTACCGGCAAAACTCTGCGGGTGCTCGACCGTCGCGTGGAGAGTCAGCAATGAGCAAGCACTACGCTGCATTCCCGATGCTACCCGTACATCTTCGGGTTCCGGCTGACAAGGCTTTCATTCCATACGTGCAGCACTCTATGCGCTGGTTTGTCGACAGGGCCGCCATGGAATCTCGTCAGCGTTTTGCGATAGACCTGGCGCTCGAGGAATTGATGCTCACCTTGCTGCGCCACGCCTTTGACGATGGTCGGGAGCAGGGTGATCTGGAGTTCTCCATTGAGTTGCGTTCCACTGAGCTGAAGCTCGAAGTGGTCTGTCGAGGTCTGCCCTTTGACCTCAGCATGGTGCCGGATTACGGCCCCGACGGTCTGGAAGACGAAGCTGCTTTATCAATTCTGCTTCTCAAGCGCATGGTGGATCGCTACCACCTCTACAACGAGGGTCGGGGTGGCTACCGCATGGAATTGGAATGGTCGCGCCCGCTGACCCACGTAAAGGAACTGGACGCCTCGGCACCGCCCGCAGAGCCATTGGAACATGCCCGAGCCACACCGCCTCCAATCGTGGAAATCAGGCCCTTGCGGGAAGATGAAGCACTAGCTCTCGCCAGGTTGATTTACCGCAGCTACGGCTACAGCTACGTGAGCGATTTCCTTTACTACCCTGAACGCATCGTGGCCCGCATGCGGGAAGGGCTGATGCACCCCTGGGTGGCAGTGTCCGATAAGGGTGATGTTGCCGGTCACGCTGCCCTCATGATGAGCAGCCGAGACGCGGCAGCCGCCGAATGGTGTATTGGTGTGGTGGACCCTCGTTGGCGGGGCCAGGGCCTGCTCAAGAGCATTTCAGAAAAGATCATCCGTCATGCGGCGACCACTTCCGCCAGCATTCTGTTTGTGCATTCGGTCACCAACCACCCACATACGCAGAAAAGCGCCATGGAGCTGGGCTTTGAGTCCGCCGCACTGATGCTGGGCTTTGCACCGGCCAGCCTGCAGTTTCGCCATATCCACGATACGCTGCCCCAGCGGGAAACCGTGTTCATCGCCGTTCGGGTGCTCAAACCGCTGCCACGACAAACGGTATACCTTCCGGAGCGGCACGCGGGCGCGTTGCACCGGTTGGCGGCGGGACTTGCGCTGAATTTGACGGAGGCGCTCGTACACACGCAGCCGCTGCAAGGCTCCACCACATTCGATTCCATGATCGAGCCAGCCGTCAACGTGGCCATCGTTAACCTGACTCATAGTGGCGAAGACCTGGCCCAGGCCCTGGCACACGAACGCCGGCGCTTGTGCCGTGAGAAAGTAGATGTCATTTACCTGAACCTGAACCTGGCTGACCCATCCGCTCCGGCGGCCACGCAAATTGCCGAAGCAGAGGGTTTCTTCCTGGCCGGCCTGTGTCCCATGCAGCCCTGGCCCTACACCCTTACGCTGCAGTTCCCTAATAACCTGGAATTTGACTACGACTTGATCCACTCCCTGGGGGAGCATGCTCAATGGCTCAAGGATTATGTCCGGCAGGAACAATTGCGAGTTCATGGCTGACTTTGCCAGTACACCCATTCCTCATAAAACCATCGCGAAATCGCGTCTGGATTATTCGTTAGCGACCCGGCGATCCGTAGAATTCACATCGCAAATAAACTCGAATAGGCCGCTACTATGACGCGCAACGCATCGACTTGCCTTGCATTGAATACCCTGCTCATCGCACTTTGTTTCTCGCACGGAACCGCTCTTGCTCGCGGGCCCGCCGACCTCATCAACGACCCCGCTGAAATTGGCATGACATTGCCTGGCAAGATGGCAAAGTCCATCAAGGAAGAGCGGATTATTGACCCACTGATGGCGAAGGGAACCAGGTGATCGTGGCACGTACCACCCGCGCACCGGGCACTCGCACACCTTTGCATTTGCATGCCGGCAGGGAAGGCAATGGCTGGCGTGAATACGGGCTCTGTCAATGCCGTCATGCTGGATACCTTTAAAGTACCTGCCGGGCGCTCAGTCTGGACTGTCGTGGAAACAAGTGGGCGGGAAATGCAGGACCAGTTCGACGTGCACAAGCACTGATTGCGGGGCACACTTACCGGCCCCCCGGCAATTCCAGCACGATCCTCAGGCCCCCCAGCGCGGACGCTTCCGCACGCACCGAGCCGCCATATGTGTTTGCGAGGTCTCGCACGATAGCGAGGCCCAGACCTGAGCCCGGTACACGTTCATCCATGCGTACCCCGCGCTGGAAAATTTCCTCAAGCTTCGCTTCGGGCAGGCCGGGCCCATCGTCTTCGACCAGCAACTGCATCGTGTCGTCATCGCTGAAGCAGGCGGAAATCCGCACCTGGCGGTCCGCCCACTTGCAGGCGTTTTCCATCAGATTGCCCATCATTTCCTGAAGGTCTTCCTGGGCGCCTCGAAAAACCCACCCTTCTTCCACGCGGTCCAGATCCAGCTGAACCCCTTTTTCGGCATACAGGCGGTTCAGCACTTTTGCCAGGCCTTGCAACACGGGCAGCACTTCAGTGCGGATGCCAGGGGTACGCACGGCGGCGGCAGCGCGTGCACGCGCAAGGTGATGCTCGACTTGCCGAGTGGCCAGGCTCACTTGTTCGGAAACCAGACTGCCGAAGGGCGAGGTTTCACGCGCGGCGGCATTGGCCAGCACGGAAAGCGGTGTCTTGACGGCATGTGCAAGGTTGCCGGCCTGTGTGCGCGCCCGCCGAACAATTTCGTTGTTGCTCAGCAGTACGGCATTGAATTCGTCGACCAGAGGTTGTAGTTCCGTGGGGAAGCGGCCTTCGATACTTCCGGCGTTGCCGGCGCGCACGTCACTCAAGCGCTTGCGCAGAACAGCCAGTGGGCGTAGACCTACATAGAGCTGAACAACAGCGGCGGCAGCCAGCCCGAATGCGAGCAAGCCCAGGAAGATCGCCAGCATGAAGCTGAATTCCGACATGGGTTCGCTCAGGGCGTTGCCATCAACTGCAATAATCACGCTATATGCGGATGAACCCTCTGGCGGAGTGACAGTGCGCATCAGCGCAAGTACTGCAAACCCGCGCGGGTCGGTGAGCGTCTGCAGCTGATTGCTCCCTGCCGGGGCCACCGCATCCGCCGGCGGGTGCAATGTCTGATCCCACAATGAGCGCGACCGCAACACACCGGCCTCCCGCACGGTACGTATTTCCAGACGATCAATTTGCCAATAAAGGCCGGAATAGGGCAGCTGGAGACGTGGATCAGACGGCTCGGATCTCAGGCTCACCATGCCCTGTTCATCGAAAGACATGGCTGCAATCAGTTGGTTTTGATAAACCGTGAGTTCAGCAGTCAGCTGGCGGGTGATGTGTTCTCGGAACAAATCCGTCAGCGCCCAGCCCGCCACCAGTACTGCGACCAGCACCCAGGCGATCGTCCCCAACAGCATGCGGCCACGCAGGGAATGACGCAGGCCGCGCAGTGTGGCGCGCATCAGTTGACCTCGCACATGCGGTAGCCCAGCCCGCGCACGGTTTCTATGGCCCCAGCCGGCAGTTTCTTGCGCAAGCGGCCAATGAAGACATCTATCGTGTTCGAGTCTCGGTCGAAATCCTGCGCATAGATATGGTCAACCAGTTCGTTGCGCGAAACGACCTCGCCGGCATGCTGCATCAGAACTGCCAGAACCCGGTATTCATGGCCGGTCAGGTTGAGGGCGCGACCATCGACAGTGACCCGTGCCTGACGCGTATCCAGCACGATGCGCCCGCAAGCCCATTGAGCGGTGGCATGGTTGCCGCTGCGACGGATGAGTGCCCGCAGGCGGGCCAGCAGTTCTTCCATGTGGAAGGGTTTGGTCAGGTAATCGTCTGCGCCAGCATCAATCCCCGAAACTTTTTCATGCCAGTTGTCGCGCGCGGTGAGAATCAGTACCGGCATATCACGCCGTTCACCGCGCCATTTGCGCAGTACCGTCAAACCATCCATCACTGGCAGGCCCAGATCGAGCACCACAGCATCATAGGTTTCCACTGAACCCTTGAAATGGGCGTCTGCACCATCGGATGACAGGTCAACCGCGTAGCCTGCATCGGACAAGGCTTGCTGCAGCTGGCCGGCCAGCGAAGGGTCATCTTCGACCACCAGAATGCGCATCAGTCGTCGTCCTCTTCCTTGTGGTCACGTGCCTTGACGGAAATGATTTTTCCGGTCGACGCATCCACCTTCAATTTGATGATTCTGCCCGATGCCTGCACGAGCTTGAGTTCGTAGAGATAAATGCCGTCATCGCGCTCGAATTCGACTTCCACAGGCTCGCCTGGGTAATCGCGCGCCACGATGTCCAGCACCTGGCGCAGCGAAAGCACCTGCCCTGAAAGCAGCGCACGGCGTGCATCGTCGTGATCACTGCGCTTCGGTGTGCGGCCATTGTCGTGCGCCACTCCGTTCACGGGTAAGGCCAACAAAGGTGTTGCCAAAGCAAACACCGCCGCTGCGGCCGTGAGCCGGCGCCGTACGCCGGGCCGGGTGCCAGTGCATGGGTCCATGGTATTCATGACGAACGCTCCTTCTGGGATGTGACCCGCGCCGTGGCGCGAGGGCCTGGCCCCTCTTGTAACAGCTCTTACATGAACGCCAGATGAACGGACTCTTCACAGAGCGTTCATGTGGTGAATCGCACAATGGCCTCACGTCGAGCCGAGATCACTTTCCGGTCCGTCAATTTTCAACCCAGAAGGAGTGCATCATGTCCAACCGCATCAAAAAGTCCGCAATCGCCCTCACACTTGGTGGCGCAGTCGCCATGGCAGGCCTGGCTTTCGCGCAACCTGCCCAGGTGACCAGTGCTCCCGTTGCCACGCTGGCTCAGGCCACCGTTGCCCCGACGGCAGCTGCAGGTGAGAAAAATCAATGGCTCAACCTGCGGCAGATCTATGATCGCATTGAAGCAACTGGTTACACCGATATTCGTGAGATCGAGCGTGAAAGGGACGGCTACGAGGCCAAGGCCCGGAACGCCCAAGGCCAATCGGTGAAACTTTATATCGAACCGCTGGAAGGGCGAATCGTCAGGGAGAAAACACGGGACCGCGACTGATTCGCGGCGGTTCAGCCACGGCCACGGCTGAACCGCACATACCCAGTGACCTCCGATGCCGCGGGCCAAACGGCGTCGGAGGCTCGGACCCCAGCACTTCAGGACCAGCATCATGAAAACCAGGCACATTCTGATTTCATTCTTGGGCATCCTCACAGCCAGTTGGGCATGGGATGCCCTTTACATGAACACCATGTCGGGCGATTGGCCCTGGGTGGCGCAAAGGCACGGACTGCATTTGACCGGCGTCTGGGCCATCAGCCTGATGTCGCTGGCCATGGTGCTGGCGACGCGCCCGGCCTGGCTTGAAGAACCCCTGGGCGGCTTGGACAAGATATACAAGCTGCACAAATGGGCGGGGATCCTCGGCGTTCTGTTCGGTGCGACACACTGGCTCATAAAGCTCGCGGGCGACCCGCTGGCCAGCCTGATAGGCAAGACAGGCAGGCCCACCAAGGACGTTGCCATCTTCTTCGCACAATCATGGCGCTCACCGGCGAAAGACATGGGCGAATGGGCAATCTACATCTTGCTTGCCTTGCTCGCCATCACGCTTTGGAAACGCATTCCCTACCGGCCCTGGCGTATGCTGCACCGTGCCATGCCGGTGCTTTACCTGATGGTGGTTTTCCATACGGTGGCCCTCATGCCGGCTGCCTACTGGGCGGGCCCCACCGGAGTCTTCACTGCTCTGCTGCTGCTCGCGGGTGTCGTCGCTGCCTTCATGTCATTGGCCCGGCGCATCGGTCGCAATCACTGCCATGCGGGCAGTATTGTTGGGTTGACACAGCGAGGTGATGTTCTGGAAGTGGTCTGCGAGCCGGACGAGCGGTGGCCGGGCCATGAGCCAGGCCAGTTCGCGTTCCTGACATTTGACCGCGCCGAGGGCGCACATCCTTTCACCATTGCTTCTGCGCCACACACCGACTCGCGCACCATTACCTTCGAGATCAAGGCTCTGGGTGATTACACCCGTACCTTGGGGCAAACATTGCGTGTCGGTCAGCCGGTGGTTGTGGAAGGCCCCTACGGGCGGCTGGATTATCACCTGGGGCGCGAGGATGCCGCCCAAGTCTGGGTGGCCGGAGGCATAGGCGTTACACCTTTCCTGGCCTGGCTGGAGAGCCTGCAGGTCGAACCTCCCAAGACACCGGTGCAGATGCACTACTGTGTGCGCGACGCTGCCACCGACCCTTTCATTGACCGGGTGCGCACCCTGTGTGCCTCCACGCCGAACCTCACCCTGTATGTCCATGACGGACGTTTTTCCCAACGGCTGGATGCCGAAACGCTCCTGGCCAGTTGCAGCCCCATCGAGGGTCGGATGGATGTCTGGTTCTGCGGCCCCAGCGGGTTCGCCAAGAGCCTGGAAGCCGGTCTGAAGGCCGTGGCCGGTCCGGGAGTGAGAATGCACAGGGAAGCCTTCGACATGCGTTGAGCTGCCTGTATCAGCACCGTTGATAACTGTCATGCCTGGGAGAGGTCCCGGGTAGTGATGCGCAGGTGCTCGTGGGAGAATACCCCTCAGTTCAAAGCTGGGAAGGGGCATGAGCATATTCACGAAGGCCGTTCGCTATATCTTCTGTCTGTTGACACTGTGGCTGCTTGTCATGGCGCTGGCGGGGCACACCCGGGCCCAACCCGCGAGGGTCTCCGTGGGAACAGTGCCCGCCGTACAGCTGGAAGCCCCCGTTGAAATGCCGTCCTGGTTTTCGGGGGGCGTACCCGGCGCTGATGCCTGGACAGCCCTGCGTACCCTGGCAGACGCGGCCTCCCATGGCCTGAACCCTGCCGACTACCAGGCAGAGGATCTCGTCCTGGCATTCGAAACCGCAGGTGCCGGGGCCGATGCGGGTATGCAGGGCCAGCTTGATGAACGTCTCACCAAGTCTGTCGTGCGCTATCTGTCAGACCTCAACGTGGGCCGGCTCGACCCCGCCGAACTGAAGCACCGCTTCCAGACACCGCTGACCGGCGCTTTTGACGCTCGCAGCTATCTTGCCGAAGCCAGGCGGGCAGGGCGCCTGGATGAAGCACTGCGTATGCCTCGGCAGAAGATCCCCATGTACGAGGCGCTTCGTTCTGTCATGAACGAGTACCGCGCCTTGGGCGACCATCCCGCGTGGCAGATGCCGTTGCCCCAACTGAGTGCGCGTTCTCTCAAGTCGGGTGACACATGGGACGGCTTGTCACTGGTGGCTGAAAGGTTGCGCGTGTTGGGGGACTTGCCGCTAGAAACGCCGGTTTCTACAGTGTATGAAGGCGCGATCGTTGACGCGGTGAGGCATTTTCAGGAGCGCCACGGGCTGGAAACCGATGGTGTGCTCGGGCGCGCCACGCTTACCGAACTGGAAGTCACGCCCGCGCAGCGCGTCAGGCAGATGGGGCTGACGCTGGAACGGCTGCGTTGGACGCCTCTGCTGCGCGCGCCACGGATGATCGTGGTGAACATACCGGAATTCATGCTGCGCGCTTATGAAGTTGTCGACGGCAATGTTCAGGTCGAACTCGAAATGCGTGTTGTGGTCGGGCGCGCACTGAACACGCGTACGCCAATATTCCTGGAGGACATGCGCTACATCGAGTTCAGCCCGTATTGGAATGTACCGCCTTCCATCGCCCGCAGCGAGACAGTCCCGCGCCTGCGCCGCGACCCCGGCTACTTCACGCGGGAAGGCTACGAATTCGTCACGCGCGACGGCAAGGTGGTCAGCACATTGTCGGACGATGCCATTGCCGCCTTGCAGCGGGGAGAATGGCGAATCCGTCAGCGCCCCGGCACGCGTAATGCGTTGGGTGGCATCAAGTTCATCTTCCCCAATGACCAGAATATCTATCTGCACCATACACCGTCCACACAGCTGTTTCCGCGGGCGCGCCGTGACTTCAGCCATGGCTGCATCCGGGTGGAATTGCCCCTCGATCTGGCGCGCTTTGCCCTGAAGCTGCAACCAGAATGGACGGTGGAACGTATTGAGGAAGCAATGAAGGGGGGGCGCTCCAGCACCGTGGCCTTGCGTGAACCGATACCGGTTCTGCTCGCCTACAGCACAGTCGTCATCAAAAATGGTGGTAAGGTTTACTTTTTTCCCGATATTTATCAACAGGATGCCAAGCTTGAACAAGCATTGCGCAGCCTGAGTTCACGCACTTCATGACCATCAGAATCGACACAACGCGCCGGCGGCTGCTCAAGGGAGCCGCCGGCGCCACGGCCCTTTTAGGCTTCCCCATGATTGCGAAGGCGACCACATTCGGAAGAAGTTTCAACCCCGCCCGCGATCTCTCCCTTGACCACACACACACGCGCGAGAAGATTGAGCTCACTTACGCCCTGGGCAGGGAATACATACCGGACGCCTTGCTCGATCTCAACCACTTCCTGCGAGACCACTACTCCGGCCTGGTGGGGAACATGGACCCAGGCCTGTACGACATCATGTACCGGATACGTACGTCCCTGGGTGCCAGGGCGCCCTTCCACATAATTTCCGGCTACCGTTCCCCGCAAACGAATGAACGTCTGCGCGCCCGGGGAGGCGGAGGCGTTGCGCGTCGCAGCCTGCATATGGATGGCAAAGCCGTGGACATACGCCTGCCCGGAGTACCCTTGGCAGAACTGCGCGACGCGGCCCTGGAACTTGGAGCCGGCGGGGTAGGTTTTTACCCGGGAAGCAATTTTGTGCATGTGGATACGGGCCGGGTTCGCTCCTGGAAGGGGTGAGGCAAGCCGATGCAGCGGCGTGAGTAGCACCTGATGCTTTTCGCCTAAGCCAACTGGCGCATGTGATCTGACCTCCAGACTGTTACACAGAAAATTTCAGCCCGTCAC
>JAJUFI010000172.1 GCA_029263795.1 Alcaligenaceae bacterium
ACGAGGCCGGCCAGCTGAGTGAGTGTAGCAAACGCTCCCAGTTTCAAGGGAGTCAGACAAATGGCCGTGGGGGCATTCTGCCGCGCGGCGTCGGCCTCGGCCGGAGGCGGGCACATGACGACGGTTTGTCCGCCGCTCTGCAGGCGGCGCACCAAGGTGTCGAAGTGGGGCCAGACTTTCACCTTGCCCTTGTGCAGGCCAGTGGCGGTAGGTGCCACAAGCACGAAGCCGCCTTCCTGCAGGCCGGCGGCTTCCAGCGCCTGCAGCGCTTCACTGCGGTGGCGGGGCGTGAGCCGGAGCCCAAGCTGCCGCGCAGGCCGTGGTGCTGGGGCAGCGCATCCCCACCGCCGCAAAGCCTGCGAGGTCAGGTAGTACCAGGACTCCACGGCGTGAAGGCTTTCCAATGGTTTGGCAACGGGCCAGCGCAGAATCAGGCTGCGACCGTCGTCCCGATAGCCGGCACTGGGTACGCCTGCAAAGCTGAAGACCATTGCACTTGAAAGAGAATCGGGTAAGAGCAGGCCGCGTGGATGAGCATGCCCTGCTTTTTTGCGGAAGCTGTGCACAGCGGCGCGGTCTTCCCGCCACCGACCCTTCATTTCCACAAAACCGGCCAGGTCATAACCGGAAAGGAGATCCCTGGCCCAACCGCGTGCGCATACGATGACCGGAATTCCTGTGGCCAGTACGGCCTCCAGACTGGGCAGGCTCATGCAGACGTCGCCTATCCAGTTGGGCAAACGCATGTAAACGGCAGAAATGGAACTCATAAGGTGGGTGATGTTGCTGCAGCAGGCATGGGGAAGCGAGACACGCTGGTTGAACAGGCAGGTAAAATGGGCTGCCTGTCTGCCCATTAGTATATAAGCGAGTTCATCCTTGAAGTTAGAAAGCCCAGAGGCCGGAACCGAGTCCCCGCCCGTCAAATTCGAACTGTGGCGACGCATCTACGGTCGCGTCGGGCAATACTGGAAGGCAATTGTCGTGGCCATGGTGCTGGTGGCAATTTCTGCGGCGACTCAGCCGACGCTGGCCATCATCACCAAACCGCTCATCGATGACGGGTTCACAGGTGCCAAACCCCACTATATCTGGGCAATTCCCCTCGCCGTCATTGGGCTGATTCTCGTGCGTGGGGCCAGCAGCTTCGGCAGTTCCTATCTGCTTGCATGGGTAGCGAACAACACCTTGCTGGGCATCCGGCACGATATGTTCGACCGCCTGTTGGGCATGTCGGATGAAGACTTCAAGCGCAGCGACACCGGCCGCCTTCTGAACCGCTTCACCATCGACGCCGGCAACGTGACCGCTTATGCCACGGAAGTCATCACCGTGATCGTGCGCGAAACACTGGTAGTCATAGCTCTGCTGGTCGTGCTGCTCTACATGTCATGGGAACTCACCCTCATTGTTCTGGTCGTGCTGCCGGTTTCCGTCTATACCGCCAGTGTGTTCATCCGCCGCCTGCGCCGCATTAACCGTGAAACCATCACCATGAATGCTGAACTCACCCGTGTGGTGCGCGAAGGGATAGAAGGTCAGCGGGTCATCAAATTATTCGACGGTTACGAGCGGGAGGCCGGGCGCTTCGCTTATGTGAATGCCAAGCTGCGTCGCTATGCGATGCGGGCCGCCAGTGCGGACGCAGCAATGTCGCCGCTTTCCCAATTCTTCATCGCGATTGCCGTGGCTTCCGTCATAGCAGTAGCCCTGTATCAGGCCAACCACGGTTCCCTCACTGTCGGCAGTTTCGCAGCCTTCATGGCCGCGCTTGGACAGATCTTCGACCCGGTCAAAAAGCTCACGAAAATCGCCAGCGCCATGCAACGCATGCTGACGTCCGCAGAAAGCGTTTTTACCCTGGTGGACAGCCTGCCGGAAAAAGATGAAGGCAAGGTCGAGCTGGCTGAGCGGGCGGAGGGGCGCATTGAGTTTCGGAATGTGAGCCACCGTTTCGAGGGCGCCGACAGCGACGTTCTCAAGGATATTTCCCTGGTGGTGGAGCCGGGAATGACCGTGGCCCTCGTGGGCCGTTCAGGAAGCGGAAAGACAACCCTGGTGAATACAATCCCCCGCTTCGTGGTTCCGACGGCAGGCCAGGTGCTGATTGACGGCATTGATATCCGCGACATATCGCTGAAGAGCCTGCGGCGCCAGCTCTCGCTGGTCAGCCAGGATGTCGTGCTGTTTGATGGAAGCATTGCTGAAAATGTCGGTTACGGTGCGCTGCATGAAGCGAGTACAGAGGAAATCCGCGCCGCGTTGCAATCGGCCGATCTGCTCAAATTCGTGGACAGTCTGCCGGACGGCATTCACTCTCAGGTAGGTGAAAAGGCAGGGCAATTGTCGGGTGGGCAGCGTCAGCGCCTGGCCATTGCACGTGCGCTCATCAAGAACGCGCCGATTCTCATTCTTGATGAAGCGACTTCGGCCCTGGACAACGAATCTGAACGTCAGGTTCAAGCTTCGCTCGAACGCCTCATGAGCGGCCGGACAACCCTGGTGATCGCTCACCGCCTCTCCACCGTGCAGAATGCCGATCTGATCGTCGTGCTTGATGCCGGCCGTATAGTGGAACAGGGCAGGCATGAAGAGCTTCTGGAAAAGGGCGGTGTGTATGCTTCCCTGTATCGTATGCAGTTTCGTGAAGATTAGGAGCCGGATGTGGTGATGAAGACTTTTATGCTTGGCCTGATTTCCGCCGGCGTGTTGGCCGGATGTGCCGCGCCGGGAACATCCGGTGTCCAGCCCGACGATCTCCGGGATTCCCTGCACTTCGTGACGGAAACCATCATCAGTGATCTGGACTTCCCCAACCTGCAAAGGAACCTTTACAAGCACCGCGCCGAATGTGGCGCGGCACCACGCTTCGTCATGCATGAACGGCAGACTGGTTACGCCAGCCTGATCGAAACTCAGGAAATCCCAGAAAGTTATGAGAACGTGGTGCTCGCGGATCTCGTCCAGTATCCTGAAACCTTGCGTGCGCCCAAGCGTGTTGAAGTGCGTGTCTACAGTTATTACTACAACGACGACGTGCAAAAGCGTGTTGACCGAATGCTCGGTGCCATTCGGCGTCCCGGAGTCTGCGAACTCGGGGAATGAGCCGGGTGCCGGGTGGGTGGCAGCTCACATCAACACGATGTCACTCACATCAGCACTATGTCATATTGTTCCTGGGTGTAGTGCCCCTCCACCTGCAGTGAAATCGGTTTGCCGATGAAGTCTCCCAATATGGCCAAGTGGTCGCTTTCTTCTTCGAGGAACAGGTCAACCACGGCCTGGGAGGCCAGTATGCGGAATTCCTTGGGGTTGAATTGGCGCGATTCCCGCAGTATCTCCCGCAGTATCTCGTAGCAGAGTGTACGAGCCGTTCTCACGGTGCCGCGTGACTGGCAGGTGGGGCAGGGCTCGCATAGTTGGTGCGCCAATGAGTCGCGGGTGCGTTTGCGTGTCATCTCGACCAGCCCCAGTTGACTGAACCCACTGACGGTGACGCGAGTTCGGTCTCGGGCCAGGGCTTTGCGCAATTCCGCCAGAACGGCTTCCCTATGGTCCGGGTCTTCCATGTCTATGAAGTCCAGGATTACGATGCCGCCAAGGTTTCTAAGGCGTAATTGCCGGGCGATAGCCACAGCAGCCTCGAGATTCGTCTTGAAAATGGTGTCGCCAAAATTGCGCCCGCCGACATAACCACCGGTATTCACGTCAACTGTGGTCAGGGCTTCCGTCTGGTCAATGATCAGATAGCCGCCGGATTTCAGATCCACCCGCCGTGACAGGGCGCGAGCAATCTCTTCATCCACATTGGCCGTGTCGAACAGGGGACGTTCGCCACTGTAATGAACAATGCGATCCACCACCGAGGGGGTGTAGCGTCGCGCCCATTCCCTGAGTTCCTGCGTGGTCGTGCGTGAGTCCACCAGAATGTTGTTGGTGGTCGGTGTAACCATGTCGCGCAATACACGCTGCGGCAGTGTCAGATCTGCATACAACAGCGACGGGGCGGGCTGGGTTTTGAGTTTCTCCTGAATGCTTTGCCACAATGTGCGCAAATACGAGCAGTCTGCTGCCAGTTCTTCATCGGTAGCGCCTTCTGCCTGCGTACGCACGATGAAACCACCGGATTCCCCTTCTTTCATCAGCTTGGCTACCCGTTCACGCAAGACAGCACGTTCTATCTCTGAATCTATGCGCTGAGAAATTCCTATATGAGGGTCGAAGGGCAGATAGACCAGCATGCGGCCGGCGATACTGATCTGTGTGGAAAGGCGAGCGCCCTTACTGCCCAGAGGGTCCTTGATGACCTGCACCATGATGGACTGACCCTCGAACAACAGCTTTTCAATGGGCGTGGTCGGCAGACCTTGAGCCCGCTCGCTTCGGTTCTGCCGCAGATCTGCCACGTGGATGAAGGCTGCACGTTCCAGCCCGATATCGACGAAAGCGCTTTGCATGCCGGGCAATACACGCACTACCTTACCCAGATACAGGTTGCCCACGTGGCCCCGCTGGATGCTGCGCTCTATATGGAGTTCCTGCACTGCCCCCTGTTCGACCAGGGCAACCCTGGTCTCGAACGGGGTAACGTTAATCAGAATGTCTTCTGTCATGAATGGCTGTATCCGGTGCTACGACTGCCTGCTCGGAGGCGGGCAATGTGATCGTTATATTGGTAGTCGAGTATGAAAGCATAAGCGCTGACAGCCCTCAAGCAAGATTTTTTCACCCCAACTTGCACCTGCCGATTTTTTCGTGCTATAGTTCCTTTCCTCGCTGATCGAGACCTAGGGTTTTCCCGGGTTTCGAGCGGTTTTCCAGGCGGCAGTGTCGTACCATATCGGTGGCGCTAGCTGGCTGTAGAGAACCTCAGCGGGCTGGGTGAGAAACGGTATTTTTAGTTTTTTCCAGTTGCAGGTCTCGAAATTCATGTTATGATTACGAGTTCTGCAAGCGAGATTGCGGCGGCCCACGTGGTTGGCAAGGAAACTTTCCAAAGGGTGGGGCGGCAGTCAGGCGCAAGAAGGCGGTTTTGGCGGTGTTTCACC
>JAJUFI010000060.1 GCA_029263795.1 Alcaligenaceae bacterium
CAGAACATGCCGGCCAAATCCAAAGCACAGCAAAAAGCCGCAGGAGCGGCACTTTCAGCCAAACGTGGCGACACACCCGTCAAGGAACTGAAGGGCGCCTCGCGTTCCATGTATGAATCCATGAGCAAGAAGGAGCTTGACTCTGGTTCCGAGTTTCCGTCTGCGGCTGGGGCCGACGACCCTGGGCTGCGACTCATACCTCGGAAAAAAATGGTTTCTTGAGTCTGCGCCCCTCCTTGTGAATAATCGTCTGAGGGCGCAGCTTGCCCGCCTGGATAAATTCAAATGCGGAGAAGGCGATGGGAAGCAAGGGTGAAGAATTTTCCGATGGCTCGGGGCAGGACACCCCAGTCGGCAGCGCACATTCGGCAGAGTACGACAGCCTGGTTCCACCCCTGAGGTTGAACAGGCGCGGCTTTCTCGCCACGTCCCTGGCTGCGGGCTTTGCGGCGGCCGCCGGCCCGGTGGCTGCGCAGACTGCCATTGAAACCAGTGCGGAGGGGCTCAAGGCAGGTGAAGTCCGCATCCCCGTTCAGGGCGGGTCCCTTCCGGCTTACCGGGCAATGCCGGAAGGTGACAACCCGGCCCCGGTGGTGCTCGTGGTCCAGGAAATTTTCGGGGTACACCAATACATTCAGGACGTCTGTCGCCGCCTGGCTAAGGAAGGCTATATGGCCATTGCCCCGGAACTGTACGTGCGCCAGGGAGACCCGAAACGCTACACGGAAATTCCCCGCCTGTTGAGCGAGGTAGTAAACAAAGTGCCCGATCAGCAGGTCATGAGCGATCTTGATGCCACGGTGGCGTGGGCCGGGCAGAATGGGGGCAATGTCAATCGCCTGGGCATCACCGGCTTTTGCTGGGGCGGGCGTATCGTCTGGCTGTATGCCGCCCATAACCCCCGCCTGAAGGCGGGCGTCGCGTGGTATGGCCGTCTAGTCGGTGAAGCTGACGAACTGCGGCCGAAGCACCCGATCGATGTCGTCAGGGATATCAATGCGCCGGTGCTGGCGCTCTATGGCGAGAATGACAGCGGCATTCCGTTGGATACCGTGGACAAGATGAAATCGGCCCTCGCCAAGGGCAGCGACGCCGCCAAGGCGTCGGAATTCGTGGTCTATCCAGGTGCCCCACATGCGTTTCACGCAGATTACCGGCCCAGCTATCGGGCAGAGGCGGCCAAGGACGGCTGGCAGCGGGCTATCGCATGGTTCAACAAATATCTGGCGTGAACAAAGTGCCGTAGTCGCCGGGCGCTTTCCCTTCGGGTCCGGCAGTGCGCTGCGGCGGTCCGGCTCGTCCCTCATCGGGGTGGGCGAGCCGGCCATTCCACAGGCGGCAGCGGCCCGGGGCGCACAGGTGCTGTACCTGGGCGGAGGTCCTTATAATGGCCGCCACACGCGCGACGCGCCGGCATATCATTTCCTATAGGCATAACAGCATGTTCGAGCATCTTCAGCCGTACGCAGGCGACCCAATCTTTGGGTTGAATGACGCATTTCATCGCAATACGCATCCCAAGAAGGTCAATCTGACCATTGGCCTGTATTACGACGACCAGGGCCGCATTCCCGTCCTGCAGTCGGTTGAAACCGTCCAGCGGCGTCTGGCAGATGACCCGTCGCCCCGTGTTTATCTTCCCATGGAGGGCTTGGCTGCCTATCGCCAAGCTGTACAGCGGGTCGTGTTCGGCAGCGACAGCCAGGCCGTGGCGCAGGGCAGGGTGGCCACCATTCAGACGCTTGGCGGCACCGGCGCCCTGAAAGTCGGGGCGGACTTCCTACACCTGGCCTACCCTGATTCTGAAGTCTGGATCAGCGACCCGGCCTGGGACAACCACCATGCCATATTCGGCGGGGCCGGGTTCAAGACCCGCAGTTATCCCTATTACGACCCCGCGACAAAGGGGCTGGCGTTCGACGCCATGATGGATTGTCTGCGCAACCTGCCATCGCGTACCATCGTATTGCTGCACCCGTGCTGCCATAACCCGACCGGGGTAGACCTTTCTCACGAACAGTGGGGTGAAGTCATCGCCCTGCTTCAGGGCCGTGGGCTCATTCCCTTCCTCGACATTGCCTACCAAGGTTTGGGCGACGGCATGGAGGAAGATGCCTATGCGGTGCGTACCATGGTCGATGCCGGCTTGACCGTATTGGTGGCAAACTCCTTTTCCAAGAACCTGTCCATCTACGGGGAACGCTGTGGCGGTCTCTCGGTGGTCTGTGGTTCGGCGCAGGAAGCCGACCTTGTACTGGGCCAGTTGAAGTCCATGGTGCGCCGCAATTACTCCAGTGCACCCTGGCACGGCGGCCATATTGTGGCGGGTGTACTGAATGACGAACTGCTGCATGCGCGCTGGTTGAAGGAAGTCGCAGATATGCGGGTGCGCATGGCGGAAATGCGCCGGCAGGTGCACCAGCAATTGGCGACCAAGCTGCCCGGCTACGATGCCGATTATTTCGTGAACCAGCGGGGCATGTTCACTTATAGCGGTTTGAGCCGCGAACAACTGCTGGCGCTGCGTGAGCGGCATGGGGTCTACATCATCGATTCCGGGCGTATTGCCGTCCCGGGCCTGAATACCGGCAATGTGGACCACTTTACCGATGCACTGGCGGATGTCATCGGGGAAAGCGCTCGCTGAAGCCTCAATTGATTTTGCGGTAATCTAAGGGATTCCGGCCAGGATTTGCAGCCGCGCGCTTTGCGGCGCTCCTGGCTACATCCACGCTACTGTTCTTTTGCTGAGTATCTCTCGACCATGGATTCCTATTCTCTTCCCTATACGTTTTCACAGCGAGCCCAGAAGCTCACCAGTTCCACCATTCGAGAGATCCTCAAGGTAACTGAGCGGCCCGAAGTCATTTCCTTTGCCGGCGGCCTGCCTGCGCCCAATGGTTTCCCCGTGGAAGAGATCAACGCCGCATTTGATCGCGTACTGGAGCAAAACGGCAAGACAGCCTTGCAGTACGGCCCCACGGAAGGATACGCACCCCTGCGCCAATGGGTGGCAGATCAGTTCAAGAGCCGCGGTGCTGACATCTCCATGGAAGAAGTGATCATCGTGTCCGGCTCGCAGCAGGCGCTGGACATGCTTGGCAAGCTGTTCGTGGACCCGGGCAGCAAGGTGCTGGTCGAAGCACCCAGCTATCTGGGCGCATTACAGTCCTTCTCGCTGTATGAGCCGGCCTTCGCCTCAGTACCGACTGACGATGGCGGTCTCATCCCGGAAGAAATTACCGACGAACTCGCCGCCGGGGCACGGTTTCTGTACGCTCTTCCCAACTTCCAGAACCCCACCGGCGTGACGCTCGACCTGGAACGCCGGCAAAAGCTGGTGGAGCGCTGTACCGCCTTGCAGCTGCCCATTGTGGAAGACGACCCCTACGGCGAACTGCGATACGCCGGCGAACCTCTGCCCGGCCTGCTGGAGCTCGGGCGCAAGGTCGGCGCCACGGTCGTGCGGCTGGGTACTTTCTCAAAGGTGCTCGCACCGGGCCTGCGTCTGGGATATATCGTGGCCCCCCGCCCCATCATTGCCAAGCTGGTGCAGATCAAACAGGCGACCGACCTGCACACGGCCACAGTATCTCAAATGGCGGTGTACGAAACCATCAAGGGTGGTTTTCTCGACAAGCATCTGCCCGCCGTGCGCGAGCTCTACAAGCGCCAATGTGGCTACATGCTCGATGCCATGGCTGAACACTTTCCGGACACAGTTTCATGGAATCGCCCGGAAGGCGGCATGTTCATCTGGGTGACTCTGCCGGAACATATTGACGGAACTCAATTGCTCGCCCGGGCAATCGAGCGCAACGTTGCCTTTGTGCCCGGTGCTCCCTTCTATGCCGGCAAGGGCAAGGCAAACACACTGCGCCTGAGCTTCGTCACGGTGTCTGAAGACCGTATTCGCGAAGGCATCGCCATTCTGGGCGAACTCCTTCGCGAAGGCTGACGCGAGAGGCATGGCGGGAAGTCCCCATGGTTCCCGCCCAACTGAGAGACATTCAGCGGCACATGAATCAGGCTTCACCCAAGGAAAACAGCAGCTACAGCAACGACAGCCCGCCCGTACCCGATCTGGCCGACATGCGGCCGATGGACGACTGGGTGGAGCGCTGGCTCCCGCGGTCCTGGGGCCCATATGCGCGTCTGGCCAGGTTGGACAGGCCTGTCGGCACCTGGCTGACCCTTCTTCCGACGTTGGCAGCCCTGGTCCAGGCGGCCGACGGCCTGCCCACGTTATGGCGCTTGTTCATTTTCAGCCTGGGTGCCTTCCTCATGCGCGGGGTGGGGTGCTGCTTCAATGACATCTTCGACCGGGACTTCGATAACAAAGTCGAACGCACCCGTTTCCGGCCGCTCACCAGCGGTCAGTTGAGCCTGCGCCAGGCATTGTGGTTTGTATTTGCACAGCTGGTGCTGTGCGCATTGCTGCTGCTCGCCATCAATGAATACAGCCGATGGATGGCGGTCATCCTGCTGCCCATCGTCGTCATCTACCCCCTTTGCAAGCGCTTCACCTACTGGCCCCAGATGGTGCTGGGCATCGCCTTCAACTGGGGCATGCTCATGGCCTGGTCCGACACCCGCGATGTCGTGCCGCTCGCCGCTTGGGCAATGTGGCTGGGCGCCGTGTTCTGGCAGGTGGGGTATGACTCAATATACGGATACGTTGACATGCGCGATGATCTGAAGCTGGGCCTGCGTTCCACAGCCCTGCGCTTCGGTGACAACGGCAAGCTGTGGATAGGCGGGTTTTATGCCGCCACTCTGGCTCTGTGGCTGTATGCCGGCGCCGCCATGGGCATGGGCTGGCCATATTTTGTGGTGGTTGCCGCCATCGGCATCCACTTCGTATGGCAGCTGTCCGTGTTCAGCGTTCACCGTCCTGACCGCAGCTTCATGCTTTTCAGGTCGAATATGGCGGTGGGCGTCATGATGGTGGTGGCTGCACTGGCGGGTACTGTCCTGCCGGTGTAAGGCCTGCAGCCGAAGAAAAAGAATACGCGCGCTGAAAACGAATAAGAAACGAAGGAGGATGGCATGGGCGCACCGGACAAGC
This sequence comes from Alcaligenaceae bacterium, assembly GCA_029263795.1. Classification (GTDB taxonomy): domain Bacteria; phylum Pseudomonadota; class Gammaproteobacteria; order Burkholderiales; family Burkholderiaceae_B; genus Yanghanlia. Next base: position 5,069 of record JAJUFI010000060.1, read on the forward strand.
CCGTCGCGGGCCACGAGGAGTTCGACTATATCGTGGTGGGAGCCGGTTCAGCTGGCTGTCTGCTTGCCAATCGCCTGTCGGCTGACCCGAACAACCGGGTACTGCTGCTGGAAGCTGGCGGGCGTGACGACTGGCGCTGGATCCACATCCCCGTGGGTTACCTATTCTGCATAGGCAACCAGCGCACTGACTGGTGCTACACCACCGAACCCGACCCCGGCTTGAATGGCCGCAGCCTGGGTTACCCACGCGGGCGGGTGCTCGGAGGCAGTTCCGCGATTAACGGCATGATCTACATGCGCGGGCAGGCGGCCGACTACGACGGCTGGGCCGCAGAAGGCAATCCTGGCTGGTCGTGGGCGGATGTCCTTCCCTTGTTCAAGCGCGTGGAAGATCACCACGCCGGCAACAGCGAATTCCATGGCGCGGGCGGGGAATGGCGAGTGGAAAAACAGCGGCTGTCATGGGAGATTCTTGACGCATTCCGCGACGCCGCCGCCCAGGCGGGCATTCCCTCCATTGAAGATTTCAACCGTGGCGACAACGAAGGTTGTGCCTATTTTGAAGTGAACCAGCGCCGCGGTGTTAGGTGGACGGCAGCCAAAGCATTCCTGCACCCGGTGGCACACCGGCGAAATCTCAAGATCATTACTCGTGCCCACGCCCAGCGCATAGAGTTCGAAGGCCGTCGGGCCGTGGGAGTGCACTTCCTGCAGGATGGTGTGCAGACCTATGCGGGCGCCCGAGCGGAAATTGTCCTGGCAGCTGGCGCCATTGGCTCGCCGCAGCTGCTCCAGCTGTCCGGCGTGGGGCCCGGGCGGTATCTTTCCAGCCTGGGCATCCCTGTGGTGCTCGACCTCCCCGGGGTCGGAAACAACCTGCAAGATCATCTCCAGTTGCGGCTTGTCTACAAGTTGCGCAATGCCCGCACCCTCAACACCATGGCGTCTTCGCTGTGGGGCAAAGCCATGATGGGTCTGGAATACTACCTGCGCAAGCGCGGCCCGCTGACCATGGCGCCGTCGCAGCTGGGAATATTCGCGCGTTCAAGCCCTGAGCATGAACGGGCAAACGTGGAATACCACGTACAGCCTCTTTCGCTGGAGCGGTTCGGCGAGGATCTGCACGACTTTCCCGCCATGACGGCGTCGGTATGCAACCTGAGGCCAACAAGCAGGGGCCATGTGCGCATACGCAGCCCCCATGCTTCCGACGCTCCGGAAATTCTCTGCAATTACCTGAGCACACCTGAAGATCGCAGGGTGGCGGCCGACAGCATCCGCCTGACCCGGCAGATCATTTCCCAGCCCGCCATGGCCCGCTTTCATCCGGAAGAATATCGCCCCGGGCCGCAGGTACAGGAGCAGGCAGACCTGGAATCGGCGGCCGGCGACATAGGCACCACCATCTTTCACCCCGTGGGCACTTGCAAAATGGGCAAGGATGCAGCGGCTGTGGTTGATTCGCGCCTGCGTGTGCACGGCCTGCAGGGCTTGCGGGTAGCTGATGCCTCCATCATGCCGACCATCACGTCAGGTAATACCAATTCCCCCACGATCATGATTGCGGAGAAGGCGGCGGAGATGATTCTGCATGATCAAAAACTGGGTTTGCACTCAGTGTCATGCGACAATTCCGCTACCGTTTAGTTAGGAATTCTTACTAATGACTGCCAGTTTCGTGGAATATTTGGCAACGGCGCTCTTCGCTCTTGCCATCATTCATACTTTCTCCGTCCCTGTCTTTGCTCGTCTTGCCAACAAGGGTGGCCCGCACGCCGGCATGTGGCACCTGCTTTCCGAAGTGGAAGCCGTGTTCGGGGTATGGGCGGCTGTGCTGGTGGCCTGCATGGTGTTGTTCTCTGGGGTTGGCCCAGCCGTTTCCTATGTAGAGTCCAGCAATTTCACCGAACCAGCCTTTGTGTTTGCCATCATGGTGGTGGCGGCCAGCCGGCCTATCATCGCAGTGGTGGACGTTCTGGTGAAGATGCTCGCCCGTATGCTGCCCATGCGCCGCGAGCTTTCCATGTACTTCGTGACCTTGTCTTTCGTGCCACTGGCTGGGTCCTTCATTACCGAGCCGGCGGCCATGACGCTGGCGGCACTGCTGCTGCGTGATGCCTATTTCCGCCGTCATGGTCAGGAGGGTTTCAAGTACATGACCCTCGGCGTACTGTTCGTAAACGTCTCCATTGGTGGGGTGCTCACAGCGTATGCTGCGCCTCCCGTCCTCATGGTGGCTTCCACCTTTGGCTGGGACAGCGTCTACATGGCCACTCACTTTGGCTGGCGCGCAGCGGTTGCGGTAATTTTCAGTGCAGCCGCGGCCACGTTCGTGTGCCGTCGCTACCTGCTGGACGGCACAATTGGTGTGTCAGCCACGGAAGAAGGTCGTGCCCCGGTGCCGCCAATCTTCATGGCCATCCACATTGCCTTCCTGGTAGCCATCGTGCTGTCGGCTCATCACATGCCGATTTTCCTTGGGCTGCTGCTGCTATTCATCGGGTTTGCATATGCCTACAGTCACCATCAGAACCCCTTGCTGATTCGTGAGGGCTTGATGGTCGGCTTCTTCCTGGCCGGGCTGGTGGTTCTGGGGGGCCTGCAAAAATGGTGGCTGCAGGATCTGCTGGGCGGCTTGCCTCCAGCAGTGCTGTACTGGGGGGCCACGGCACTGACTGCAGTTACCGACAATGCTGCACTCACTTACCTGGGTTCACTGGTTGATGGCACCAGCGAACACTGGCGCTACATGCTGGTGGCCGGTGCCGTGACAGGCGGCGGCCTGACAGTCATTGCCAACGCGCCGAACCCTGCCGGTTTCGCGATTCTCAAGGGGACTTTCCCCGATGGCGCAATTTCACCGCTGAAGCTGTTGCTGGCGGCACTGCCACCCACGCTCGTGGCCGCCGTAATGTTCCTGCTGTAATCTGCTTCCGGAAATAATTCCGGTTAAAATCAACGGGTTTGGCCGCAACCGCGTCCTTTTGGGTGCTTCCACACAGATCGGGAGCGTTCCGGGGCGCGGTTGCGTCTTTTCCGTATCCTTTTTTCCGGGATGTATTGTCGTGCCTATCTATGCTTACAAGTGCAGTGCCTGCGGTCATGAGCAGGACGTGCTTCAGAAGATGTCTGACCCTGTGCTTACGGTCTGCCCAGCCTGTGAAAAGGAAACCTACGTGAAACAGGTTACCGCAGCGGGTTTTCAGCTTAAGGGTTCGGGCTGGTACGTAACCGACTTCCGTAACAACGGTTCCTCCAGCAAATCTTCAGGCTCTTCCAGCAGCAGCGACACCGGCTCGAGCAGTTCGGAAAGCAGTTCCGCAAGCAGCACCACGAGCAGTAGCAACACCAGCAGTACTGCGTCCGCCTGAGGCTGGGCGCACGTCCCGCCCGCGTACCTGCGTCAAGCAACAATCGCGGTCGGGGCGCCCGGGGACCTGTTCCCTTTATAATTCCGTCGAAGCAGGTCAGCGATAACGGCGGAGTGCGCCGAGAACGGTCGGCCCGCCCGCCGGACGGCGGAACACTTAGAAAGTCATTTACATGGAGTCATCCTCGATGCGTACCTGCTACACGGGCGAGGTCAGCAAAGCCCATCTGGGCCAAACCGTCACACTATTCGGCTGGGTTCATCGCCGCCGCGACCACGGCGGGGTCATCTTCATTGATTTGCGTGATCGCGCCGGCCTGGCGCAGATCGTCGTCGACCCCGACAATCAGGAAGCTTTCGCCACCGCCGAGCGCATCCGTAACGAATATTGTGTTCGCATCACCGGCCTGGTGCGCGAGCGTCCGGCCGGCACGGTCAATCCCGATCTCGCTTCCGGTGAAGTGGAAGTGCTGTGCCGCGAAATCGAAATCCTGAACGCTTCGGTCACGCCTCCCTTCCAGCTTGACGACGACAACCTTTCCGAAACCACGCGTCTGACACACCGTGTGCTCGATCTGCGCCGCCCGCAGATGCAACAGAACCTGATGTTGCGCTACCGGGTTGCCATGGAAGTGCGCAAGTATCTGGACGAACTCGGCTTCATCGACATCGAAACCCCCATGCTCACCAAGAGCACTCCGGAAGGCGCGCGCGACTATCTCGTGCCGTCCCGGGTCAATGCGGGTGAGTTCTTTGCGCTGCCCCAGTCGCCCCAGTTGTTCAAGCAGATGCTGATGGTCTCCGGCTTCGACCGCTACTATCAGATCACCAAGTGCTTCCGCGACGAAGACCTGCGTGCTGACCGTCAGCCCGAATTCACGCAGATCGACTGCGAAACCTCCTTCCTGAACGAAGAAGAAATTCGCGAGATCTTCGAAGGCATGCTGCGCCACGTATTTTCCAAGGTGCAGGGGGCGGAATTGCCTGCGAAATTCCCCACGATGACGTGGGAAGAAGCGATGCGGCGCTTTGGTTCGGACAAACCCGACATGCGCGTCAAGCTGGAATTCACTGATGTCGCCGACCTCATGAAGGATGTCGACTTCAAGGTGTTTGCCGCGCCAGCCAACGACCCGGCCTGCCGTGTAGTGGCCATGCGCGTACCCGGTGGTGGGGCCATGTCCCGCGGTGAAATCGACACCTACACCCAGTTTGTCGCCATTTATGGTGCCAAGGGCCTGGCCTACATCAAGGTCAACGACGCGTCCGCCATTCCGGAAGGTCTCCAGTCGCCCATCGTCAAGAACATCAATGTTGACGCCCTCAAGGGTCTGATCGAGCGCACCGGCGCGCAGAACGGCGACATCATCTTCTTTGGCGCTGACAAGGCCAAGGTGGTGAATGACGCCATCGGCGCCCTGCGTGTAAAAATTGGCCACAGCGAGTTCGGTCGTGCCAACGGCCTGTTCGAAGAAGGCTGGAAGCCACTGTGGGTCATCGACTTCCCCATGTTCGAATACGACGAAGAGGAAGGCCGTTATTTCGCCGCCCACCACCCCTTCACCAGCCCCAAGGATGGTCACGAAGACCTTCTCGAAACTGATCCTTCCAAGGCGCTGGCCAAGGCCTACGACATTGTTCTGAATGGTTGGGAAATCGGTGGCGGTTCCGTGCGTATTCACCGCGCAGACGTTCAGTCCAAGGTGTTCCGCGCCTTGAACATTGGTGATGAAGAAGCCCGCCTGAAATTCGGCTTCCTGCTGGATGCCCTGCAATACGGTGCACCTCCGCATGGTGGCGTGGCTTTCGGTCTTGACCGCCTGGTCACCATGATGGCCGGCGCCGAATCCATTCGCGACGTTATTGCCTTCCCCAAGACCCAGCGGGCACAATGTCTGCTTACACAGGCTCCGTCCGCTGTAGACGAAAAACAATTGCGCGAACTTCACATCCGGCTGCGTAATACGGAAGTCAAATAAGGAGATAGCCCCCGGTGACCGTTCTAAGGGTCGTCAGCTACAACATCCACAAGGGTCGTTCAGCGATGGGCACCCGCGAGACGCTGACGGCCCTTCGCCTGGGGCTGTACAACCTGCATCCTGACCTAGTCTTCCTTCAGGAAGTCCAGGGGCGCAACGAGCGTCACTTCAATCTCGACGGTCAGCACGAATCCCTGGCTGCAGTACTGGAAATGCAGGCCGCCTATGGCTGCAATGCCGTGCGCCCCAGAACGGACCATGGCAACGCGTTGCTGTCACGTTTTCCCATCCTGCAGTTCGAGAACCAGGATATATCCGACCATAGGCTGGAGCAGCGCGGGCTGCTACATGCCGTGGTGGACATCAAAGGCACACCGGTGCACTGCCTGGTGGTGCATCTGGGGCTTTTCGGGGGCAGCCGCTCGCGGCAGGTCGCCGCCCTGGTGGAGCGCATCAAGCGTCTCGTTCCGCAAGACGAACCCATTCTCATAGCCGGCGACTTCAACGACTGGAACAATCGTCTGGCACCACTGTTCGTGCAACAGCTGGGGCTGTATGAAGTGTTTGCCGTGGCCCCTCACGCGCGTGACCCCCGTCTGTTCCGGCGTCTGCGGCATAGCCTGGCTTTCCGCCAGAAACCGCTTGCGCAAAAGGTTCATGAACTGGGGGTGGAAGGCGGGGCCCGTATGACACCACCACCACGCACTTTTCCCTCGGCCTTCCCCTGGTTGCGGCTGGACCGCATCTACCAACGGGGCTTCGCCGTCAGGAGTGCGAAGGTTCTGCACGGTTCACCCTGGCGCCAGATTTCCGACCACGCACCGCTGCTGGCCGAACTCGAGCTGCCCTGAGGCTACGATGAGCACTGCCTTGTTCGCCCTGCAGGAGAGTCGTCATGGTTCAGCGCTCGCTTAAGTTGAGGTGGCGGGAAGGCAACGATATTCGCCTGCTGCAGAATGGCGGGGAGTATTTCCCGGCGCTGATCAAGGCCATTGACGGCGCAAGGCGTTCCGTCCACCTGGAAACCTACATTTTCAACCTTGATGCGACCGGTCGCCGGGTCGTGGACGCCTTGTGCCGGGCGCAGGCGCGAGGGGTCAAGGTGAGGGTGGTGCTTGATGGCTTCGGCTGCAATGAAACCGCCTACGACGTCTGTGACCTTTTCAGCCAGAGCGGGATTCGGCACCGGGTGTACCGGCCCGAACCCACAGGGCTGCGGCAGGCGGTTTTCAACCTGCGCCGCCTCAGGCGCATGCACCGCAAAACCTGTGTGGTTGACGGTACCATCGGTTTCGTGGGCGGTATCAACGTACTGGACGATTTCGAGGACGTACCCAATGACGGCAAAGGCCCGCGTCCACGTTTCGATTTTGCTGTGGAAATGCGTGGCCCCATTGTTGATGACCTGGTGCATGCGCAGCGGGCGCTCTGGCTGCGCATGAGCTGGCGCGGGCCGGGAGGCGCCACGGGTTTTTACCGGCGCTTCCAGCAGTTGGGTGAACGCTTGCTGAAGCGTCGCCAGTCGCGGCACACCCCTCCGGCCAATGGAATGCGCGCCGCGCTCGTTCTGCGCGACAACCTGCGTTACCGGCAGCTCATAGAAGACGCGTATCTGGCAGCGATCGACCAAGCGCGTCACGACGTTCTGATCGCCAACGCCTATTTCTTTCCCGGTCGCCGTCTGCGCAAGGCCTTGCGCAAGGCTGCCAAGCGCGGTGTGAAAGTCCGGCTGCTCCTGCAGGGGCGGGCCGAATATGCCATGCAGTATCGCGCATGCCGCTACATGTATAACGACCTGTTGGCCGACGGCATGGAAATCCATGAATACATGGCCAGCTATCTGCATGCCAAAGTGGCGGTCATGGATGATTATGCTATGGTGGGCTCGTCCAATCTGGATCCATTCAGCCTGCTGTTGGCTCGCGAAGCCAATGTCTTCATCGACAACGCCGAATTTGCAGCCGACATGAAACAAGCCCTGGAATCCGAAATGTCCGCCGATGCCTCCGTGGTGACGGTGGAGCATCTCAAGAAGCGTAACTGGCTGGAACGCCTGCTCGATGCCGTCTCCTATGGCATGCTGCGCTTCGGCGTGGCACTCACGGGCAAGTCGTCGCAGTACTGAACGCGGTTCAATCCATACAGTATTGAACACGGTCCAATTCATTTAAGATCGGAAAGCGGCACCGGGTGCCTGCCAATATTTCGGCAAGGTCTGGTCAGAGGGATCAGGCCTTTGCGTTTTTTCAAGGAGGACTCATGAAAACCAAAGCTGCTGTTGCCTGGAAGGCCGGTGAACCACTGACCATCGAGGAAGTCGAGCTGCAAGGTCCCAAAGCATTCGAGGTCCTGGTGGAGGTGAAGGCCACCGGCATCTGCCACACCGACTACTACACGCTTTCCGGCGCCGATCCCGAAGGCCTGTTCCCGGCAATTCTCGGGCACGAGGGTGCGGGAGTTGTGCTCGAAGTCGGCCCCGGTGTCACTTCGCTGAAGCCTGGTGATCATGTCATTCCTCTGTACACGCCCGAATGTCGTCAGTGCAAATCCTGCCTGTCGCGCAAGACCAACCTCTGTACTGCAATTCGCGCCACCCAGGGCAAGGGCCTGATGCCCGACGGAACCAGCCGTTTCTCCATCAATGGCAAGCCGCTGCACCACTACATGGGAACCTCTACCTTTGCCAACCACATCGTGGTGCCCGAGATCGCTCTGGCCAAGGTGCGTAGCGACGCCCCTTTCGACAAAATTTGCTACATCGGCTGCGGGGTCACCACCGGCCTGGGCGCCGTGCTGTACACCGCCAAAGTGGAAGCTGGTGCAAACGTGGTGGTGTTCGGTCTGGGGGGCATCGGCCTCAATGTGATCCAGGGAGCCAAGATGGTGGGTGCCGACAAGATCATCGGCGTGGACATCAACCCGGCCCGTGAAGCGATGGCCCGCCAGTTCGGCATGACCCACTTCGTCAACCCCAACGACGTGGAAAACGTGGTCGACCACATCATCCAGCTCACTGACGGCGGCGCCGACTATTCCTTCGAGTGCATCGGCAACACTAAGGTCATGCGTCAGGCGCTGGAATGCTGCCACCGGGGTTGGGGGCAGTCCATCATCATCGGCGTGGCTGAAGCAGGCGCCGAAATTTCCACCCGCCCCTTCCAGCTGGTGACGGGCCGCGTGTGGAAGGGTTCGGCGTTCGGCGGTGCCCGAGGCCGTACCGACGTACCGCGAATCGTGGACTGGTACATGGAAGGCAAGATCAACATCGACGATCTCATCACCCATACCTTGCCGCTGGAGCGCATCAACGAAGGTTTCGATCTCATGAAGAAGGGTGAGTCCATCCGTTCTGTCGTCGTTTATTAATGTCAGGAAGAGAGGACAAGGAACAGTCAATGTCACAGAATCTTGAGGTGGTGAGCCGTCATCGCTGTTTCGATGGCACCCAGACGTTTTACAAGCATGCTTCCGGCACCATTGGCCTGCCCATGCGTTTCTCGGTCTTTATTCCGCCTCAGGCGGAACAGGGGAGAGTGCCAGTGCTGTTCTACCTGGCCGGCCTGACCTGCACCGAAGAAACTTTCATGATTAAGGCCGGTGCCCAGCGCCGAGCCTCGGAATTGGGCCTCATGCTCGTCACGCCCGACACCAGCCCGCGCGGCGCAGGTGTGCCGGGCGAAGACGACGACTGGGATTTCGGCACTGGCGCGGGCTTCTACCTTGATGCCACCCGGGAACCATGGTCCAAGCACTACCGCATGGAAAGCTACGTCACCCGGGAACTGTTCGAGATCGCCACGTCCACCCTCCCGGGCGACCCCGGCAGGGCCGGCATTTTCGGGCACTCCATGGGTGGGCACGGTGCGCTGACCCTCGCCCTGCGTCACCCTGGGCTTTACCGCTCGGTCTCAGCGTTTGCGCCCATCGCAGCGCCTACCCGCTGTCCCTGGGGTGAAAAGGCGTTCAGCGGATATTTGGGGGAAGACCGCAACGAATGGGCCAGGCACGACGCTTCCGAACTCATGGCGGCGGCGTCCCAACCCTTCCCGCAAGGGATCCTGATTGACCAGGGCCTGGCTGACAATTTCCTGGAAAACCAGCTGAACCCCGAAGCCTTCGAGGCCGCGTGTGAAAAGGCCAATCAGCCGCTCACTCTGCGCCGCCATGAAGGCTACGACCACGGCTATTACTTCATCAGCACCTTCATGGATGACCATCTGGAATTCCACGC
>JAJUFI010000156.1 GCA_029263795.1 Alcaligenaceae bacterium
ACAGCGCGCTGAGCTTCTTCATGGCGATTCTCCTTGGACTGCGCTGGGTTGGGGGTGGAAGGCAAAGCTGTGTTGCACCGACCAGTGCAGGGTGCTGGCCTGCCCTTCGGTCAGTGTGGGCGCGCGGTCGTCATTCATGGTTTTGACGATGACGCGTGTACCGTCGGCCAGTTCGAAGTAATAGCGGATGAAATCGCCCACATAGTGCTGTGCCACGAATCTGGCATTCAGCACGTTGGAACCGGCTGCTGCAGGTGTATCTACAGTGGATATATTAAGCTTTTCCGGGCGTACCGAAAGCATGCAGGGGCCAGAAGCCTCGCGGAAATTGCCGTGAGCTGCGCGCAGCACGGTGCCGTCGGCCAGCGTGACGCTCACCGTGGCGTCAGGTTCCGCATGGCCTGTACCACGTATCAGGTTGTTCTCGCCAATGAAGCCGGCCACAAAGGCATTGGCCGGCTGTTCATACAGTTGGTCTGGGCTGGCATATTGCTGCACCACACCGTGGTTGAACACGGCGATGCGATCCGACATGGTCAGAGCTTCTGCCTGGTCATGGGTCACATACACCATGGTGCAGCCCAGTTTGCGATGCAGGCGGGAAATCTCGAACTGCATTTGTTCGCGCAACTTCTTGTCGAGTGCACTCAAAGGCTCATCCATGAGAACGAGTGCTGGTTCGAAGATGAGCGCACGGGCCAGAGCAATGCGCTGGCGCTGCCCGCCCGACAACTGCGCAGGGTGTCTGTCGCCAAAACCTTCCAGCTCGACCAGCTTCAGGTATTGGGCCACCCGTTCGCGAATGGCCGCCTTGGACATCTTGCGCACCCGCAAAGGGTAGGCGAGGTTCTCAGCCACCGTCATATGGGGGAAGAGGGCATAGTTCTGAAACACCATTCCGATGTTGCGCTTGTAGGGGGCAACTCGGGTGATGGGGGCCCCGTCGATGCAGATCTCGCCGCTGCTGACATGTTCAAAGCCTGCCAGCATCATGAGCACCGTTGTCTTGCCCGAACCTGAAGGGCCGAGCAGGGTGACGAACTCGCCTCGCCGTACGTCCAGGCTGAAGTCGCGCACGACCAGAGTCTGACGGTCGTATGTTTTCTTGACGTTTCTAAAGCTCAGGAAAACGTCGGAATCTGTCATGGTAGTGAAAACGGGGTTGTCGTGCCTGCATTGTGCCCTTTCAACCGGGGCTTCGCACAATCCGGGTATTCCCCCTGAAGCCACTGTCCATGCGGGCCGCGGTATGCTGCCGGGTCATTGGTCAGGGAAAGGTGTTTCACTTATTCTTGGCCTGCGGTCGAAAGCGACCCCGGATTCAACCAGCCACAGCGGCTTATGCGGAGTTCATACATGCGTTTCATCCATGCTGCCGACATTCACCTCGACAGCCCTTTGCGGGGGCTGGGAAGCTATGAAGATATGCCGGTGGAGACACTGCGCGGGGCGACCCGGGCTGCCTTCACCAGGCTGGTGGATGAAGCCCTGGCGCTGGATGTGGATTTCATGGTGATTGCCGGCGACCTCTACGATGGCGACTGGCCAGATCACAACACAGGTCTCTACTTCGCCAGGCAGATGGGGCGGCTGCGCGCGGCCGACATTCCAGTCTATCTGCTGCATGGCAACCACGACGCTGAAAGCGTGATGACACGCAGCCTGGAACTGCCGGACAACGTCCACGTATTTTCAGCGAAGGCACCGTCCACCTTCCTGCTGGAGCGGCATAAAGTGGCATTGCACGGGCGCAGCTTCCCACAGGCGGCTGTCACGGAAAACATTGCATTGGAGTATCCCTCACCCAGGCCGGGGTACTTCAACATTGGCGTACTGCACACCGCGCTCGAGGGTAATGCCCGTCACGCCAATTACGCCCCCTGCACTCTGGAACAACTGCATGCCAGCGGCTATCAGTATTGGGCCCTGGGTCACGTGCATGAATTCCGGGTGTTCCCCGGCCCCGTGCCGGTGGTCTTTCCAGGGAATCTGCAGGGGCGGCATATCAGGGAGCAGGGGGAAAAAGGCGCCGTACTCGTCAGCTGTGTGGACCAACACGTGGAAAGTATTGAACGCCTGGAGGCGGACGTCTTGCGCTGGCATGAAGCGCGACTGGATATCTCCGCGCACGAGAGCCGTGCTGAAATCCTGGCGGCTACAGGCCGGGCGCTGGAGGACATACTTCGGCACCAGGCCGGTGACAAACCATGTGTTTTGCGCATGGTGCTGGAGGGGGAATCACCCCTGTACGGTGAATTGCAGGCGCAGCGCACACAGCTGCGTACAGACATCGTGGCCAGGATTGCGAGTCTCAGCGATGGCCGCATGTGGCTCGAGAAGCTCAGGCTGGATATCCGGCCTCCGGCACGGGCGGCTGACGCGTCACTTGCCGATGATCTGGCCGCGCTGCTTGCCGAGACAGCACACGACCCGGCCTTCCAACAGGCATTTCTCAACAGCCTGCAGGGCTTGCGCGACAAAGCCAGCTTTGAGCTCGCGCAGGAACCGGTGTTCAAGGCGATACGTGAGGGCAGCGTGGATGAAATTCTGCAAGACGCCGCCGCCGCCTTGCTGGACCGCCTGAGCAAGGAGGCCTGAGATGCGAATTGATTCTTTCGAACTGCTGCGCTATGGGCATTTTTCCGACCGCGAACTGGTCTTTCCACGCAACGAGCATGACTTCCATCTGATTTACGGCCCCAATGAAGCGGGCAAGTCCACCCTGCGCCAGGCCTTCCACGATCTGCTGTTCGGCATTCCCCTAAAGACTCCAATGGCCTTCTTGCACCCCGGGCCGGATCTTGCCCTGAATGCGGTGATTTCATCGAATGGCGAGTCGCTTGCCATGGGGCGCAGGCGCAAGGCCAAGGGGGGTCTGGTCGACGGCACCGGCAACCCCCTTCCTGTCGAGACTTTTGCACATTGGCTGGGTGATGTCACACCAGCCTTTCATGAGCGCATGTTCGGCCTGGATCATCGGCGCCTGGAGCAGGGCAGCCGTGCCATGCTGCAGGCCGGTGACGACGTTGATTCCGTTCTTTTTCAGGCAGCAGCGGGGGTTGCGGCACTCAAGCGTGTGCTCGACGCCTTGCGTGACGAGGCCGACAGTCTCTGGGCTCCGCGTGCAAGCCGGCAGCGCGCATGGTATGAGGCCCATGAGCGGTTCAAGGAAGCTGAAAAAGCCCTTAAGGCGGCGACGGTGCGGCCCACCGCATGGGTCAGCCTGCAGCGCGATAGCCAGCGGGCCGATCAGGCCCTGCAAGCCGCCCGTGAGCGCTGCGCCCAGCTGCAGAGCCGTATTGGGGAGCTGGAGCGCCTGCGTCGCGTGGCACCGATTCTGGTTCAGCTGCGCGAACTCGAAGCACGGCTGCAACAACTGGAAGAGGGCGGGGAATCACCCCTGCTCGCCTTCGAAGCGGAACTTCTGGCGCTTGAAGAGATGCGCGTACGTGTCGCCGGTCACCCGGGCGAGTTGGCGCAATGCGCTACCCGTATGCGAATGCTGCAGGAGGAATTGGCGGATGTATTGCGCCAATTGGGTCGCGCAGAGTTCCAGAGTGGTCAGCTGCCCCTGCTGGACGTGGTCGCGGCGGATCTGCCGGCCAGGCCATTGCGGCAGGAAATCCGGCAGTTGCTGCAGGAGGGCGGCGAACTGGAGAGAGCACGGGAAGACGCGGCCGGCGCACTGGAGGCGAAGCGCACCGAGATTGAGGCGGCGCGTTCACGCATTGCCGCATTGCCTGAGGGGGCCGTCGGCCCTGCTTTGCGACAGGCGCTGAATGCTGCGACGGCCGCTGGTGACCTGGAAGCCGCCTTGCAGAATCTGCGACGCCGGGCACGGCAGGAGGAAGCAGAGCTGCTTCAAAGGTTGCGCGCACTGCGCCAGCCCGGGCTGCAGATCGACATGCTGCGAGATATTGATGCGGCGGCCCCCGATACCCATAGAGCGCTGTCGTGGCTGGAAGCCATGCAGCCCTTTTCAACCATTGAACTGGCGGAATATGTGCAGCGCCGGCAGAGCCTGTTGAGTGAGCAAGATGCTGCCGAAACGCGGCTTGCTGAAGCAGTCAGGCAATTGAACGACGCCCGCCTGCGTCTTGAGCAATTCCGCCGAACCCACCAGGCGGCTTCATGGGAAGAGGTGCTGAGCGCTCGCCGTGATCGGGATGCCCTGTGGGGTCTGCTGGCCAGTGGGGAACGCACCTTGGATGAAGAAGCTGAGCGGTTTTCTGCGCTGGTGAAAGCCGCCGATTTGTTGGTTGACCAGCATCTGCAGGCGGTGGGCGACGCCGCGCAGCGACAATCACTTGAACACGAATGCGAACGGGAGGAGTTGCGGGTGCAGGGCCTGCAGCAGGCCCGCGACCAGCTTGCCGACAGGCTGGAGGTATTTGAAGAGCACTGGGAAGAGCAATGTGGGCGTCGAGGTCTGCCTTTGCTGTCCCCTTCCGCGCTCCAGGCTTGGCAGTCGCAGCGGGAAACTGCATTGAATGCCGCGCGACGCCTGCAGTTCACACGTGAAGAAATGGAGGAAGCCGTCCTTCAGCGTGAGCGTCTGCTCCGTGACCTGGGGGCGGCATGGCGAGCCGACCCCGCCACGAATGGTGAAGCCCTGGAAGTGTCAGATCTCGCACAGGCGTGTGAACGGGTGCGCCAGCGACTGAAGGAAGTGGAGGAAACTCAGGCGCGCAGGGCAGCCCTCAGGGAACAGCTGGAACGTCTGGAAGCCTTACTGCCCATGCTCGGTGAAGAATGTCGCCGGGCGGAGGCTGCCTGCCTACAGAACCGGCAGCGTCGCGAAGCCGCCTTATTGCGCGCAGGGCTGCCTGCTGCAGCGGAAGATGGCTATGTGGAATCGGCACTGGAACTGCTGGAAGAAGCCGACCACTTGCTTGCCCAGATGCGTGATCGTGATGCAGAGCGACTGCGCCTGCAGACTGATCTACAACAGTTCACCAGCCGGGTGCTGACACTGGCAGGCCGCCTCTCCAAGCAGGGCATCTCCCCTGAGCAGGCGGAAGAATACGTGCGCCTACAGGTTGCAGAACTGGCACCGCTGCGCGCTGCACAGCGGGAGCTTGAACAGCTTACCCGGCAGCTTGCCGCCCTGCGGGCGCAGTTGCTGGAGGCCGGGGAAGGGCGCGACCGTGCACAACTGGAAGCAGAGCTTGCCCAGGCGGATCTTTCCAGTCTGGCGGTGGAAATCCAGACCCTGCAGGAGCAACTGGACGAAGCAGGCCATGAGCGCGACCGGCTGGCCGTCGAGCGCCAGAGTGCCTTGGCCGCCTTGCAGGCGGTTTCCGGTGGAGATGCCGCGGCCCAGGCGGCGGCACGGCGCCAGGAAGCGCTGGCCGACATGGCAGAGATTGCAGAACACTTCGTCCGGGTTCATGCCCAGGCACGTCTGCTGGAGCAGGTTACCGAGCAGTACCGCGAGCGCAGCCAGGGGCCGCTGCTGAAGCATGCGGGCAGCCTCTTCGGGCGCCTGACTCTTGGCGCCTACACCGACCTGGTGGTTGACGATGCGGGAGCCAGCCTGCAGGCCCGCCGGTCAGACGGAAGGTTGGTGGCACTGGAAGGGCTCAGCGACGGAACCCGAGACCAGCTTTACCTGGCTCTGCGCCTGGCGGCCCTTGAGCTCTATCTGGACAACGCCCGACCCATGCCCTTTATTGCGGACGACCTCTTCATCAACTACGACGATTCCCGCACCCTGGCAGGCCTGCGCGAACTGTGTAATGTGTCACGCCGCACCCAGGTGGTGTTTCTGACCCACCAC
>JAJUFI010000042.1 GCA_029263795.1 Alcaligenaceae bacterium
CGGGTCGCTGTCGCGGTCAGGGTTCAGGTAGATGTGCAGATTCCTGCCCGTAAGCTGGCGATTGACCATTTCCACGCAGGCGAGCTCAACAATCCGGTGCCCCTGCTCTGGTTCGAGACCAGTGGTTTCCGTGTCGAGAATGACCATGCGGCCGCTTGAAATCTGCATATTCTGAAAGTCCGAAAGCGTCGTAATACTTCGACTTCCGGGCCCGTCAATCGCGCAGTTACGAGTGGGTGGAAGTCAACACTGGCCGCCCAGCACCGCGCACGGCGAACCCTGGGGCGGGCGGAAGAAGCCTCACATTGTAAGGCCCCGCCACAGGGCTGGCTAACGCCACTTCGGATCTCTCCGCCGAGCAATTGCCTTCAGCTTGTCGAAGACCAAAAAGGTTCCATCGGCCCAGAGCCAGGAAAGTTCAATGCGGCGTTTTCTTCGGAGCACTCGGAACCGCCGCAGCCGTGCCTCCGCTGCTCGCTTCGCCCGCCGCAATCATGGCTTCGGCTTCTTCCGCTGAAACAAGCTTGCGGCGCTTGCCGGCGACCAGTGTATAAGCCACTGGCACCACGAACAGAGTCAACAGAGTGCCCAGTGTCAGGCCGCCAACCAGCACCCAGCCGATCTGCTGACGCGATTCCGCTCCCGCGCCAGACGCATAGGCCAGGGGCAGCACACCCAACACCATGGCACCGGTAGTCATGAGAATGGGGCGCAGACGCAGTTCGCAGGCTTCCATTACGGCTTCGACCATTTCTCTGCCTTCGTCACGCAGCTGATTGGTGAACTCCACAATCAGAATACCGTGCTTGGTGATCAGGCCTACCAGAGTGATGAGACCAATCTGGCTGTAGATCGATAGTGTCCCGCCCGTCAGCCAGAGTGCCAGCAATGCACCCGTCATGGATAGCGGCACGGAGAACATGATGATGAGCGGGCTGCGCCAGCTCTCGAACTGAGCCGCCAGCACCAAGTAGATGAAGGCCAGCGCCATCAGGAAGATGAGGTAAATATTGCCCGAGGAATCGCGGAATTCCCGGGATTGGCCGTCCAGGTCGGTCTGCACGGTGGGCGGAAGCAGATCTCGCGCCACCTGGTTCATGTGCTCCAGCACTTCGCCCATAGCGTAGCCAGGGGCAATGGCGGCTTCGATCTTGACTGCACGCAAGCGGTTGAAGTGGTTCAGCGATTGCGGCGCGACGGATTCTTCGACCTCCACAAAGTTCGCCAACTGCACCATGCTGCCGTCGCGCGCACGAACGTAGATATCATGTATGTCCGAAGGCGTGGCACGATCCTGGCGCTTGACCTGCACTATAACGTCATACTGTTCGCCGCTGTCACGGAAGCGGGTCACCCTCCGACCGCCCAGCATGGTTTCCAGGGTGCGACCAACTTCATCCACATCCACACCGACATCGGCCAGTTTGTCACGATTCACCCTCACCTTGAGCTCGGGCGTGTTCAGGCGCAGGTCGGTGTCCAGATTCTGGAGCCCGGGGTAATCAGCGAGCTTGTCCATGAGCATGTCGACCATCGCCGCCATCTCCGGGTAGGAAGCCTGGCTCATCACGACAAAATTGATGGGTTTGGACGTAGCACGCTGACCGAAGGAAGGAGGGTTGGACGGAAAGGCACGAACACCGGGAATGGCGGCAAATTTGGGCTGCAGTTCCTGGGCAATCTGCTGCTGCGTACGCTCCCGTTCTTCCCAGGGCTTGAGACGCAGTATCGCAAAACCGTCCGTCACTGTGGGGAAGCCAATGACCGACTGCACACCACCCATTTCGGGAACATCGTCGTACAGGGCTTCGATCTGCAGCAGGCTGCGCTCGGTGGCTTCCAGTGTGGAACCTTCCGGTGCCGTCACTACCCCGAACACAACGCCGCGGTCTTCAATAGGTGCGAGCTCGCTTTTCACTACTTTGAACAGTACAGCGCTCCCGCCCGCAACGGCCAGGCCAATGAGAACGACGATGAGACGATGGCGCAAGGCGACGCCCAAGGCTGAGCGGTAGCGCCGGGTTAGCCCTTCCAGGAAGTTCTCGATGGCCACATACACCTTTCCATGGTTGTGCTGGTGCTTGAGCAGGGTCGAACACATCATGGGGGTGAGGGTGAGCGCGACAAAGCCTGACACAAAAACCGCCCCGGCAAGCGCCAGTGCAAACTCGATGAACAGCCTGCCGGTTCGCCCCGTGGCGAAAGCCAGCGGTGCGTAAACGGTGACCAGGGTCAGTGTCATGGCCACAATCGCGAAGGCAATTTCCTTGGAGCCGAGCAGGGCGGCCTCCAGACGGCTTTTGCCCTCCTCCATGTGCCGATACACGTTTTCCAACACCACAATGGCGTCGTCCACCACCAGGCCGATGGCCAACACCATGGCCAGGAGCGTCAAGGTGTTGATGGAGAAGCCGAACATGTACATCAGACCAAAGGCGCCGATGAGCGATACCGGAATGGTCACGATGGGGATGATGCTGGCTCGTACGCTGCGGAGGAAGAAGAAGATCACCAGCACCACCAATATGATGGCCTCGATCACCGTCTTGTAAACGGAATCAATGGAGCGCTGAATAAAGACCGAACTGTCGTAGGCCACCTGCAGTGACATCCCCGACGGCAGGTTCTCGTTGATCAGCTCGATTTCGCGGCGCACTTCGCGGGAGAGGTCCAGCGGATTAGCGGTGGACTGTTTGGTCACCCCAATGGTGAGACTGGGTTGGCCGTTGAAACGCGCACTCACTCGCTCATCAGCCGGGCCAAGCCGCACCTCCGCAACTTCGCGCATGCGTACGGGGTAGCCGTTTACATTGGCCACCACGATGTTCTCGAACTGCTCCACAGTCTGCAGGTCTGTGGTCGACACCACGGAGAACTCGCGATCCTGAGACTCGATGCGGCCGGCCGGGATGAGCACGTTCTGTTCGCGCAAGGCATTTTCCACATCCTGCACGATCAGGCCGTAGCCCGCCAGCTTGTGCCGGTCAACGTAGATGCGCATGGATGGCAAGCGTTCGCCAAAGACGCGCACTTCGGCCGCACCGGGCAATACCGACAGCCGGGTCTTGATATAGCGGTTGATATAGTCGGACGCCTGCATTGGCGACAATTCGCCAGTGATCACGCCAATATACACAATGGGGGTGGAATCCGCCTCCACCTTGCTGATGACAGGTTCTTCCACCTCATCAGGGAGGAAGCGGCGGGCGCGCGAGACCTTGTCCCGAACTTCTGCGGCAGCTGCGTCGGGGTCGCGGGACAAGTGGAACTTGACGTTGATGAAGCTGACTTCGCTGCGGCTGCGCGAAGTCATGACATCCACCCCCTCAATACCTGAAAGCTGGTCCTCCAGCGGTTTGGTGACCTGCGATTCGATCACCTCTGGCGAGGCCCCTTTGTATTCAGTGCGAACGGAAACCACCGGTTCGTCGATGGCCGGGTATTCGCGCACCGTCAGTCTGTCGTAGGAGATCAGACCGATAAGAATAATGATGAGCGACAGCACCGTGGCGAACACCGGGCGTCGTATGCATGTCTGGGGCAGCTGCATCGCGGTCTCACTTCAAAGTTGGGTGCCGTGTCAGGACCCGGAGGTCGGCAGTATTTCGACCTCGATGCCGTCGCGCACCTTCTGCAGGCCGGCCACGACCACCTGGTCGCCTTCCTCCAAGCCGCTGACGATCTCGACATGGGCACCAAGGCGCTGGCCAACTTCCACTGCAACGCGATTCACCACACCGTCGCGCACGCGGTAGACGTATTGTGCATCACCGGACGGTGCCAACGCGGTTTCTGGAACAACAAGCCCCATGGTTTCATCCAGCGCGAGCTGAACGCGCGCGAACAGGCCCGGGCGCAGGGCATTGTCCGGATTCGGAACGCTGGCCCTCAGCAACAGGGAACGACCGCCAACATCAACCTGAGGGCTGATGGCACTCACGCTGCCTTCCCGCTTCATTCCAGCAAGCGCATCGAAAGTGACCTGCAGGCGCGAACCAACAGTCACCGCACTCAGGAACTGCTCGGGAATGCGGAAGTCCACATTCAGTGGGTCGATGGATTCAATGGGAACAAGATCGGTACCGGGGCCGACATAATCGCCCACGGAAACCGTCTTCAGGCCAACCAGGCCGTCGAAAGGCGCGCGTATCGCCGTTTTTTCCAGTTCGGCTTCGGCCAGGGCCACGGCTGCCTGCTGCACCGCCAGGTTGCTGGCGGCTTCGTCGCGCGCCTGACTGCTAACAAAACCCTGTTTGCTCAATTCGACAGAGCGGCGATGCTGGCTGCCGGCCAGCTTGAGGTTGGCCCGCGCCTGCTGCAGCTTAGCCTTGGCCACGCTGTCATCCAGCCGCACGAGCACTTGGCCTTTCTCTACCTTGCCGCCTTCAGCGAAATTGATTTCGGCAATTCGCCCACTGATTTCCGGCCTCAGCATGACTGAGTCGCGCGAGCGCAGTGTTCCAACGGCTGCAACGGAACGTTCCAGCCGTATACGGTCAACCGTGGCCACTTCTACCTTTACCTTGGAGCTGGGTTTGGCCGGTGCCGGCTGCGCCGGGGCGGCGACCACATTTCCTGCGCCCCCTTTTTCCGCCCACCAATGGGCACCCCATGCCCCAAGGCCGGCCCCAATGGCCAACACCAGAATCAAGCCTGCCTTCGAGAACTTCATCAGCGTTATTGTGATCAGGTAGTGTTACGCGGGGCGGTGCCCACAATCAGGACGCCCGCAATTAGCGGACAGGTCAATGAATGTAGCACTGATTGTTTCCGGTGCGTAACTGCTGATAACACACATATTTCAGTGCACTTCCATTAGAGGCAGGCTATCCGCGTATTGAAGTGGGGCTCACCCCTGCTGCAAGGCTTGCACACCCCGGTTGGCGAGCGCGTCTGCGCGCTCATTGCCGGGGTCGCCGGCATGTCCTCGCACCCAGCGCCACTCCACTTCGTGCTTTGCGACCAGCGTGTCCAGTTCCTGCCAGAGATCTGCGTTGCGCACGGGCTTTTTGTCAGCAGTACGCCAGCCGCGGCGCTTCCAGTTGGTCAGCCATTCGCTCATACCCTTCTGCACGTACTGGGAGTCGGTGTGGATGATGACGTGGCACGGACGCTTCAATGCTTTTAGAGCCTCGATGACGCCTTTAAGTTCCATGCGGTTGTTGGTGGTCTGCAATTCGCCACCGAAAAGTTCTTTTTCGTGACGGCCATGGCGCAACAATGCACCCCACCCGCCCGGGCCGGGGTTACCCTTGCAGGCTCCGTCTGTCCAGATTTCTACGGCCTGACCGCTCATTTCGCGTTGCTCACTTCGTGTTTCCCGGATGCTCATTGCTGAATTGCCGGCCTGTCGCCACTGCGGCGCGGCGACGCACGGACCGCCGTTTACGTTTCCATGTCGGCCCGACCACTGTCGCAGCAGCCACCCGCTTGACCGCAGATACGACATAAACCGCCCCACATATCGGCCACCAGCGGTCTCCGGCTTTTTCCATGAACGCCCAGCGCGCCAGCCAGGCATCGGTGAAGCTGGGCGGGGCATAACAGCCGAAACGCCCCCTGTCCATTTCAAAGGAAAGCAGCTTGAACCAATCTTTGAGGCGTGGCAGGGATACTTGCAGAGGCGCCGGCACAGGCACAAGCGGATCAAGCGCCGGCAGGCGTTCACGCAAACCCCAGAGGCTCCAGGGATTGAAGCCGGAGATTACCACCCGGCCTTCGGGAACCAGGATACGTTCAATTTCGCGCAGAACCTGGTGCGGGTTGGTGGCACATTCCAGGCCATGAGGCAGCACGACGAGATCGACGCTTTGCGTTTCAAAGGGCAGGTACTCGGGCTCGGCCACGACCTGCGGCTGTGCCGTACCCGTGCTGTATTCGATGGTGGTGCAGACCTTGTGCGGGATACGGTTCGCTTGGAGCAAATCCCAATGCGGCAGCCCGATTTGTATGGCATGATAGCCGAATGCATTGGCGACCATGCCATTGATCTGGGTGTGCTCCCAGCTGGCCACATAACGGCCCTGGGGTGTGTCCAGCCATTCTTCAAGCTCAAGTATCAACGCTTGCTCCACCCATTCCCTCGCTTTTTTCCATGGTAAACAGCCAGCTCATTCCCCTGCCCGCTCTCTCAGATAACTATATATGGTTGTTGCACAAGAACGGTGACGCCATTGTCGTGGACCCGGGCGAAGCCGCTGGGGTGGCTCAGTATCTGGCCCAGCACGGCCTGAAACTGCAGGCCATTTTACTGACACACCACCATGGCGATCACGTTGGTGGCGCGCAGGAACTGCACGATCTCACCGGTGCACCCGTTTACGGCCCGGCTCATGAACGGTTGCCGCTCTGCCACCACCGTCTGTCGGAAGGCGATACGGTACAATTGCCCGATTTTGGGTTGACCTTGACCGTGCTGGATGTGCCCGGCCACACAGCGGGGCATATTGCCTATCACGGCCGCAACGACGAAGGCACCGCCTTTCTGTTTTGCGGCGACACACTATTCGCTGCGGGCTGTGGCCGACTCTTCGAGGGTACACCGGAACAGATGCTGGTCTCTCTGCGCAAGTTCGCAAGCTTGCCGGAAGATGTGCTCGTCTGCTGTGCGCACGAATATACCTTGTCGAACCTGCGCTGGGCATTGCAGGTCGAACCGGGCAACGCAACGCTGAAGGAACGCTGGGAAACGGCTTCACGGCTTCGTGAGAAGAGCCTGCCAACGCTGCCGTCCACGCTGGGTCTTGAGCTTGAATCCAACCCCTTCCTGCGTACCGGGGTACAGCGGGTAGTGGAAAGCGCTGCTGCCCATGCCGGGCATGAGCTGCCCTCTGAAGTAGATGTCTTCGCCAGTTTGCGTGAATGGAAGAACAATTTTTGACTGACCACCAATGAACTGTCTGCGGCTATTCGTACTGACGATCGCCATTGCGCTTGCCGGGTGTGCAACGCAATCGCAACGCGCGACAGAACAGTCGCGGCCATTTGGCGCCAGCGACACCTCACGCACCATCGACCTCACGCGCCCGGCCAGCGACGTATGGGAACGCATCCGGCGCGGGTTTGCAGTGCCCAACCTCGACTCCGAACTGGTCGCTTACTGGACCCAATACTACGCCTCGCGCCCGGAATCCCTGCTCATCATGAGCCAACGGGCAGGCAAGTATCTCTACCACATCGTGGATGAACTCGACCGGCGTGGCCTGCCGACCGAACTCGCGCTGCTGCCGTTTGTTGAAAGTGCGTTCAACCCCACGGCTCTTTCCCGTTCTCAGGCTTCAGGGCTCTGGCAATTCATTCCCAGCACCGGCCGCCATTACAACCTGGAACAGGACTGGTGGCGCGATATGCGCCGCGACCCGATCGCTTCCACCAATGCCGCCCTCGACTACCTGACCTACCTCTACGAGTTCCAGGGTGACTGGTATCTGGCACTGGCATCCTACAACTGGGGTGAAGGGTCTGTACGCCGGGCACTGGAACGCAATGAAAAACAGGGCCTGCCGCTGGACTACCGTTCTCTGAACATGCCGGAGGAAACGCGCAACTATGTCCCCAAGCTGCAGGCCTTCAAGAACATCATTGCCGAACCGGAAAAATACGGCATCACCCTGCCGCCCATCAACAATACGCCCTACTTCACTACCGTCAAGAAGACGCAGAACATTGATGTCACGGTAGCCGCCAAGCTGGCGGAAATGACAGTGGATGAATTCCGGGAACTGAATCCTGCGCACAACCGCCCCATCATAAAGGTGGACGACGAGGCCGAAATTCTGCTGCCGGCCGACAAGGCCGACATCTTTATGGCCAATCTGAAGGCCTACAAGGGGCGGCTCAGCTCATGGACCACTTATCGCAGCAAGAAGGGTGAATCCTTTGCGGCCATTGCGCGCAAATTCGGTATGCCCGTGGAACAACTGCGCAGTATCAACGGCCTCAGCAGGCGCCAGACGGCGGCCCGAACCGAAACAACCCTGCTCGTGCCGGCCACGCCCGATGCCCTGGCTTCTCTGGCAGCCACCACATCATCACCTGAACCTGCCGCCGGCCCTGCCCGAGGCGAAATCCGCAGGGTGTCCATGGACACGGGGAATCGCCGCAATGCCGGCAGGCAGCCGGGGCAGGCGAAACGAAATGGCGATGTCCAGGTTGTTCGGCGCAACCCACAGGCGCAGACACACCTTGTGAGGCAGGGCGATACACTGTTTTCCCTCGCCCGCCGCTACAACACCACGGTTGACGCACTGCGCAAGCTGAACAACCTCAAGGGCAACAAGCTGGCTGTTGGCAAGCGCTTGCGGGTGCCCGGCTCCAACGTACGTGGTTGAGTATTCAAATACAAGTTCTATACAAGAAGGATTGACTGAAAATGGGTTTCCTACAAGGCAAGCGCATTCTGCTCACCGGGCTGATCTCCAATCGCTCGATCGCCTACGGTATTGCCAAGGCATGCCACCGGGAAGGTGCCGAACTCGCCTTCACCTACGCCGGCGACCGCTTCAAGGAACGCGTCGAAGAATTTGCACAGGAATTCGGCAGCAATATCGTTCTGCCCTGTGATGTTTCTGAAGATGCGCAGATAGAAAACACCTTCAAATCGCTGGGTGAGAAATGGGACGGGCTGGACGGCTTGGTCCACGCCATTGGCTTTGCCCCACGGGAATCCCTGGAGGGCGACGTCCTGCATGGCATGACACGCGAAAACTACCGCATCGCCCATGATATATCGGCCTACAGCTTCCCGGCCATGACCAAGGCTGCGCTGCCGATGCTGGAAGGCCGCAACAGCTCGGTGCTGACGCTCACCTACCTGGGTGCCGAACGCGTCGTCCCGCACTACAACATGATGGGTCTTGCCAAAGCATCGCTTGAAGCCAGTGTGCGTTACCTGGCTGCCGCCCTGGGCCCCCGTGGCATTCGCGCCAACGGCATTTCCGCCGGCCCCATCAAGACCCTTGCAGCCAGCGGAATCAAGGACTTCACGCTGATCTTCAAGTTCGTGGAACAACACGCCCCGTTGCGCCGCAATGTCACCATCGAAGACGTCGGCAACACCGCTGCCTTCATGCTGTCCGACCTCGCGGCCGGCATCACCGGTGAAATCACGCACGTGGACTGCGGGTTCAACGCAGTCGTGCCGGGCATGAACCGTTAAGGGAATATCGGGCCCTGGCCGCCCTGCCAGGGCTCGTGCCTGACCATCGCCGCCGCCCGCTCACCGCGAGTGCGAGACGGGCGCGCATCGCATAGGGGCAACGGCGAAATGAATAAAGGACTGGCAGCACTGTATGGAACTGACTCAGGACTGCTGGACGGAATTACCAGCCGCCGCCCCTGCCGCCTGTTCCCGCATTGCGGCTTCTTCACGACGTTTGGCCAGGCGGGCCTCGCGACGCGCACGAGCCTCCGCCAGAGCACGCGCCTTGGCCTGCTTCTTGAGCTCGACCTTCACACCGATATGGCGCTCGGCCCTTTCACGGGCAAGCTCTACCTGGCGCTGGCGCTCCGCAAAGCGGCGCTTCTGTTCTTCGGTGTGCTTGTCGTGACAGTGGTGACAGCTCACCCCTTCCACAAAATGTTCCGATTTTTTATCCTCCGCGCTCAGTGGCATGCGGCAGGCCCTGCAGAATTCGTATTCACCGGGCTCCAGCCCGTGGCGCACGGAGACGCGCTCGTCGAAGACAAAGCAGTCCCCCTTCCAGAGGCTTTTTTCCTCGGGCACTGTCTCAAGATATTTGAGGATGCCACCTTGGAGATGATAGACCTCGTCGTACCCCAAAGACCGCATGTAGGCGGTGGACTTCTCGCACCTGATCCCGCCAGTGCAGAACATGGCCACTTTGCGTTTGCCGTGCAGGACACCGCCTTCCTGGCGCTGCTTCTCTATCCACCCCGGAAATTCGGTGAAACTGGTGGTTTTGGGGTTGATTGCACCCTCGAAGGTACCGATCTGGTATTCGTAGTCATTACGCGTATCGACCACAACGACCTCCGGGTCGGAGATCAGATCATTCCATTCTTCGGGCTTCACATAAATGCCCGCCATGGTCGCGGCGTGAATATTCGGCACACCCATGGTGACGATTTCACGCTTGAGCTTGACCTTCATGCGGTAGAACGGCATTTTGGGCGCCCAGGATTCCTTGTGCTCCAGCTCGGCCAGTGCGGGGTGAGCGCGGATCCAGGCCAGCACGGAACGAATGCCCGCCTCGGAGCCTGCAATCGTGCCATTGATGCCTTCTTCAGCCAGCAGCAAAGTACCCTTCACTCCCTGTTCTTCACAGTGGGTGAGCAGGGGTGCCCGCAGCTCGCGAAAATCGGGCAGATGAACGAACTTGTATAAGGCAGCGACGAGGAAATCGGCCATGGTGGAACTCACTAGGGAAAAACCTGTCCATTTTAGCTCGCACCAAGCTTTCGTTCAGTGTGTGCCGGGGCACGGAGCATGTATGCTTTAACACTTGCCCCCGGGCTCCGCAGCAAATTTTCTATTTCCCCAGAACAATGGATTCAGTCACACAGGCCGTGTTGGGCGCAGGTATCGCAGGTACCATAGTCGGCCCCCGCTACGGGCGTAAGGCGGTTATCGCAGGCGCCGTACTTGCCACACTCCCCGACCTGGATGTATTGATTGATTACGGTGACCCGGTGGCGCAGATGATCAACCATCGGGGCTTTTCGCATTCTCTGTTCGTCCTCACCGCCTTCTCTCTATTTCTGGTCTGGCTGGCCAAACGCCTCGGCTTGAACAAGCCTGGAGAAGGTTATGGCAGGCTGTGGCTGGCGATCTGGCTGGTGCTCATCACCCACCCCCTGCTGGATGCCTTCACCAGTTACGGTACTCAACTGTGGTGGCCCTTGCGCCCCACCCCGGCAAGCTGGTCGAGCGTCTTCATCATCGACCCGTTCTACACACTGCCTTTATTGCTCGGTGTACTAGTGGCGCTGTTGATCGGCCCCACCGTGAAGGTCAGCCGTGCGCTGAGCGTTCTGCTGGTGGTCAGCTGCGCCTACCTGTTTGCGTCCCAGCTCGCCAAGCAACGTGCGGAAGATCGGGTGAACGAAATGCTGGCAGCACAAGGCATGCGCCCCGTAGCCATGTTTTCCGTACCCCAGCCTTTCAATATCGTGTTGTGGAGAGTTGTTGCACGTCTGGAGGACGGAGATTACATAGAAGCTGTCACCGGCATGCTGGACGAGCGCCAGCCGGAATTCATCCGCTTTCCCTCGAACGCCGCACTTGGCGAGCGCCTGCAACCCCGCGAGGCGCTGGAAGGCTTGCGATGGTTTACCGGAGACTGGCTGCGCTATGACGAGATCGACGGCCAGCTGGTTGTCTCGGACTTGCGCATGGGCATAGGCACTGGGCACTACTCTTTCCGCTTCCTGGTTGGCGAGCGCGACCCTGCCAGCGGGCAGTGGCGAGCCGTCACGCCGCAATACTGGCAAGGCGGCCCTGCAGCCCGCGACATGGCGGCCCTGCAGGCCACGCTGACCCGTGTATGGAAGACAGCCACCCCGCTGCCGCTGGCCATGTGGGAGCGGCGCATGACTCAGAAATGAAGCGGCCTGTCCACAGACAGGCCCGATGATGGAACAAATGCTTGCACAGGCTTGCGTATGGAATCGATCTGGTCATCAACGCGTCATGTTGGACCCGGATAATGCAGGTATGAAAACAAACATTAACGAAACAACCGCCGCCAAAGACATCCTGAACCGGGCAGCAGAAGTCCTGGAACTCACCTATTTCGAATGGCGCCTGCACGAACACACAGAGCAGGTTTCCAAGCGAAAGGCGAAACGGAACAGGGCCACCGCAGCCATGCAGCGCGCCGCCCGAATTTGCGGCCGGACACGCTGCAGCGCCTACGCTTGAACAGGGTCAGTAAGCAACGACCTGGCCATCTTTGCGAGGATCCGAGCCACCCACATAGGCGTGGCCTGAATCCAGCCGCTTGATGAGCTGGGCGCCACCGAAGGCGAACACACCGTCGCCAGGTTCAATGGTCACTTCGTGACCCCTGCGCTTCAACTCTTCCACAACGGCCGGGTCGAAGCCGGGCTCCAGCGCCACGCCCTTGCCACCTGTGACACGCCAGCGCGGAGCATCGGCCGCTGCTTGCGGATTCTGCCCATAGCGCAAGACTCGCAAGGCCATCTGCACGTGACCCTGCGACTGCATCGGACCACCCATCACGCCGAAAGCCATCAATGCATTGCCATCCAGGCGGGTCGCAAACGCCGGAATGATTGTGTGTGAAGGCCGTTTGCCCCCGCCCACCTCATTCGCATGACCCGGTTTCAGGCTGAAGCCATGTCCACGGTTCTGCAGGCTGATGCCGGTTCCCGGCACCACCACTCCTGAACCAAAGCCCATGTAGTTTGACTGAATGAAGGACACCATCATGCCAGACGCATCTGCCGCCGCAAGGTAAACAGTTCCACCTGGGCGCGGAACCCCGTGGCCCGGGTCGATTGCCTGCCGGCGATCGATGAGCCGTGCGCGTTCGGCCAGATAACCGGGGTCCAGCAACTCTGCCGGGGTGACCTGCATGTGGTCGATGTCTGCGTTGTACTGGTAGACATCCGCCAGGGCGAGCTTCATGGCTTCGATGGACAGGTGTACGGTTTCCACGTCGTCGACGGGATGCTCGCCCACACCGAGTTCCTGGAGTATGCCCAGGGCCATCAGCGCCGCAATCCCCTGACCATTCGGGGGAATCTCGTGCACGACAGACTCATAAAAGCGCTTCGAGATGGTTCCACACCAGTCTGCCTGATGGGCTGCGAGGTCATCTTCCGTCAACACTGCACCGTGTTCCCGGGCATGTGCAGCAATCCGCTTGGCGATTTCGCCACGGTAGAAAGCCTCACCCTCTGTCTCGGCGATTGCTTCCAGGGTCTCGGCGTGACCAATGCTGCGGAAAATTTCCCCGGCGCGGGGCGCCCGCCCTTCAGGCAGGAAGCACTCGGCAAAACCGGGCTGGTCACCGAGCCTGATGCGCCCGAGTTCCCACAGACGGGCAATGATGGGGCTGACAGCAAAACCGTCACGCGCATATTGAATGGCGGGCTGTGCCAGTTGCCGGAACGGCAGCTTGCCGAAGCGGCGAGAAAGCGCGACCCAGGCGGAGACTGCACCGGGCACGGTGACGGAGTCCCATCCCTTCTGCGGCATGGCTTCCATGCCCTTGAAACGGTCCGGGGTCCAGGCTGCCGGTGCGCGGCCCGATGCGTTCAGGCCATGCAGCCCGTCAGGTGCACTGACAATGGCGAAGGCGTCACTGCCGATGCCGCAGCCAGTGGGCTCAACGACGGTCAGTGCCATGGCAGTGGCAATGGCGGCGTCAACCGCATTGCCACCGGCCTGCAGCATGGCCAGGCCGGCCTGAGCCGCCAGAGGCTGGGACGTGCTGACCATATTTCGCCCCAGTACCGGGGAACGGGAGGACGGATAAGGATTGGTCCAATTCATCTTGATGCCTTTCTGGTTCATCACTGTACAGTGATGCTGCCTTCTTCAATCACCTTCTTCCAGCGGTCGCTGTCTTCCTGTACCAGAGCAGCAAAATCAGCTGGGGTGTGGTCAGTAGCGGGTTCAATGCCCAGAGTACGCAGGCGTTCGGCCACTGCAGGCTCCTGAACGGCCCGCAGGAATGCCTGATGCAGACGCGCCTGGCGTTCTTCGGACACACCGGCGGGCGTATATACGCCAAACCATGTGGTGGAGACGTAGCCCGGCAGCCCCGATTCGTCCATCGTGGGCAGTTCGGGTGCCAGCGGCGAACGTTCAGTGGTCGTAACGGCCAGTGCCTTGAGCTGCCCCTTCTTTACGTAGGGCATGCCGGTGGGGATGGCGTCCATCAGCACTTGCACATTGCCCGACATGAGATCGGTCATGGCCTGACCGGTTCCGCGATAGGGGACATGAGTCATTTCGATTTTGGCCTGGGACATGAACGCTTCCGTTCCCAAATGCACAATCGTGCCATTGCCGCTGCTGGCGTAATTCAGCTTGCCCGGGTTGGCCTTGGCGTAATCGATGAGTTCCTGGACGGAGTTGACAGGCAGGCTGGGCGTGACCAGCAACACCGTTCCTGCAGTGCCAAGGTGAGCAATCGGTGCAAAGTCCGTCTTCACGTCGTAGGGAAGATTATCGAACAAATGGGGAGACACCGAATGAGTGCTGGTCGTTGTCAGCAACACGGTGTAACCGTCAGCCGGCGCCTTAGCCGCCTCACCCGCTCCGATGGTGCCGCCCGCGCCGCTCTTATTCTCCACCACCACCTGCTGGCCCAACTCCACACCCGCCTGTTGGGCGATGATGCGTGCGACGACGTCGGTTGCCCCGCCTGCAGGAAAGGGAACCACCATGCGTATCGGGCGTTCCGGGAAATCTGCCGAGTTCTGAGCGCTTGCTCCCAAGGGCAGGCAGGACAGGGCGGAAACGACAAAGCAGCCCCGCAAGATGGCTTTGAGTTTGGTGAGACTTTGCATGGAAACCTCTGAGAAGGATATTGCCGCTCACGCCCTGCCGCCGGAGCCAAACACCCGGAAACAGACCTACGCACGTGAGCAAAGCCTCAAGTATAGATGTGAAGAGGTGTGACCGGTCGGATCACCAACGTATCTACAACGCCAGAGGCTCAGGCAAACAGGAAGAAATGCCGAAGATGCGGCATCAGGGGCACGGCCAGCAAAGTGGCGCACCCTGCCAGCAGTGCGGCGCTTCCCGGTGTGTGACGGTGATCTCCCAACACCGTGAGGAAGACCAGGGCGAAGACGGCGACCCCCAGGCCAAAGTACTTGCCGGCAATCAGGAAACAGAACAGGCCGGTGGCAGCCCCGCAAATTCCGCGCCACTTGGAGGAGCCTATTTCCGCGTCGTCCACCTCGTCAGGTGAAAGCCTGGAGTTGAACAGCCAGGTGATTCCTGCAACCAGTAACAGCGAGCCAAGCAGCACCGGCAACACGCCTGATCCCATTCCAGCGATCTTGCCTGTCGCACTGGCGCTGACCTTCAGAACCGAAGCAAGCGCAAGCAGGCAGAGCAAGCCTGCTCCGAGCAATTCCCTTTTGTTGATTCTGACTCTTAAACGCAATGCCGCCCTCCATGCAGTATCTGAGATGGTAAGCGACATGCCCCCGCAGTGGGGATGCCGATCATTACGGCAACATTACCGTTTGGCAAGGTTGCCCCAGGTTGCTCACCATCTGGCAGTACAGGAAGACCGGGCTAGCTGTCCTGGCTTTCGACTGCAACATCACCCGCCTTGCTGCGGCGGGCCATCAGCAGTTTGCCCGCCAGCACGACCAATGCAGCGCCCGCTATTTCAGCGGCAAGCTTGACTCCCGTATCCGGAGTACCGAAGCGTTCCACCAGGTAAACATCAGTGATCAGCATGCCGCCTGCTATCCAGCCCAGCAGGCCGGCGCCAAAGGTGACGACTGCCGGGAAGCGATCGATGAGCTTCAGAACCAGTGTGCTGCCCCAGACAATGATGGGAACGCTCAGACAGAGCCCGAA
The DNA here is from genome assembly GCA_029263795.1 of Alcaligenaceae bacterium. GTDB lineage: Bacteria > Pseudomonadota > Gammaproteobacteria > Burkholderiales > Burkholderiaceae_B > Yanghanlia. Next base: position 15,533 of record JAJUFI010000042.1, read on the forward strand.
GATAACGTAGCCCAGTTGATGGTCGGCGTGTGTGCTCTGCGCGGCGCCCGCAATGGCGATGACGTTGTCCAGGCTCATTGCGAAGTCCGCCACAATAATCGTGCGCACTGCCGACAATATCGATGTGCCACTCGAGATGTTGCCGTGCTCATCTTCAGCCGGCGCAAGAAGCTTAATGCCTATCCACAGCAGCAGTAATGCGCCCGCTACTTTCAGGAAGGGGATATCGAGTAGCACGAGCGCAAAAGATATGAGTGCCACCCGCAGCAGAATTGCACCTGCCGTGCCCCAGAGTATGCCCTGCATGCGTTGTTTGGGCGGCAGGTTGCGACAGGCCAGGGCAATGACGACTGCATTGTCGCCCCCGAGCAGAATATCGATCAGAACAATTTGAAACAAGGCGCCCCAGTGGAGCATTCCGAGAAATTCAAGCATGACTATTTGCGCTTCTAAGTTTGAACGCGGCAGTCGAGAGGGGCTGTCCGTTCCTGCGAAAAAATTGAAATATTTTACGCCCGGAGGGCAAGACCACGGAACTTGCCGGTACTCCGGCCATGGTCAATGCCGCAGCCCCGTGCCAGCCTGTCAGCCTTGGGCAACCGGAATGTAAAGATTGCCCCCTTCCCGATACTTCTGGGCCATGGCCTCCATGCCTTCCTGTTGAGCCGCCACACGGATGTCATGTGAGATGCGCATGGAACAGAACTTGGGCCCACACATTGAGCAGAAGTGGGCCACCTTATGCGCCTCCTTCGGCAAGGTCTGGTCATGGAAGGCGCGCGCAGTCTCCGGGTCGAGCGACAGATTGAACTGGTCCTCCCAGCGGAACTCAAAACGGGCCCGCGACAACGCGTCGTCGCGTATCCTTGCTGCGGGATGGCCCTTGGCCAGATCAGCAGCATGGGCCGCTATTTTGTATGTGATCACCCCAGTCTTCACGTCGTTACGGTCCGGCAGGCCGAGATGCTCTTTCGGTGTGACATAGCACAGCATGGCCGTCCCGTACCACGCGATCATGGCAGCGCCAATTCCGCTGGTGATGTGGTCATACCCCGGTGCTATATCGGTTGTCAGCGGGCCGAGTGTGTAGAAGGGAGCTTCCCCGCACAAGGACAATTGCTTGTCCATGTTCTCCTGTATCTTGTGCATGGGCACATGGCCCGGCCCTTCGATGATGACCTGGCAGTCTTTCTGCCAGGCAATTCGCGTCAGCTCACCAAGAGTTTCGAGTTCGGCAAACTGTGCGGCGTCGTTCGCATCTGCCACAGAGCCTGGGCGCAGGCCGTCGCCCAAGCTGAAGGTGACATCATAGGCGCGCATGATGTCGCAGATTTCGTCAAAGTGCTCGTAAAGAAAGCTTTCGCGATGGTGATGCAAACACCATTTCGCCATGATGGAGCCGCCGCGCGACACAATACCGGTGACCCGGTTTACGGTGAGCGGAATGTGATGCAGGCGCAAACCAGCATGAATGGTGAAGTAGTCGACGCCCTGCTCGGCCTGTTCGATCAGGGTATCGCGAAATACCTCCCATGACAGTTCTTCTGCTATTCCGCCAACCTTTTCCAGCGCCTGATAAATAGGCACAGTGCCTATGGGCACAGGGGAATTGCGGATGATCCATTCCCGGATATTGTGGATGTTGCGGCCGGTCGAAAGATCCATGACGGTGTCTGCGCCCCAGCGCGTAGCCCATACCATTTTGTCCACTTCTTCCGCCATGGCGGAGGTTACGGCCGAATTGCCGATATTGGCGTTGACCTTGACCAGGAAATTGCGGCCGATGATCATCGGCTCCGCTTCCGGGTGGTTGATATTGGCCGGAATCACCGCCCGCCCCCGGGCAATTTCTTCTCTCACGAATTCCGGGGTGACGTAATCAGGAATGGCTGCGCCGAAACTCTGGCCATCGCCTGCCCGATCCTTCCCCGCAGCCTGACGGCCAAGATTCTCGCGAATGGCGACAAACTCCATCTCGGGAGTGATGATGCCCGCACGGGCATAAGCCAGCTGCGTAACTGCCCGGCCCTGCATGGCTCGTCGCGGTTTGTGCCTTACGGGAAATTCCGGTGAAAGGGCTGCTTCGCCTGCGTGACCATTGTCTTCCGGGCGTACCGGCCGTCCTGCATACTCTTCGGTATCCCCTCTGGCCTCCACCCACGCTTCCCGCAGGCGAGGTAGGCCACTCTCAATCCGGGCTTCGAACGCCGGGTCGGTATAGGGGCCGGAAGAGTCGTAAACGGTGACGGGCGCTTCGTCTGATGTCGGATGCAGAGCTATCCGACGCATGGGCACCCGGAGATGGGGATAGAGCTCGCCGGGACTGTATACCTTGGTGGATGCAGGCAGCGGGCCTGTGGTGATGTGTGGCGTGGTCTTGCTTGTCATCTCGTGCTCCTTGATGGCTATGAAGACCCAGCACAAAAGACAAGGATGGTTTGCACCGATGACATGAGCCCATCAGGGCGCAACGCCGTTCGCACCTTCCCTACGCCAGTATGAGCTGGATCAGGTTCATAGGGTCACTGCGCTGCCTTGCGGCCCAGCAGAATCTCAGCCCCTTGTCGGGACTCCCCTGGTGAAGGCCCAGATTGTGGTCACCCGGGCGGGTAATGTCAACTCAAGCCGTGTTCGAATGCTCCTTCGGTCGGGCAAGTGCGGCAATAGCCTCGATATCAACATCTTGACATCCTCCCCCGCCTAAAGTTGGGGGATTCCTACTGCGCCCTCCCCGGCATCGAGCCGGAATGAGTCGCTTCGGTGGGTTCCTGCTGCTGGCGGCATTGCTGCACCGCTCACTTCACAGGCGCAATGGGCGTGTCCC
>JAJUFI010000082.1 GCA_029263795.1 Alcaligenaceae bacterium
CAGCTGCAAAAGTACCTGTCGCTGACTTCCCACGTGTATGGCCCGGCCGTGGTGCTGGCGTCGCCTTCCACCTATGACAGCCTCTCCGACGCTGAAAAGGCCGCTTTCCAGAAGGCTGCTGCAGCAGCGAAGGTGGCGATGCGTGAGTTCGTCAACAACGTTGAACAGAATGGCATTGAGGAAGTGAAGAAGGCCGGCATGCAGGTCAACGAGGTCGACCACGCTGCATTCTCCAAGGCGCTTGATCCGGTCTATCCGCAGTACTACAAGCAATTCGGCAAGGAACTTGTGGAGTCCATCCGCAACTTCCAATAATGGGGCTGGCGGTGTGTACAGGCACCGCCCAGTTCGGTTATTCGCGCCGGCCGGCGGCAGACTTCTGCTGTGCGGCCGGCTCACCGTTTTCCCAGGCCAAGCGTTCGCCACACTCATTCGTTCACAGTGAAATTCGTCAATCTTCTTGACCGCAGCCTGTTTCGCGTGGTCTCCATCATCTGTCAGCTGCTGCTGTTTTCGGCGGTTGCTGCAGGGTTCTACCAAGTGTTGGCCCGTTTCATCCTCCATTCACCCGCTGACTGGAGCGAAGCCTGGACTCGTTCTTCCCTGATATGGACAGTCATGCTCGGCCTGTGCCTGGCCTTCCGTTACGGTGCCATGCTGAGCGTGGAAATGCTGCATGGCTTTCTGAAGGGGAAGGCGCGCCGCTGGCTGGAACATCTGATTATGGTGATATGTGTGGTCTTCCTGGGTTTCATGGCCTGGGTGGGTGCACAAATGGCCTGGCGGGTCCGGTTCCAGAACCTGGCGAGCCTCGATTTTTCGATTTCCTGGATTTACATCGCCATCCCCATCGGCATGGTTCTGGCGATACTTGGTGTGCTCGCGCGCTGGCTTGAGAAGTCCGAGCCGCCGCCCGTGGACGACACGGTGATCTGAGCAGCACAAGCATGAACCAAGCAATGAATTACTCGAACGCATTGGGCAGCAGACCCAAGGTGGCGCCGTTTGCCGGCTGGTACGCCACGACAGACATCACACAGGGGGCAGCATGTCGCAGTTGATGATCCTCTCCATGCTGATCTTTTTTGCCGTCTCGGTTCCCGTGGCGGTTTCGATCGGCCTGGCTGCCCTGCTGGGCGTGGCAAGTGAGGGCATGACTTGGCTGGTCGTGGCCCAGCAGGTTTATGCAGCCCTGGACAAATACCCCCTGGTGGCTGTTCCCTTCTTCATCCTGGCTGGCAATCTCATGGAAGCCAGCGGTATTTCAGAACGAATGGTGGAGTTCGCCAAGAGTCTGGTGGGCGGTATGCAGGGCGGGCTCGCCATCAGCTGTGTGCTCACCTGCATGATATTCGCCGCCGTGGCAGGTTCCAGCGTGGCTACCACATTTGCTGTGGGTGCCATTCTCATTCCCGCCATGCTCAAGCATGGTTATCCAAGGCCTTTTGCCGCATCGCTTCAGGCTACGGCGGCCGAATTGGGTGTGATCATTCCGCCTTCCGTGCCCATGATTCTGTTCGCAGTGTCCACGGACACCTCTGTGGGCGAACTCTTCATCGCGGGTATCGGGCCGGGCATTCTGATCGCCTTGGCGCTGATGTTCTACGTTTGGCTTTACGCGAAACGCCATGGATACGGCAAGAATGACGGTGCGGGGCGGATGCCGGTTGGTGTGGCACTGCGGCGCGCTTGGCTGGCGCTGATGATGCCGGTGATCATTCTTGGCGGCATCTACGGCGGGGTGTTCACCCCTACAGAAGCTTCGGCTGTGGCGGTGGCCTATGCGCTGGTTGTGGGCATGTTCATCTATCGGCGTCTGGATCTCAAAACACTGTCACATACTTTCCACCGCTCTGTCATCTCCACGGCGGTGATCATGTTCATCATCGCCAACGCCGGGGTTTTTGGTTTCCTGCTGAACCGTGCCGGCGTTCCGCAAGCGCTTGGTAACCTGCTGGGTTCCTTCTTCAGCGACAAACACACATTCCTGCTGGGTATGAACCTGGCGCTGTTCCTCATTGGCATGTTCATCGAGACGTCGGCTTCGATCGTTGTTCTGGCACCGCTGCTTCTGCCTGTCGCCATGCAGTTCGGTGTGGACCCCGCTCACTTCGGCGTGATCATGGTGGTGAACCTGGCGCTGGGTATGGTGACACCGCCTTTTGGGGTTAACCTCTTTGCCGCATGCACGGTGGCTCAGCTTCCCCTCGAGCGCATGATCCGTACGTTGATCCCCTTCGTGCTGGTCACCTTCGGCTGCCTGATGATTATCACTTACGTGCCGCAGCTGTCACTCTTCTTCAAGCACCTGGTTTACGGGTAAGGCCGGGCGCGGCGGCGCTGCTGCAGCGGCGTACGGGTTGCCCTGCCGGTACGCCGCCGGCCATTCAGAACGGTGGATCGTCGTCCAGATCGGCTGCCGTTGCCGGAACAGCCTGCTTGGCAGCCTTCTTCGTCACCGATTTGGTGGCTTTTTTCGCCGCGGCCTTTTTGGCAGTTGTTTTCTTTACCGCTTTCTTGGCTGCCTTGGTGGCAGTGGTGCTCGTGGCTTTCTTGGCGGCCGTCTTGCCCGCTTTTTCAGGACGCGGCTCAAACTCGAAGCCGATCTTGCCGTCTTTCTGCGCAACCAGAAAGGCCTTGAACTTGCGGTTGGTGCGTGAGGAGACGAAATTGGTTAGTAGATCGGTCTTGCCTTCAGCGAGCAGCTTCTGCATCTGCTCGGGGCTGATTTCCTGCTGGAGGATGACCTTGCCACTGCGGAAGCTGCAGCTTTTTTCCGGGCCAACTGCTTTTTCGCACACATAGTTCATGCCGTGCTCGAACACGCCATGGCCGCACTTCGGACATTTGCCGAGAGGCGTCTGGCCGGAAAAATCCACCGGCTCTTCGTTTTCTTCGTCCTTCTGGCCGAAGTCGAATTCCAGTTTGTAGTCGTCGGTAATGCGCAATAGAGCGGAAAACGGGCGACCCATCTTGCTGATGAAGCCGGAAAGCGGCCCGATTTCACGTTTCTGCAACAGTTCTTCGACCTCATGCACTTCAAAGGTGCGACCGCCCGGGTGCTTGCCAATGGAGAAATCGCAGTTCGTGCAGGCATAGCGGCGGTAATTTTCCTTCACCACCGAGCCACACTTGGGGCAGGGCGTGATGAGGGTGACATAATCGCCCGGGACGGTATCGCGTTCGTATTCCTTGGCCCGGCGCACTATGGCCTGGGTCATTTCGACGATTTCGCGCATGAAAGTTTCGGCATCAAGCTGACGCTGCTCGATCTGCTTGAGCTGGTGTTCCCATTCGCCGGTGAGTTCCGGAGATGTGAGTTCGCTCACACCCAGGCCGGAAAGCAAGGTCATCAGCTGGCGGGCCTTGGCGGTGGGGACCAGTTCCCGCCCTTCACGGCGCAGGTAGCCTTCGTTCAGCAGGCCTTCAATGATGGCTGCCCGCGTGGCAGGTGTGCCCAGCCCGCGCTCCGACATCGCTTCTCGCAGTGCTTCGTCGTCAACCAGTTTGCCGGCACCTTCCATAGCGGAAAGCAGCGTGGCCTCAGTGAAGCGGGCGGGCGGCTTGGTTGCCAGTTCGCGTACTTCGATGGCTTCGGTGCGCACGGTCTCGTCGGGCGAGATGGGCACCAGCATGTCGTCATTACCCTGAGCTTCGCGGCCGTAAATGGCGAGCCAGCCCGGCTTGACGAGAACCTTGCCTTCCGTTTTGAAGGCATGGCCCGCCACGCGCGTAATTCGGGTTGTGAGGCGGAATTCCGCAGAGGGGAAGAAGACCGCCAGGAAGCGCCGCAGCACCAGGTCGTAGATTTTGCTTTCGGCATCACTCAGTTCGCGCGGCACTTGCAGCGTGGGAATGATGGCGAAGTGGTCCGACACCTTCTTGTTGTCGAAGATGCGTCGGTTGGGTTTGACCCAGCTTTGCTCGCAAATGGTCTGCGCAAAGGGGCTGATGGCGGCGGCAGCATTGCTGCTGGCTCCGGCCAATGTCTGCATGGTATGGCTGACGGTGCCGAGATAGTCTTCCGGCAGATAGCGTGAATCCGTACGCGGATAGGTCAATGCCTTGTGGCGTTCGTATAGTGTCTGGGCCAGGGCCAGCGTTGTCTTGGCCGAGAAACCGAAGCGGCTGTTGGCCTCACGCTGCAGGGAGGTGAGGTCGAACAGGGCCGGGGACGCTTGGGTGGATGGACGCGCTTCTTCGGTCACCGTGCCCGGCTGGCCTTCGCAGGCGCGGGCAATTTCCTCGGCGCGTTCCTTGGACCAGATGCGAAAATCACGGCTTTCCGGGTCATCTTCGTTCTTGCGGAATTCTGGATCGAACCAACGCCCCGAGTAATTGCCGGCGGCAGCGGCGAAATCGGCGTGGATTTCCCAGTAGTCGCGCGGCTGGAAGCGGCGAATGCGTTCCTCGCGCTCAGCAACGATGGCCAGGGTGGGAGTCTGTACACGGCCCACAGGAGTTTTAAAGAAGCCGCCGTCCTTGCTGTTGAAGGCGGTCATGGCACGGGTGCCGTTGATGCCCACCAACCAGTCGGCTTCGGCGCGCGAACGTGCGGCGGCTTCAAGCGGCTTCAGGGCTTCGTCGTCACGCAGCTCGTTGAAGGCTTCGCGGATGGCCTGTTGCGTCATGGAGCGCAACCACAGGCGCTTGACCGGCTTCTTCACACCGGAATACTGCATGATGTAGCGGAAGATGAGCTCGCCTTCGCGGCCCGCGTCACATGCGTTGATGACGGTGTCCACATCCTTGCGCTTGAGCAGCTTGACGAGCAGCTTCAGGCGTTCGGCGCTTTTCTTGTCCGTCGGGCCCAGTTCGAACTTGGGCGGAATCACCGGCAGGTGGTTGAAGCTCCATTTCCCGCGCACCGGGTCATTGGGCGCAACGAGCGTCAGCAGGTGGCCTATGCTGGAGGCCAACACGTACTGATCGCTTTCGAAGTAGTCGCCTTCCCGGGTGAAACCACCGAGGGCGCGCGAAATGTCGAGCGCGACCGAGGGTTTCTCGGCGATGATGAGGGTTTTAGTCATGTGTTCTCAAGGACCGCTTTTGGGCAGCAATAGCGCGGATAATACGGGCGGTCAATCCAGACGCGCAAGTTGACAATAATAGGCTATTGCTATTGGGCGCAATGCCGGGCCGCCCAGGCAGGCAAAGCGCGCGCCCAGAAAGCCTCGATATTCTTTGCCGGGAAGGCGGGAAAGCCAAGCGCCTGCCAGGCGCGTGACAGAGTCTCAAGTGGCCTGTCCAGTTCAAGCGCCGGAGCATGGTTCTGCTTGCTGAGTTTCCGGCCCTCAGCATCGTACAGCAAAGGAACGTGCATGGCACGTGGCAGGGTGAAGCCCAGCATGCGCGCCAGCACACGCTGGCGGGCGGTGGAATCAAGCAAGTCGGCGCCGCGGACGATATCCGTGATTCCCTGCAGCCCATCGTCCACCACAACGACGAACTGATAGGCCCACAGGCCGTCGGCACGTCGCAAGATGAAATCCCCGACTTCCCGGGCGACATTCTGGCACTGTGGTCCAACCCAGCGGTCAACGAAGTGTTCAGTACTCGCTTCGCCTTCAGGAACGCGCAGCCGCCAGGCGCGCGCCTGCTGGCCGGGTGGTAGGCCGTTGCGGCAAGTGCCCGGGTAAGGCCCGCCCGTGAGCATGCGGCGGGTACAGGCGCAGCCATACACCTTCCCGGCCTCTTGCAGGCGCTGGAACGCCTGTTCATACAGCGGCAGCCGCCGGGATTGCCACACGGGTTCTTCGTCCCAGTGCATGCCCAAGGCCTGCAACTGCTGCATGATGATTCTGTCCGCGCCCTTCACCACCCGCGGAGTGTCGATGTCTTCCATACGTAGCAACCATTGGCCCTGGTGCGCACGAGCGTCCAGAAAACTGGCCATGGCAGCGACTAGCGAACCGTCATGTAACGGCCCGCTGGGGCTGGGAGCAAAACGCCCGCGGTAAAAGGATGTACGCGCGTTCATGCGAGAACGGCGGTGGGCAAATAGCGGCTAGTGAGAGAGGGTGGAACGTTCGCCGTTGAGCAGTTCTTCAAGAAGTAGGTGATCAACTTCGGTTTCCTGACTCCAGAGCACCATGAGGGCTATGATGCGCATTCTGTCCAGGGATACGGGCGCTTCGTCGGTGGCCTGTGCGCGTTCGATGAGGATTTCGCGAAGGGCCGGGCGCAACACGCCGGAATTTTCGAGGAATGTGATGAACCCGATGGCTTCACTTCCCAGGGTGTGGTATTCCTCGTCGGAGTATGCCCGCAGGCTGGTGGAGGCGGATGCGTACTCGATGGGAGCAAAGCGTTCAGTGCTTTGAGCCAGGCCATGCAGCCAGCCAAGGGCCTCATGGATGTCTTCTTGCTCGAAGCCGACGGCGGCCAATTTGTGTGCCAGAACATCGGCCTTTGGACAGGCCTGGGGGGTATAGTAGTTTTCGAACAGATAAACCAGGATGTCGTACATAGCGCCTTCCGGATTCCGGGAGCGTGTCAAGAGTGGAACAGGCAAGCTCACCGCATGGGGCAAACTGCCGTTCTCGACTTTACGCTGTTTCGCGCAGCGGGGCAAATTGGAAAGGTGGTGGAGGGCTCATGGCAGAAGAAACCATTGCAAGTGTCTTGGTCGGGGAAACGGCAGGTGTGCTGCCCCTGGTGTGCCCGCCCAAGCCGGGTGACCGTCTCGAAGACGTCGATACCCCGGCACTGATACTGGATCTGGACGCCTTCGAGGACAACCTGCGCAGCATGCAGGCCCTGGCCGAATCTCATGGCGTGGCGCTGCGCCCGCATGGCAAGGCTCACAAATGCCCGGAGATCGCCTTGCAGCAGGTCTCCTTGGGTGCCTGCGGCATCTGCTGCCAGAAGGTTTCGGAGGTGGTGCCGTTCGTGCAGGCGGGGCTGACGGACATCCTCATCAGTAATGAAGTCGTGGGCAGACAGAAGCTGGAACTACTGGCGCGGCTCGCTTCCAGGGCGAAGCTCACCGTCTGCGTGGACCACCCCGATGCGCTTACTGCCTTGTCTGCTGCGCTGGATGCGCAGCATAGCGCGGTCGATGTACTGGTGGAAGTCGACATAGGCCAGAAGCGCTGCGGGGTGCAGACACATGCCCAGGCCGTTGCTCTGGCCGATCTGGCGATCCGCCTGCCGAATGTGCGCTTCAAGGGTGTGCAGGCCTACCACGGGGGCGTACAGCACAAGCGTTCTTTCGAACAGCGCCAGCGAGCCGTGCTAAAGGGTATTCGTGCGGCCGCGGGGTTTGTGGATGCGCTGCGCCGCGCCGGCTATGCCTGCGAAGTGGTGACCGGAGGCGGCACCGGTAGCGCTCTGTTCGACGCGGCTTCCGGCGTGTTTACTGAATTGCAGCCCGGCAGCTACGCCTTCATGGATGGTGACTACGGGGCAATGGAATGGGGCGAGGTCACGGCTCTGCGTCACGCGCTTTTCCTGTGGGCGACGGTGGTCAGCACACCCGCGCCCGGCCGGGTGGTGCTGGATGTCGGTCTGAAATCCACGACAGCCGAAAGCGGCCTGCCCCAGGTGGTGGGGCAGCCAGGCTTACGCTGTACCGCGCTGAACGATGAACATTGCATAGTAGCCGTCGATGAGCCGCGGGCAAGCCCTGCGCTGGGAGAAAAGCTGCGCCTGATTCCCGGTCATTGTGACCCAACCTTCAATCTGCACAACGAGGTGGTGGCCGTGCGCAAGGGCGTGGTGGAGGCGGTGTGGCCCATTTCAGCCCGCGGGCTGAGCCGCTGAGGGCCCGGCCAGGCTGACGGGGCTGAATCTGGCCGCCCGGTTCAGCCCTCTTTGATGGAAATGAGTTCCGTCCCGTCGGCCACCTGGTCGCCCGGCTGGTAGAACACTTCGGCCACAACGCCGTCGCGTGGGGAGCAGATGGTGTGTTCCATCTTCATGGCTTCCATGACCAGCAGGATGTCCCCGCTCTTGACCGTGTCACCCGCCGCCACCGCCACGGAAATGATTTTGCCCGGCATGGGAGCAGTGAGGCTGCCGCCGTGATCAGTGCCTTCTTCCTGGGCATGGGCAACGGCATCGTGAATGCGCACGACATGGGATTCGCCATTGCGGTAGACGGTAAGTGTTTCGCCCTGAACGACAACATCGCCATTGCAGTCGCGCCCATCAAGGCGGAGGCGAAGCTGTTGACGGCCTGGACGTGACTCGGTGGCAGACCATTCGAGGGGCTGGCTGCGCCCCCGACGGCTGAATTGCCACCCGTTGTCGTCACGGGTCAGTTCAACCACCTGAACCTGGCCGGCGCCGTCCAGGAACTCGAGGACGCGCTTGTGCTGGCCGGAAACGCGCCAGCCATCGGCCACGCTCCAGGGGTCTGCCGCCACTGTCTGGCGGTGGCCATGCGAGTCGCCATAGCCTTGTGCCTGCAAGGCAGCCGTCGCGGCCAGCGCAAGAACATCGTCCGCCAGCTCGCCGGCCGCGGGGAAGAGCGCCTCATGTCTGCGCTCGATCAGCCCGGTGTCGAGGTCGGCCGATGCAAAGGCCTGATCAGCAATAAGACGTTGCAGGAAGGCGATATTGGTTTGCAGCCCGGCCACGCGCATATCCCCCAGCGCACGCAGCATGCGGGCTCTGGCCTGATCACGATCCCGCCCGTGGACGATCAGCTTGGCGATCATGGGGTCGTAATAAGGTGAGATCGTGTCGCCATTGCGGACGCCGCCGTCCACACGGACTGAACCCCAGCAAAATTCCGCATGTTTCGGGAATTCCAGAGTGCTGAGGGTGCCGATGGAAGGCAGAAAGCCTTTCTCGGGGTTTTCTGCGTAGATGCGGGCCTCGATGGCGTGGCCGTCTATCGACAGTTGATCCTGAGTCAATGGAAGCTTTTCACCCGCAGCGACCCGAAGCTGCCATTCGACAAGATCCTGGCAGGTGATCAGCTCGGTAACGGGGTGTTCCACCTGCAGGCGGGTGTTCATTTCCATGAAATAGAAGCGCCCGTCCGGTTCCGCAATGAACTCCACCGTGCCCGCACCCACGTAGCCAACGGCGCGCGCGGCGGCAATGGCGGCCTGCCCCATGGCGTTGCGGCGTTCTTCGCTCATGCCGGGGGCCGGCGCTTCCTCAATGACTTTCTGGTGCCGGCGCTGAACCGAACAATCACGCTCGAACAGATGGACATAATTGCCGTGGGAATCGGCGAACACCTGGATTTCGATGTGGCGGGGCTTCTGCAAATAACGCTCGATGAGGACGCGGTCGTCCCCGAAGCTGCTTGCCGCTTCACGCTTGCACGAAGCCAGGGCTTCAGCGAATTCTGCGCTGGAATTGACGATGCGCATACCTTTGCCACCGCCACCGGCGCTGGCCTTGATCAGCACCGGATAACCGATGGCATCGGCCTGTTCGCGCAGGAAGGAAAGGTCCTGATTGTCGCCGTGGTAGCCGGGCACGAGAGGGACGCCGGCTTTCTCCATCAGCGCCTTTGCCGCGGCCTTGCTGCCCATGGCGGCGATGGCGCTTGCAGGTGGGCCGACGAATATCAGGCCGGCATCGGTGCAGGCTTGTGCAAATCGTTCATTTTCGGAAAGGAAACCATAGCCCGGGTGAATGGCTTGGGCGCCGGTCTGCCGGGCTGCCTCGAGTATGGCATCTGCGCGCAGGTAGCTTGCGCCAGGCTCGGCGCCGCCAATGTGCACTGCCATGTCGCAAATGGCGACATGGCGGGACTCGGCATCAGCGTCCGAATACACCGCAACGGTGCGCAGCCCCATGCGGCGGGCCGTTGCGGCCACTCGGCAGGCAATCTCGCCACGGTTGGCAATCAACAGGGTTTCAAACACGGTGACTCCTTACATGCGGAAGATGCCGAAGCGCGTCGCTTCAATGGGGGCGTTCAGTGCGGCGGACAGCGACAGGGCGAGCACCCTGCGGGTATCGGCGGGGCGGATGATGCCGTCATCCCAGAGCCTTGCTGTAGCGTAATAAGGGTGACCTTCGCGCTCGTATTGTTCCCGGATGGGCGCCTTGAAGGCCTCTTCTTCTTCGGCGCTCCAGCTGCCACCGCGCGCTTCGATTCCGTCGCGCTTAACCGTTGCCAGTACGCTGGCCGCCTGCTCGCCGCCCATGACGGAAATACGCGCGTTTGGCCACATGTAGAGCATGCGGGGGCCGAAGGCGCGACCGCACATGCCGTAATTTCCGGCACCGAATGAACCGCCGATGATGACCGTGAACTTGGGTACTGCGGCAGTGGACACGGCTGTGACCATTTTGGCCCCGTGTCGTGCAATGCCCTCGTTCTCGTACTTGCGGCCCACCATGAAGCCGGTGATGTTCTGCAGGAATACCAGCGGAATGCGCCGCTGGCAGCACAGCTCAATGAAATGGGTGCCCTTCTGCGCGGCCTCCGAGAACAGAATACCGTTGTTGGCAATGATGCCCACCGGCATGCCGTGGATATGAGCAAAGCCCGTGACCAGGGTGGCGCCGTAGCGGGCCTTGAACTCGTCGAACTCGGAACCATCCACAATACGGGCGATGACTTCGCGCACGTCGTAAGGCTTGCGTGTGTCGGCGGGAATGATGCCGTTGAGTTCCTCCGGGTCGTACAGGGGTTCCTGCACCGGACGCAAGGCCAATTGCTGGGGTTTGCGGCGGTTCAGGGCGGCCACAGCATCGCGCGCAAGGGCCAGGGCGTGCAAGTCATTGTTGGCAAGGTAGTCGGCCACCCCGGAAAGACGGGTGTGGACATCGCCGCCGCCCAGGTCTTCTGCACTGACTACTTCGCCGGTCGCCGCCTTCACCAGCGGGGGGCCGCCGAGGAAGATGGTGCCCTGGTTCTTCACGATGATCGAGACATCACTCATGGCCGGCACGTAGGCACCCCCCGCCGTGCACGACCCCATGACCACGGCAATCTGGGCGATGCCCTGACCCGACATATTGGCCTGGTTGTAGAAGATGCGCCCGAAGTGGTCCCGATCGGGAAACACTTCGTCCTGATTCGGAAGGTTGGCTCCGCCAGAATCTACAAGGTAGATACACGGCAGATTGTTCTGCTGAGCGATTTCCTGTGCCCGCAGATGTTTTTTCACCGTAACTGGGTAGTAGGTTCCCCCTTTCACGGTGGCGTCATTGCACACAATGACGCACTCCTGGCCCGCCACGCGGCCAATGCCAGTGATGATGCCTGCCGCAGGCGCAGCGTTGTCGTACATGTCCCAGGCAGCGAGGGGGGAAAACTCCAGGAAGGGCGAGCCCGGATCGAGCAGGCGTTCAACGCGATCGCGCGGCAGCAACTTGCCGCGGGCAAGATGTTTGGCACGGGCCGCTTCGTTGCCACCCAGGGCATTGCGAGCCAGCTTCTCGCGCAGGTCCTCAACAAGGGAACGCATGAGCTCCGCGTTCTCCTGGAACGCGGCAGAGCGTGTATTGATGCTTGATTCGATGACAGGCATTGCACTTCCTGAAGATAGCAAAAGGGCGCCGCCTTACGGGGCGCCCCGGGGTCAGGGTCAGACCATTTCGATGGCAAGGGCCACTGCTTCACCGCCGCCAATGCACAACGAGGCCACGCCGCGCTTGCCGCCAGTCTTGCGTAGTGCTCCGACCAGGGTGGCGACC
>JAJUFI010000213.1 GCA_029263795.1 Alcaligenaceae bacterium
CAGCATCGTTGTGCCCTGCCATCGCGTCATCGGCAGCGGCAGCAAAGCACCTTTAGTGGGTTACGGAGGTGGGCTGGAGCGCAAGCGTTGGCTGCTACAGCACGAGAGAGCCGTTGCTCATGAAGAGATGGAGACGGCACTACAGGCCAGCCTGCCGGGCTTCTGAATTAGTAAAAGTGCGAGATGATGAGCATCTCTGCCCCGCCGGACGGGCAGAAGATAAAGACAGCCCGTGATTCAGCTTGGGCGTTTGTCTGCAGGCAATTATGGGCGTTATGTCGAGATCGGGACTTCCGATTTTTCGACCACCCTTCTGCTGGTCTGAAGGTCGTTATCTGCCGCGAAGCCACATACGAAGCGCCACGCCAGCGGTTCAAGTTCTCGCAACCGCGTGTCGACAACTACGCAGCGCACACCATCCATATTCACGGGAACGACATAAGGCGAGTAGCTGAGCGGACCGCCCGGCGAGCCTTCTGGCCTGAACTGGGACATAACCCCAGCCAAACGTTCGGCCCAATCACTGGGCCGGAACTTCCGCCCAGTATTCGTTAGACCGTGAATAATGAACTGTTCCACCTGTTGAGTCATGAATGATCCCGGCCTGTAGGCCCCTGAAGGAGCGGAAATCTGGCCGAATCCATCGCGGCCGCCGCCACCCCCCATTGTAGCCTATTGGCGAATATCCGACCCTGAGGGTGGCTTCCCCCCGCGCCCGTAAATGATGAGCGGCTTCCTGGACAGGCTCACGACATGTGGCTTTGCTGTGTTGTGCGCGAGCAGGTAAGATTGTCGTTTTAGAACAAGGCTGAATATGTCAGACGCCAATCAGAACACGGTACAAAACGGGCCCCTGCGGCACTTCCTGCAGTTTCGTGATTTCTCGCGCGAAGAGATTGATTACGTGCTTGGGCGCGCCCGCATCATCAAGGATAAGTTCAAGCGCTACCAGCCCCACCATACCCTGCACGACCGCACCCTGGCCATGGTGTTCGAGAAAGCCAGCACACGCACCCGGGTGTCCTTCGAAGCTGGTATGTACCAGCTCGGAGGGTCGGTCATTCACCTGACCACCAACGATTCGCAGCTGGGGCGCTCGGAACCCATCGAAGACACGGCGCGCGTCATCTCGCGCATGGTGGATCTGGTAATGATCCGCACGTTCGAGCAGACCCGTATCGAACGGTTCGCTGCACATTCCCGTGTGCCTGTGATTAACGGGCTTACCAACGAATATCATCCCTGCCAGATTCTGGCCGACATATTCACCTACCAGGAAATGCGTGGTTCCATCACCGGCAAGACGGTGGCCTGGATTGGAGATGCCAACAACATGTCCTATACCTGGCTGCAGGCAGCGGAGATCCTTGGGTTCACTCTACATGTTTCTGGTCCCAAGGGCTACCAGCTCGACCCCAAGCTGACGGGCCAGGTCGCCCCCCACGTCCTGCGGGAATTTGACGACCCCATGGAAGCGGCTAAGGGTGCCCATCTCGTCACCACCGATGTCTGGACCAGCATGGGCTTCGAAGAAGAGAACGAGGAACGGCGCAAGGCTTTTGCCGACTGGTGTGTCGACGCCGAAATGATGGCTCAGGCCGACCCGGAAGCTCTGTTCATGCACTGCCTGCCCGCACACCGCGGCGAGGAGGTCACCAGCGAAGTCATCGACGGCCCGCAAAGCGTCGTTTGGGACGAAGCCGAGAACCGTATGCACGTGCAGAAGGCCCTAATGGAATTTCTGCTTCTGGGCAAGCTCTGATGGCTACCGTGCAGCCCCCCTGGACGCGGACGGTAAAAGAAAATTGGGCGCCTGATCGGCGCCCAATTTTCTTTACTGCTTGCCAAAGGCTTATTCGCCCTTGCCCTTCAACTGCGGCAGGGACAAACCATCGCTTGCTGAGAGCAGGCCTGCCTTGGTATAGGTGAACAGCTTCTCGCGCGTATCGGTTATGTCGAGATTACGCATGGTCAGCTGACCGATACGGTCACGCGGCGAGAAAATTGACTCGCCTTTTTCCATGGTCAGGCGTTCCGGCTTGTATGTCAGATTTTCCGAACGGGTGTCGAGCAGGGAGTAATCATTCCCACGACGCAGTTCGATAACAACTTCACCGGTAATGGCACGTGCCACCCAACGCTGAGCGGTCTCGCGCAGCATGATGGCTTGCGGGTCGAACCAGCGGCCTTGATACAGCAGACGGCCCAGACGCAGCCCATTGATGCGATATTGCTCAATGGTGTCTTCGTTATGGATGCCAGTGACCAGACGCTCGTAGGCAATGTGCAACAACGCCATACCCGGAGCTTCGTAAATACCACGGCTCTTGGCCTCAATGATGCGATTTTCGATCTGGTCGCTCATCCCCAGGCCATGACGCCCACCGATCCGGTTGGCTTCCAGCATGAGTTCGACTGGATCGGAATATTCCACTCCATTGAGTGCGACTGGCTGCCCTTCTTCAAAGCGGACCGTGACTTCCTCGGGCTCCACCTTGACGTCGTCGCGCCAGAAAGCTACGCCCATGATGGGCTGCACAATGCGGATGCCGGAATTCAGATATTCCAGATCCTTGGCTTCGTGCGTTGCACCCAGCATGTTGGAGTCAGTGGAATAAGCTTTTTCGGCGGACATCTTGTAGTCGAAGCCGTGCTCACGCAGATACTGCGACATTTCGGCACGACCACCGAGCTCATTGATGAAGGTTTGGTCCAGCCAGGGTTTATAGATGCGCAGATCAGGGTTTGTGAGCAGACCGTAGCGATAGAAACGCTCGATGTCATTGCCCTTGTATGTGCTGCCGTCGCCCCAGATGTGGACGTCGTCTTCCTTCATCGCGGCCACCAGCATGGTACCCGTAACGGCCCGGCCCAGCGGTGTGGTGTTGAAGTAAGTGACGCCGGCCGTGGAAACGTGAAATGCCCCTGCCTGCAAGGCGGCAATGCCTTCGTTCACGAGCTGTGTGCGGCAATCAACCAGGCGCGCGAGCTTGGCACCGTACTCCAGGGCCTTGCGCGGGATGGCATCGTAATCGGGCTCGTCGGGCTGGCCCAGATTTGCGGTATAGGCGTAGGGGATGGCACCCTTGTTCTTCATCCACAGCAGAGCTGCGCTGGTGTCCAATCCACCGGAAAAGGCAATGCCGACCTTCTGGCCGACAGGTACGTCTTCAAGTATGGTTGTCATTGTGGGGCGGGCC
>JAJUFI010000033.1 GCA_029263795.1 Alcaligenaceae bacterium
CATGTCCTCTCTTGCACACGCGCAGTCTTCGGCCACCGAGGTCGATGATGCACTCCTCGAAGAACAGGAATGGCTTGAAGCACTCGAAGCGGTGCTCGATCGTGAAGGTCCGGAACGCGCGCATCACCTGCTGGAACGGCTGATAGACCTGGCGCGTCGCTCGGGCGCACACATTCCGTTCTCGGCCAATACTGCCTATGTGAACACCATTCCTCCCGGTCTGGAACCCCCGCACCCCGGCAATCTGGTGCTGGAAGAGCGCATCCGTTCCTATGTGCGCTGGAATGCGATGGCCATGGTGGTGAAGGCCAACAGCAAGAATCCTCCAGATGGCGGCGACCTTGGCGGGCACATCGCCTCGTTTGCGTCCCTGGCCACTATGATCGGCTGTGGCCAGAACCATTTCTGGCATGCCGAAACGGAAGACCACGGCGGCGACCTGGTGTATTTCCAGGGGCACTCTTCTCCCGGCATTTATGGCCGAGCCTATTTGGAAGGCCGTATCACTGAAGAACAACTGGACAATTTCCGCCAGGAGGTTGATGGCAAGGGGCTGCCATCCTACCCGCACCCCAAGCTCATGCCGGAATTCTGGCAATTCCCCACAGTGTCGATGGGTCTTGGCCCACTGATGGCCATCTACCAAGCGCGGTTCCTGAAGTATCTGCACGCGCGCGGCATTGCAGACACCAGCAAGCGCAAAGTCTGGGTGTTCTGCGGCGACGGCGAAATGGACGAACCCGAATCCCTGGGCGCCATCAGCCTCGCAGCGCGTGAAAAGCTCGACAACCTGATTTTCGTCATCAACTGCAATCTGCAACGCCTGGACGGCCCGGTGCGCGGCAATGGCAAGATCATCCAGGAGCTTGAGGGCGACTTCCGCGGCAGTGGCTGGAATGTCATCAAGCTCATCTGGGGCGGCTATTGGGACCCGCTCCTGCAACGCGACAAGGAAGGCATCCTGCGTCGCATCATGGAAGAGTCGGTCGACGGCGAATATCAGGCTTACAAGGCGCACGACGGCAAATACGTTCGTGAACATTTCTTCGGCAAGCATCCCAAGCTGCTGGAAATGGTCAGCCGCATGAGTGACGAAGACGTCTGGCGCCTGAATCGTGGCGGCCACGACCCCTACAAGGTATATGCCGCCTTCCACGCGGCGGCCAATCACACCGGGCAGCCTACCGTCATTCTGGCCAAAACCATCAAGGGCTATGGCATGGGCCATGTGGGCCAGGCGAAGAACCCGACTCACCAGCAGAAGAAGCTCGACCTGGAAGCCGTTCGCGAATTCCGCGACCGCTTCAATATTCCTATCCCGGACGAAAAGCTGCCTGAACTGCCTTACTTCAAGCCGGCGGAAGACTCCCCCGAGATGAAGTACCTGCATGAACGCCGCAAGGCTCTCGGTGGCTACCTGCCCAAGCGTCGCACCAAGGCCGATGAGACCTTGCCCGTGCCGGGCCTGGAGATGTTCAAGCCAGTACTGGAAGCGACTGCTGAAGGCCGTGAAATTTCCACAACCCAGGCCTTTGTCCGGATTCTGAATCAGATTCTGCGTGACAAGCAGCTTGGCCCGCGTGTGGTACCGATTCTGGCCGACGAATCCCGTACCTTCGGCATGGAAGGCTTGTTCCGCCAGATTGGGATTTATGCTCCCGAAGGGCAGAAGTACGTGCCGGTCGACAAAGACCAGGTCATGTACTACCGCGAAGCGGAGAATGGCCAGCTTCTGCAGGAAGGGATTAACGAAGCGGGCGCGTTCAGCTCGTGGATTGCTGCGGCAACGTCGTACTCGACGAACAACCGCATCATGATTCCGTTCTTCATCTATTACTCCATGTTCGGCTTCCAGCGCGTGGGTGACCTCGCCTGGGCAGCCGGCGACATGCAGGCCCGCGGCTTCCTGCTGGGTGGTACGGCAGGCCGGACCACGCTCAATGGAGAGGGGCTGCAGCATCAGGACGGCCACAGCCACATCCTGTCCAGCATGATCCCGAACTGCGTTTCGTATGACCCGACCTTCGCGCATGAACTGGCCGTCATCATCCATGATGGTCTCAAGCGCATGGTCGAGAACCAGGAAAACGTCTACTACTACATCACCGTGATGAACGAAAACTACTCGCACCCCGGCCTGAGGGAAGGGGACGAGGAAGGGATCATCCGGGGCATGTATCGCCTGCTCGAAGGTGGCAAGGCCAAGCAGCGTGTGCAGCTGCTCGGCTCCGGCACCATTCTGCGTGAAGTCATCGAAGCACAGAAACTTCTTGAGCAGGATTGGGGCATAGCTGCCGACGTCTGGAGCGTGACCAGCTTCACCGAGCTGCGTCGCGAAGGTCTGGATTGCGAACGGCACAATCTGCTGCACCCTGAAGACGAATCGCCACGCGTACCGTATGTCACGCAACTTCTGTCCGGTACCGAAGGCCCGATCGTGGCTTCCACAGACTACGTCAAGGCATTCGGCGACCAGATCCGTCAGTTCATTCCCAAGGGTCGCGAATACCGTGTGTTGGGCACTGATGGTTACGGGCGCTCCGACTTCCGCTACAAACTGCGCGAACATTTCGAAGTCGATCGCCATTTTGTGGTGCTGGCTGCACTGCGCGCTTTGGCTGATGAGGGTTCGATCCCGCTCTCCAAGGTGAGCGAAGCCATCAAGAAATACGGTATTAACCCGGATAAAGCCAATCCGCAGTACGCCTGAGGGGAGCCAGTACGATGAGCAACATCATAGAAGTCAAAGTACCGGATATCGGCGACGTGACTGAAGTCGATGTCATTGAGGTACTCGTGGCGGAAGGGGACAGCGTTGCCAAGGAGCAAAGTCTGATCACGGTTGAATCGGACAAGGCCTCCATGGAGATTCCGTCCACTGCCGCCGGGGTCGTGAAATCCCTCAAGGTGAAGGTCGGCGACAAGGTTGGCGAAGGTTCCGTCATTCTCGAACTGGAAGCGGGCGAAGCAGCAGAAAAATCCCTATCTGCCGCCGAGCCCAAGGCAGAAGCCGCGGTAGAGACGCCAGCAGCTTCCAGCGCCCCGCAGCAAGCCGCTGAACCTGCAGCCGGGCCGGCTGCATCCGCTGCGGGCGGCCAGGTCACCGTGGTGGTGCCTGACATCGGCGACACTGCTGATGTCGAAGTGATTGAAATCATGGTCTCGGTGGGCGATACGGTTACACCCGAGCAAAGCCTCATCACCCTGGAGTCCGACAAAGCGTCCATGGAAGTGCCGTCTTCGCATGGCGGCGTCGTCAAGGAAATCCGCGTCAAGGTGGGTGACAAGGTCAACAAGGGCAGCGAGATTCTCGTACTGGAATCCGGCGAAGGCGCGGACGCACAGCAAGAGGCCGCCCAGGCACCGGCAGCAGAATCGCCTGCGGCCGACGCGGCTCCCGCCTCCAGTGTGGCCCGCAATGAACCTGACGTCGCGCCCGAGGCGGGCTCTCCCGACGCCCGGCCGTCCGCACCCGCAGCTACCAGCGCTGCGGTCGTAAGCGGCAGCCAGGGGCAGCTTGCCTCTGCGCCGCCTGAGCGGCATTCGCCCACCGAAGCATTTGCACGGGCGGAAGTGCCCATGCGCAATCTGCCTCACGCCTCGCCCTCGGTGCGCAAGTTTGCCCGGGAGCTGGGTGTGGACCTCACCAAAGTCCAGGGTTCAGGTGCTAAGAACCGCATCACTCATGATGACGTCCGCGACTTCGTCAAGCAGGCACTGGCTCAGGGCCCGGCTCCGGCAGCGGTTGGCGTCGTGGCAGGGGGAGAGGGCGGTATGAATCTGCTGCCGTGGCCCAAGGTTGATTTCACGAAATTCGGTGAAGTCGAGTCGCGTCCGCTGTCCCGTATCAAGAAGATTTCCGGTGCCAATCTGCATCGGAACTGGGTGATGATTCCTCATGTTACCAATAATGATGTGGCGGACATTACCGAGCTGGAAGAATTCCGTCAGGAGCTCAACAAGGAACAGGAAAGGTCCAAATCGGGCGTTAAGGTGACCATGCTGGCGTTCCTGATCAAGGCATCGGTGGCCGCCCTGAAAAAGTACCCCGAGTTCAACGCTTCACTTGATGGCGACAACCTGGTGCTCAAGAAGTACTACCACATCGGCTTTGCGGCAGATACGCCCAATGGCCTGGTGGTGCCCGTCATTCGCGATGCCGACAAAAAGGGGATACTGGAAATTGCCCAGGAGACTTCCGAGCTGGCCAAGGCAGCGCGCGAAGGCAAGCTGGCACCTGCACAAATGCAGGGTGGCTGCTTCTCCATCTCTTCGCTGGGTGGTATTGGCGGAACTGACTTCACACCCATCATCAACGCGCCCGAGGTGGCCATTCTCGGCGTCTCGCGTTCGACCGTGCAGCCTGTCTGGAACGGCAAGAAGTTCAAGCCCCGCTTGATGCTGCCACTTTCGCTGTCCTATGACCACAGGGTGATCGATGGCGCGGCTGCTGCCCGCTTCAACGTTTACCTGGCCTCGCTGCTGGCCGATTTCCGCCGCATCGCCCTATAGGAGCCGCGCATGACAGTTCAAATCACCGTACCTGACATTGGTGACTTTGCTGATGTTGAAGTCATTGAGGTCCTGGTGGCAGAAGGTGACGAGCTCCAGGTGGAGCAGGGCATCGTTACCGTGGAATCAGACAAGGCGTCCATGGAGCTGCCCGCCGATCAGGCGGGCAAGGTGGTGCGCGTCCTGGTGAAGGTCGGCGACAAGGTCAACCAGGGAACGCCGCTGGTCGAAATCGAACCGGCCGGAAAATCCACCCAGGCATCGGCCGGCTCCGCCGCATCCGCGCAGCCGGCTGCGGCTGGCTCTGATGCTGCCCCGCAGACAAAGCAGGCGTCGTCTGCTCCGGTGGCGGCTACTCCGGCACCGGCCGCGAAAGCAGCGCCGGTCGCCTCCAGCTACAGCGGCCAAGCGGACCTGGAATGTGACGTTCTGGTATTGGGCGCCGGCCCCGGGGGCTATTCTGCCGCCTTCCGTGCGGCTGACCTTGGCCTGAAGGTCGTTCTGGTTGAGCGCTACCCAACCTTGGGTGGTGTGTGCCTGAATGTGGGCTGCATTCCCTCCAAGGCATTGCTGCATAGCGTGAGTGTGCTGGATGAAGCCCGTGCGATGGCGGCTCTTGGCATTTCCTTTGGCGAACCCACGATCGACCTGGACAAGCTCCGGGGCTATAAGGATGGTGTGATCGCCAAATTGACCAACGGCCTCGCCGGTATGGCCAAAGCTCGCAAGGTTGAGGTGGTGCAGGGCAAAGGCAACTTTGTCGACCCCTACCATCTGGAAGTTGAGACAGACTCCGGCAAGCGCGTGGTGAAGTTCCGGTCCGCAATCATCGCTGCAGGAAGCGAATCAGTGAAGCTTCCTTTCCTGCCTCAGGATGATCGCATTGTGGACTCAACCGGTGCACTCAAGTTGAAATCCATTCCGGAACGCATGCTGATCATTGGTGGGGGCATCATCGGCCTGGAAATGGGCACGGTGTATTCCTCTCTTGGCGCCCGCCTGGATGTCGTCGAGATGTTGCCGGGGCTTATGCCGGGTGCGGATCGCGACCTCGTCAAGGTCTGGGAAAAGCTCAATGGCAAGCGTTTCGACCGCATCATGCTGGAAACACGTACAGTTTCGGCAGAGGCGCGTGATGACGGCGTCTGGGTCAGTTTCGAAGGCAAGAATGCGCCTGAAGGCCCGCAACGCTACGACTTGGTGCTTCAGGCCGTGGGGCGCAGGCCCAATGGTGGGCGTATCGGGGCCGAAGCGGCTGGCGTTAAGGTAGACGAACGTGGTTTCATCGCCGTGGACAAGCAGATGCGCACCAACGTGCCGCACATCTATGCCATCGGCGACATTGTCGGGCAGCCGATGTTGGCTCACAAGGCTGTGCACGAGGGGCATGTGGCTGCGGAAGTAATTGCCGGCGAGAAAAGCTTTTTTGACGCACGGGTCATACCTTCCGTCGCCTATACCGATCCGGAAATTGCCTGGGTCGGGCTGACCGAGGAAGAAGCCCGCAAGCAGGGCATCAAGTTCGACAAGGGTGTTTTCCCTTGGGCGGCTTCGGGTCGAGCCATCGCGAACGGGCGCGACGAGGGCTTCACCAAGCTCCTGTTCGACGCCGACACCGGCCGCATTCTTGGTGGGGGCATTGTCGGCACCCATGCGGGTGACCTCATCAGCGAAGTGGTGCTGGCTGTGGAAATGGGAGCGGATGCCGTCGACATCGGCAAGACCATCCACCCGCACCCAACACTGGGCGAGTCGATAGGCATGGCTGCTGAAGTCGCCAAGGGTAGCTGCACCGACCTTCCACCCCAACGCAAAAAGTAGTATCCGCAGGGCAGCCGCATGGACCGGTTGCGATCAACCGGGCCATGCGGCTGCCCTGCAGCAAGGACTACAATACTTGCATCACAGCTTCACCCCCAAACTGACCATGCCTAGCACCCCCGGCCCCAATGCGCCGCTAACCGAGTGGCTTGCCTATCTCGAGACACTGCATCCTACTGCCATCGACATGGGCCTGGCCCGCATCACCGAAGTGGCCAAACGGTTGAACCTCACGCTGCCCTGCGTGAGAATCACGGTAGGGGGTACCAATGGCAAAGGTTCGACCTGCGCTCTGCTGGAAGCAATTTACCTGGCAGCCGGCTACAAGGTCGGCACCTACAGCTCGCCCCATCTGCTGCGTTACAACGAACGCATTCGGCTCAATGGTGCTGAAGCCGACGATGCTGACATCATCCGGCAGTTTGTGCGCATCAATGAGGCCAGGGGTGACATCACACTCAGCTATTTCGAATTCGCAACCCTGGCGGCCATGCTTCTGTTCGAAGAAAAGAGGGTGGACGTTGCAGTTCTCGAAGTCGGCCTTGGTGGCCGCCTTGATGCGGTCAATATGATCGACGCCGATTGCGCAATAGTGACCAGTGTGGATCTCGATCATCAGGAATACCTGGGTAACGACCGTGAACAAGTGGGCTGGGAAAAAGCCCACATCTTCCGCAAGGGGCGCCCGGCCATCTGCAGCGATCCTCTGCCACCCAAAAGCCTGGTCGACTATGCCGGCAGCATAGGGGCGGATCTCTGGCTGTTTGGGCGCGACTTCAATTACTCCGGTGACCGGCTGCAGTGGGCGTATGGTGGTCGCGAGCAACGGCGCAACAGTCTGGCTTATCCGGCCCTGCGTGGCGCGAATCAGCTCCTGAATGCCTCGGCGGCGCTGGCCGCGATCGAGTCGCTGCACAGCAGTCTGGCCGTTCCACAGCAGGCCGTGCGCATCGGCTTGTCCCAGGTTTCCCTGCCTGGGCGCATGCAGATTCTGCCCGGTTTGCCCTCCATTGTTCTGGATGTCGCGCATAACCCCCATGCTGCGGGTGCTCTGGGCCAGGGCCTGGATGCCATGCCGTCCGTGCCCCAAACTCACGCTGTTGTCGGCATGTATGCTGACAAAGACGTCGAAGGCGTGGTGCGGCTCATGGCCTCACGCGTGACCCACTGGCATTGCGCCACACTGGGTGGCCCGCGTGGCATGACGGGAGAAAGGCTGGCAGAGATCGTGCATAAGGTCCTGGCCGAGCGCAGGGGGCAGGCTGGCGCCGCCGCCATGGTGGCCCGCGGCCCCGATGAAAGCTCAATCGTCCTGCCGCCCGGCGGTGCAGGTGCCCGCGGCGACGGGCCTGGCGTACGTCCCATGCCGAAAGTTACGCCGCAATTGAAACAGGTTGAAGTCAGCGTCTGGCATGACCCGGTGACGGCTTTTGAGCAGGCCCGGAAGCAGGTCAGCGACAATGATAGAATTGTGGTGTTCGGCTCATTTTCGACCGTCGGCCCGGTTCTTCAGCATCTCGGGCGGGAAGCCTGCTGAACCGTGGCGTTTCCCGGTTTACGTCATCTTCCCGGTCTTCATCATCACGCGAGGTCTTAGCGTTCATGGGATTGTTTTCGCGCAAGGAGCCATCCGGCAGCAGCCGGCGCGGTTCTGCACGGACCAGCAGCGAAGCTCAGGCGGCTGAACTGCGTGTACGTGCACGGCGTCGTCTCATCGGTGCACTGGTGCTGGTGCTGACTGCCGTCATTTTCGTCCCCATGTTGTTCGATTCGCCGCCCCAGGAAGAAATGCCTGTGCCGGTCGTGTTGCCGGACACCATTCCTCCGGTGCCATCCGAGCCCCAGGTGGCCCTTGCGCCTGAAGCGGCCGGAAATGTCTCAACGGCATCCGGCGGTGTCATACAGCAGCCGCAACCGGTCGAGCCCGCGTCGCCCCAGGCCTCCCGCAGCGAACCCGACACTCAAGAGAGCAGTCCCAGGCCCGGAACCCAGCCTGCGCCTGCACCTGTTCGCAAGCCTGAAGCGCCGGCTGAAACGCCCAAGCCTGCGCCGGCCAAACCCCCTGTCGAAGAAAAGACCCGTACGGATGACGGTTCCGTCGCATTGGCGCTGCTCGAAGGACGCAAGCCGGTGCCACAACAGGGTAGTGCAGCTCCGGCCTCGGGTAATTTCGTCTTGCAGGTGGCAGCGTACACCACCGAAGCTGATGCTCAGTCGCGCCGCGACAAACTGGCTGCCGCCGGCGTCACCAATGCCTATGTGGAAAATGCCGTCGCCAATGGCAAGACGGCCTACCGCTTGCGCGTCGGTCCGTTCCCGACTCGTGAAGCGGCCGAGGCTGCACAGGCGCGCCTGCGTCAGCTTGGGTACAACAACGGCCTGATATTCACCAAGTGACCGGTTTTGACTACATCGTGCTGGCCATTCTTGGCGTCTCGGCGTTGCTCGGCATGATCCGCGGTCTGATCAAGGAAGTGCTCTCACTGGTTGCGTTTGTCGTTGCCGTGGGAGCAGCAGTCTGGTGGGGCGGGCCGGTTGCCCGCGCACTGGCCGAATACATCAGCAACGATATTCTGCGCGCTGCCGTCGGTTACGGTGGCGTGTTTATTGTGGTGCTTTTATTGGTGGGTCTGCTCAATGTGACCCTGGCCGGGCTGGTGGAGCGCACCGGGCTGACGCCTGCCGACCATGGGCTGGGTGCGGTATTCGGTCTGGCGCGCGGTGCGCTGATCGTCTTCGTTCTGGTCGGTCTGGCCGGATATACAGAATTGCCCAGTGAGCCCTGGTGGAGCGAGGCCAGGCTTTCTGGGGCAGTAGTGCATGCCATGCAGCAGTCCAAGGCCGTTCTCCCACCCGCGGTGGCGTCGTGGTTGCCTTACTGACAAAAGCATTCATTCCTTCTTCGCAGCCGTCCGCATCAGTCGGGCGGCTCATCATCGCAGTCGATCTGAAGTCATTACAGGGACATCAAAATGTGTGGAATCGTGGGGGTTGCGGCGACCGCCCCCGTCAATCAGTTGATCTATGACAGTCTGCTGCTTCTGCAGCACCGTGGCCAGGATGCCGCCGGCATTTCCACGTCGCACGATCAGTTTTTCAGCATGTATAAGGCACACGGCCTGGTGCGCGATGTATTCCGCACACGCAACATGCGTTCCCTGCCGGGCAATTCCGGGCTGGGTCAAGTCAGATATCCCACTGCCGGCTCCAGCGACAGCGTGGACGAAGCTCAGCCCTTTTACGTGAACGCGCCATTCGGCATCATGTTCGTGCACAATGGCAACCTCACGAATTGGCGTGCACTCCGAGAGGAGCTGTTCAGCATCGACCGCAGGCACATCAATACCAATTCCGACTCCGAAGTGCTGCTCAACGTTTTCGCGCATGAGTTACAGAAAGCGGCCGATGGCCGTTCGCTGGATGACGAAGCGGTCTACAAAGCGGTATCGGCCGTTCACGCCCGTTGTCGCGGTGCATACGCGGTCATTGCGCAGATTGCCAATTTCGGCATGGTCGCCTTCCGCGATCCCTACGGAATTCGCCCCTTGTGCATCGGTACCAATGAGACGGATCAGGGCACGGAATGGATGATTGCTTCGGAATCTGTCGCATTGACGGGCTGCGGTTTCAGCCGGCTGCGTGATGTCGAGCCCGGCGAAGCCATTATCGTGGATCTGGACCGCAATATGCGCAGCAGGCAGTGCGCCCAGAATGCCATTTTCACACCCTGCGTATTCGAGTACGTTTATTTTGCCCGGCCCGACAGTTTCATGGATGGCGTGTCCGTCTATAACGCTCGGCTGCAAATGGGGGAATACCTTGGCAACAACGTGGCCCGTTCGCTGCGCCTTGGTGAAATCGACGTGGTGATGCCGATTCCCGATTCCGCGCGTCCCGCTGCCATGCAGCTGGCTTCCAAGCTGGATCTTTCTTACCGCGAAGGTTTCATCAAGAACCGCTATGTTGGCCGCACGTTCATCATGCCGGGCCAGGCTGTGCGCAAGAAATCTGTGCGCCAGAAGCTCAGTGCCATCGACATGGAATTCCGTGGCAAGAACGTGCTGCTGGTGGATGATTCCATCGTCCGCGGCACGACCAGCCGGGAGATCGTGGAAATGGCCCGGTCTGCGGGAGCCAACAAGGTGTTCTTCGCTTCAGCGGCTCCAGCCGTTCGCTTCCCCAACGTATATGGCATTGACATGCCCACCCAAAGCGAACTGATCGCATATGGGCGGGACAACGATGAGGTCGCGCGCGAAATAGGTGCCGACGGGCTTGTGTATCAAAGCTTGGAAGATCTCGAGCAGTCCATACGCGACCTCAATCCAGCCATGACCCAGTTCGAATCGTCCTGTTTCAATGGCCGCTACGTGACGGGCGACATTGACGAAGCCTATCTCGAAACGCTCCAACGCACCCGCGGGCGACGTGCGCCCGCCGGGGCAATGTCACCTAAGCACGAGGACTGACCTGCGCTTCCTTGCCCAGGCCCATCTTCTTGCTGATGATTTTTTCAGCCTCGACGCAGAAGAAGAGGGCCAGGGCGCCGGCCAGGGTGAGCAGCCATTCGGGCAGGCTCAGTGCGGCCGACCCGAATAGCGAATTCATTGGCGCCCAGTGGATGTAGACGACCTGGAAGCCGACGGCAATGGCCATGGTCAGAAGGACGAATCGGTTGCCCAGCAGCCCTTCGCGGTCCAGTACGCTGCGGCGCAGGCGACGGCTGTTGAGCAAATACACAACCTCGCACAGCACGATGGTATTGACGGCTATGGTGCGCGCCACTTCCAGGCTCGAGCCGCTTTCCAGCTTGTAAAGAAACAGGCTGGTGGCGGCCAGCATCATCAGCACCGAGACAAAAACCAGCCGCCACACGAAGAACCCGCTGAATAGCGGCTCCCGAGGGCTGCGTGGCGGACGCAGCATGACGTTCTCGTCCGGCGGGTCAAAGGCCAGTGCAATGCCCAGCGTACTGGCCGTAACCATGTTGATCCACAGAACCTGAGCAGGAGTGAGTGGCAGCACAAAACCCATCAGTAGGGCCATGATGACCACCAGCGCCTCGCCTCCGTTCGTAGGCAGCATGAATAGAATGAATTTGCGCAGATTCTCATAGATGGCGCGGCCTTCGCGCACGGCCGAGGCTATCGTGGCGAAGTTGTCATCGGCCAGCGTCATGTCAGAGGCTTCGCGGGCTGCATCCGTGCCTTTCAGGCCCATGGCCACGCCCACATCCGCGCGTTTGAGGGCGGGGGCATCATTCACGCCGTCGCCCGTCATGGCAACGATCTCGCCATTCTTCTGCATGGCCTGCACCAGCCGCAATTTGTGTTCAGGACTGGCCCTGGCAAAGATATCGACATCACGGACGATGCGCTGCAGCTCTGCATCGTCGGTCAGGGAAATCTCCGCTCCGGTCATGGGCGGTTTTCCTTTCCCTATGCCCAGCTGGGCGCCTATGGCGCAGGCTGTGTCGGCGTGGTCACCCGTGATCATCTTTACCGTGATTCCAGCTGCCTGACATTGCGCTACAGCGGTAATGGCTTCTTCGCGCGGAGGGTCAATTATGCCGGTGAGTGCTAGCATCGTGAAGCCTTCCTCCATGTCAGACGCAGCGAGCAGCCCGAGCTCTGGAGCGGCCTGCTTCTGCGCCAGGGCGAGCAGGCGCAAGCCCCGCGCAGCCAAGTCGTTGCCCATGCGACGCCATTCGTCCACCTGAAGCTCCTCCAGCCCATCCGCACCAAGCTGCCACTGACACATGTCCAGAATCCGTTCGGGAGCCCCCTTGACGAGTATCCAGTCTTTCCCGGTGGAATCCCGGTGGTGGGTGGCCATGTAGCGGTTCTCGGATTCGAAGGGTATGGAATCCAGCCGTGGCCATTGGTGCGCAAGCTCTTCAGGCCTTAGACCGCCCTTGGCGCCGGCCACGTGCAGCGCTCCTTCCGTGGGATCGCCTACGATGTTCCAGCCTTCTTCGCCCTGTACCAGGCTGCTGTCATTGCAGAGCATACCCACGCGCAGTGCTGCCTCCAGGGCCTGGTTTGCGCGGACGCCCTCAGGCTGATCGCAGGTGATGGAGCCTTCGGGCGTATAACCCACCCCTGAGACCACGTAACGCGCGGCTGCGGTCACGATTCTTTGCACTGTCATTTCGTTGCGCGTGAGAGTGCCGGTTTTATCCGAACATATGATGGTGACGGAACCAAGTGTCTCGACGGCGGGAAGGCGGCGGATGATGGCGTGCTGACGCGCCATGCGCTGCACACCGAGCGCAAGTATGACGGTCATGATGGCTGGCAGCCCTTCCGGAATGGCTGATGCCACAAGCGCCACGGACATCAGAAACATGTCAGCCATGCCCAGGCCTCTGAGCACCACGCCAAACACGAAAGTGAGTACCGCGAGACCGAGAATGGCCAAGGCAAGCTGAAAGGAAAACTTGTTCAGTTTGCGCATCAAGGGAGTGCTGGTCTCCTCGATGCCACTGATCATCCGGGTGATGCGCCCCAGTTCTGTATGAACTCCAGTGGCCGTCACTACGCCCATTCCCTGGCCACTGACTACCAGTGTGCCTGAATAGGCTATGCAATTGCGGTCGCCCAAGGTGGCATCCGGATCGACCGCTCCGGTGGATTTACGCACCGCCAGCGATTCCCCCGTGAGGGAGGCTTCATCTATGCGCAGTTCACGGGCCTGAAGCAGACGCAAATCCGCCGGCACACGATCGCCCGAGGCAATGATGACGCGGTCGCCCGGTACAAGTGTTGATGCATCGCATTGTTGCCTGCTTCCGTCCCGGATTACAGTGGCCAGGGGAGCAAGCATCCCGCGTATGGCGGCCAGCGCAGATTCCGCCTTGCCTTCCTGTATGTAACCAATGAGAACGTTGACAATGACGGCCGCCCACAGAACACCGGCATCCAGCCATTCGCCTAGGAGCGCCGTAATGACCCCGGCGCCCATCATCAGGTAGAGTAGGAGGTTGTGGAATTGGCGCAGCAACCGAAGCAGGGGGTGCCGCATTTTGGCGCCGGCCAGCTGGTTGGGGCCATAGCGCGACAACCTGTTTGCCGCCTCGGTGGCGGAGAGGCCACCTTCGGGTGAGCGCAGGGCCTCTGTTACTACTTCACTGGGGCGAGCATGCCAGGGCTGGTCTGGAAACTCAGTGTCAGCGCACAATTTCGAGCTGTCCTGTTTCATGTAACATATTGTAGTATCTCTAACGGACATCCTCATGAACGAATCACAACGTTATCAAAGACTCATAGATTCCGCTCAGAAAATTTCTCCTCCCTGCTGCGCGGTGGCACACCCCTGTGATGCGAGCTCCCTCGGTTCGGCGGTGGAGGCCGCTCGAATGGGGCTTTTCAAACCCATATTGGTGGGGCCCAAGGCCAGAATAGAGGCGGTTGCGCGTGAAAATGGCCTGGATATCTCGGGTTTGGAATGTGTGGACACTCCTCATAGCCACGCATCTGCCGAGCGTGCCGTGGAATGTGTCCAATCCGCACAAGCCACGCTGCTGATGAAAGGCAGTCTGCATACTGATGAACTCATGCATGCCGTGCTGAAACACCGCGGGGGATTGCGCACCGAGCGGCGCATCAGCCATGTCTTCATCATGGATGTGCCCAACTATCCCGAGCTGCTCTTCATCACTGATGCGGCCATCAACATCTTCCCCGACCTCGAGACCAAGGCCGATATCGTGCAGAACGCCATTGATCTGCATCACGGGCTTGGCTTGGGCGCTCCGCGGGTCGCAATCCTCTCGGCTGTTGAGCAGGTCAGCGGCAAGATACCCGGTACGATTGAAGCGGCAGCCTTGTGCAAGATGGCTGACCGCGGGCAGATCCAGGGCGGTCTGCTGGACGGCCCCCTGGCGCTGGACAATGCCATCAGCCCGGAAGCAGCTGAAATCAAGGGCATCCGTTCCGAGGTCGCGGGGCGCGCACAGATCCTTGTCGTACCAGATCTCGAAGCGGGCAACATGCTGGCCAAGAATCTCACCTTCCTCGGGGGAGCGTCGGCTGCAGGAATCGTGCTCGGTGCACGTGTACCGGTGATTCTGACCAGCCGCGCAGACAGCCGAAGCACCAAGTTGGCCTCTTGTGCCGTCGCTTCGATTTACGCTGATCATCTGGCCCGTCAGCGTCTGGGGCTGTCGAAGGAAGGCAAAGATGAGTGATGTGATTCTGGTCGTCAACGCCGGCAGTTCCAGCCTGAAATTCCAGGTTTACGAGCTGGGCGCCGCAAATGCTCTGCAGTTTCTGCTGGGTGGCCAAGTTTCCGGCATAGGTGGCAGCCGTGCGGCCTTCAAAGTGAAGGACAACTCCGGCGCATGTCTGGTGGATCGCCCACTGCAGCCCGGGGAGGCTGCTGACCTCTCCGGTGCGCAGGAAATCATGGCCTCGTGGTTGCAAGAACGCTTCCCCACCCCCCCTGTGGCGGTAGGTCACCGCATTGTGCACGGCGGCCCAAAACTCAGCCGAAGTGTGCTGATCAACCAGGACATCCTGGACTATCTGGACAGTCTGGTTCCTCTGGCTCCACTGCATCAGCGCAATAATCTGGCACCGGTTCATGTCATATTCGAGCACTGGCCGGAAATTCGCCAGGTGGCGTGTTTCGATACGGCCTTCCATCGCAGCCAGGATGCGGTGGTTCAACACTTTGCTCTGCCCGAGAAATACTTTCAGCAGGGTGTCCGCCGCTACGGTTTTCATGGCCTGTCCTACCAATACATAGCCGGCCGGCTTCGAGAGGTGCTTCCGGAAGTCGCACGGGGCAGGGTCATTGCCGCACACCTGGGTTCGGGCGCATCTGCCTGCGCCATGGTCGATGGCGTCAGCCGCGAAACCACCATGGGCTTCACGGCGCTGGACGGGCTGCCCATGGGGACCAGGCCCGGTCGACTAGATGCGGGTGTCGTGCTCTGGATGCTGGAGCAGGGCATGGGCCACGACGAGATCCAGGATCTCCTCTACAACGGCTCCGGTATGAAGGGTCTGTCGGGCATCAGCAACGACATGCGCACCTTGCTTGCCAGCGATGACGCTTCTGCGGCCCTGGCGGTGGATTACTTCACCTACCGTACGGCGGAAAGCGTTGCTGGCCTGTGTGTTGCTGCTCAGGGGCTGGACGCCCTGGTCTTCACTGCGGGTGTCGGAGAAAACTCACCGGAGATCCGCGCCAGAGTATGCCAACGGTTGGCGTGGATGGGCATACAGTTGGACGAAACCGCCAACGCAGAAAATGCCCTGACCATATCCCGCCCGGGAAGCCGTATCTCGGTGCATGTCGTGCCGACCAACGAAGAAGCGGTCATTGCACAACAGACGCTTGAGACGCTGCTGGGGCAGCTTTGAACCGCAATCGGAGGAATCATGCCCAACGCCCACCGTCCTGAATCGTCCTCGTTCCTGTCTCTGCCTTCCTATGTTCGTTGGGCAGAGGGTTATGGAGTGATTTCCCACCAGGCCCGTACCAATGAACGGGTGCTGGCCATGGCTGAGCGTCTGGTGAAGCAGGGGCAGGTTCCCGATGCCGCTTTCGTGTTCGATGTTCTGGCGGCGGCAGACCGCCTGGCCAGTGCAGCCATGTGGCTGGTGGTGCACATGACCTATGCCCAACGGGTGCGCCTCGATGGTCGCCCGCTTCAGCCGGGGGACTTCAAGGCTTCCCCCCAAGGGCATACGGGAGGGTCCCTTAACATGGTGCCGGCCTACGTCGGCTATCTTGCAGCCAATGCTCTCACAGGCCAGACCCGCGGCTGGCTCATGGGGCAGGGTCATTGCGTTGCGGCCATTGACGCGGTCAACGTTCTTATCGGCAACGTCTCGCCGGGCCAGAAAGGGCGGTATACCGCCACTGATGAAGGGTTGACCCAGCTGGTGCAGGACTTCTACTCGTACGCCATCACGCCCGAAGGCCTGCCTGGCGTTCCTCTCGGAAGCCATGTCAACGTCCATACGGCCGGGGGCATATCCGAAGGCGGTTACCTCGGTTTTGCTGAGGTTCAGTACGTTCACATGCCACTGCCCGGAGAAAGTCTCGCCGTGTTCCTGAGCGACGGCGCATTCGAGGAGCAGCGTGGCGGCGACTGGGCCTCCCGCTGGTGGCGGCCTTCTGACAGTGGCTATGTCATGCCGGTGATGATTCTCAACGGCCGGCGTATTGAGCAGCGCACCAATATCGTTCAAGAAGGCGGTACGCGATGGTTGATGGACCATCTCAGCCTGAATGGTTTCGACCCATTCGAGATCGATGGCCATGACCCCGCTGCTCACGCGTGGGCGCTGCTGGAAATGGAAAACACTCTGGCCGGCTACGCTCAGCTCGATCAAGAGGGCAAGCTGAGTTATCCCTTGCGCCTGCCATACGCCATCGCCACCTGCATCAAGGGTTATGGTTTTCCGGGGGCGGGCACCAACCACGCTCACAACCTTCCACTCGAGCAGAACCCTTCTGTCGATGCTGCTGCCAGAGAAGAATTCAACCGTGGCGCCGCGCGCCTCTACGTCGACGTTGCAACGCTCGACGCTGCCCGAACTCTGTTCAAACTGCACGATACGCAAAATAGGCCTCTGGAACGCGATCACCCGCTGGTTCGCCGTAATGTGCAGGCACCCGTTCTTCCCGCCATGCAACAGTATCCACAAGGCGAAGCAGTTTCCCCCATGCGGGCAATTGATGACGCTTTTGTGGACTTGGTGCAGGCCAACCCGGGGCTGCGCGTAAGGGTTGGAAATCCCGACGAGTTGCAGAGCAATCGCATGGGTCGCACCCTGCAATTACTCAAACACCGCGTGGATAATCCCGAAGCTGGGGGCATGGAAGCGGTCGATGGCTCCGTCATTACCGCGTTGAACGAAGAGGCGGTCATTGGTGCAGCCTTAGGCAACAAGGGCGGCTTGAATATTGCCGTAAGCTACGAAGCCTTTGCCGTGAAGATGCTGGGTGCATTGCGTCAGGACATCCTCTTTGCGCGACATCAGCGCGAAGCCGGCATGCCGCCGGCGTGGCTGGGGGTGCCGTTGGTGCTGACTTCCCACACTTGGGAAAATGGCAAGAACGAGCAATCGCACCAGGATCCAACGCTCTGCGAGGCCCTGCTGGGGGAAATGTCCGACACCTCGCGCGTCCTGTTCCCCGTGGATGCGGCCACAGCTGTGGCCGCCCTGCAATCTATCTACGCCAGTCGTGGTGTGATTGGCAGCCTGGTCGTCCCCAAGCAGGATGTGCCACAAGTGTTTGACCCGGTCTATGCGGCCCAGGCGGTCAGAGACGGGTTTGCCGTATTGAATCCCCTGCAGGACGGCACACGTATTCAGCTGCTCGCCGTCGGTGCATATCAACTCGAGGAAGCCCGTCGCGCCGCCCAGGTTCTGGAGGAAGGCGGGTGCCCCGCACAGGTTGTCGCCATACTCGAACCGGGGCGCTTGCGGCAGCCGCGCGACAAAATTGAAGCTGATTTTGTTCTGGGGGACGATGTTCTGGAACAGGCGTTCCCGTCTGATATGCCGCGCATCGTCATCTCGCACAGTCGCCCGGAACCCATGTTGGGCGCGTTGCGTCGGCTGGACGAAGGGCCACGGTTGATGCAAGCCCTGGGTTACATCAACCGCGGGGGCACCTTCGACGTTCAGGGAATGCTCTTTGCCAACCGCTGCACCTGGGCGCATATCGTGGCGTCCGCGGCTCAGCTGCTTGGAGAAGAACTCATGCGCTTCTTGCCCAGCCGAATCCGGAACGCGCTGGAAGGCCGCGGAAACCCTGCAGACATCTATCACTGAGGCCCCCGCATGAAAAAAGGTCTGCGTTTGAGTTTTCTGGGCGCCGCCGGCACGGTGACCGGCTCCCGTAGCTTGCTGCAGTCGGGAGACGACCAAGTCCTGGTTGACTGTGGCATGTTCCAGGGCCTGAAGAATCTGCGGAGGCGCAACTGGGCGCCGTTTCCAGTCAAGGTTCAAGGCATCTCGGCCATACTTCTGACACATGCCCACCTGGACCATTCCGGCTATCTGCCGCGGCTGGCCCGCCTGGGTTATAGCGGGCCGATTTACGCCACAGAGGCAACGGCTGATCTTGCCCGTATTCTGCTGCTGGACAGTGCAGGCATTCAGGAAGCGGATGCAGAATTCGCAAACAAGCACCATCTGAGCTCCCATGCACCTGCACTACCTCTCTATACCGTTGCCGATGCTGAGCAGGTGCTGAAGCAGTTCCGGAGAGTCGAAAGTGACGAATGGGTGGAATTCCTGCCGGGCTGGCGCGCCCGCTGGAATAGCGCCGGACACATTCTGGGAGCTTCCTCCATTGAAGTGGAACGCGCCGGCCGATGCGTGGTTTTCTCGGGTGATCTCGGTCGTTACGACGACCCCATCATGAAGGACCCGACGCCGATCCGGCATGCGGATTACCTGGTTCTGGAGTCCACCTACGGCGACCGCCTGCACAGCGAGGAAAACGCCCAGGAAATTCTGCAGGGCCTGATCACTCGCACTACCCAGCGCGGTGGCACGGTCGTGATACCGGCCTTCGCTGTGGGTAGGGTGCAACTTCTGCTGTGGTATCTGTACCGCCTGCGCGGAGCGGGAAAGCTGCCTGCCAGCCTGCCCATCTATGTGGACAGCCCCATGTCCACCGACGTCACCGACATCTACCGGAATAACAGCCGCCTGCTCAGGCAAAATTACACCGAGCTGCAAGCCGCCTTCCAGATGCCGCGCTACGTGCGGGATGTGCAGGAATCCAAGTCTCTGGATGTGTCCCGCATGCCCAAAGTTATCATTTCTGCCAGCGGCATGGCCACCGGCGGGCGTGTGCTCCATCATCTCAAGCACTACGCTCCGGACCCCCGTTCCACCGTTCTGTTCGCCGGTTATCAGGCGGCCGGTACCCGGGGTGCGACCATGACCAGCGGTGCGTCCACGGTCAAGATCCACGGTGAGTATGTTCCCATCAAGGCGGAAATTCAGCATCTTTCCATGCTCTCCGCCCACGCGGACGCCAATGAGATCATGCGCTGGCTGCGCGGTTTTGAAGTTGCCCCGAACCGCTGCTTCCTGAATCATGGCGAAGTTCAGGCTGCAGACACTCTGCGCCTGCGCATCAAGGACGAACTTGGCTGGAGCGTATTCGTTCCTGAACATCTGGAGGAATTCCAGCTTCCATGAACGCATTACAAACGCACGGTGACGAAAGCGCACTGACACCCTTGCAGGCGAGACGCCTGCGCATCCACACCGTTCACGAATCCGTGGTATTCCTTCGTTCCGACAGCCCTGTGTGCAAGGCCGAAGGCCTTGGTACGCAGGTACGGGTCGCGGTCCGTTCCGGTGCACGGGAGATCATGGCCACCCTGTACCAGGTGGAGGGCGAGGCACTGGGAGTGGACGAGGCAGGTTTGTCCGAGTCCGCCTGGAATCAGCTGGCGATCAATGACGGTGACCCGGTATCCATACGCCACCCACAGCCGGTGGATTCATTTTCAGCACTGCGCAGGCGCATATTCGGTCTGCGTCTGGATGATACTTCGCTGCGCATGGTGATCAGTGATATTGCCGGCGGCCGGTATGCTGATGTGCACATCGCTTCCTTTCTGGCCGCGTGCACCACGCTGCCGCTTGATCTGGATGAAACGCGCTCCCTGACCCGTGCCATGGTGGATACCGGCGTGAGGCTGGACTGGGGGGCTCCCATGGTGCTGGACAAACACTGTGTTGGTGGGCTTCCCGGGAACCGTACAACGCCGCTGGTGGTGGCGATTGTTGCGGCTCACGGGCTGGTGATTCCCAAGACTTCTTCGCGCGCCATCACCTCGCCGGCGGGAACAGCTGACACCATGGAAACACTCGCCCCAGTGGATCTTCCCATCGAACGCATACGGCAGGTCGTGGAAAAGGAAGGCGGATGTATCGTGTGGGGCGGGGCCATGCAACTGAGCCCTGCGGATGACATCATGATACGGGTGCAGCGGGCGCTGGACCTGGAAAACGATGGCCAGATGGTGGCTTCCGTGCTGTCCAAGAAGGTTGCTGCGGGAGCCTCCCATATCGTTCTGGACATACCGGTTGGGCCCAGTGCCAAGGTGCGCAGTGCGGCGGCTGCCGATCATCTGGAACAGCTCATGAAGGCAGTTGCCAGTGATTTCGGCATGGAGATGGTGGTCCATCGTAGCGATGGCCGGCAGCCGGTGGGGCGGGGCATCGGGCCCGCCCTGGAAGCTCATGACCTTCTCGCCATTCTGGAAGGCGCTCCGGATGCGCCGCTTGACCTCACCGAGCGTGCCTGTGCCCTGGCGGGCATTCTGCTGGAAATGGGCGGCAAGGCAGCCGCCGGCGAAGGCGCTGCGCTCGCGCGTGAGACTTTGGCTGACGGCCGGGCGCTGCGAAAATTCGAAGCCATATGTGAAGCGCAGGGTGGCAGGCGTGTGCCGCCCGTTGCGCCGCTCAGGCAGACCTTATGTGCTCCCGAGGCTGGGGAAATCGCCACCATAGACAACCGTCGCCTGGCGCGGCTTGCCAAACTTGCGGGGGCACCGGAAACGGCCTGCGCCGGGGTGGAAATGCATGTGAGGCTGGGAGAAAAGGTCGACAAGGGGCAACCGCTGTGCACGATTCACTCCGCCAGCAAGGGGGAACTTGAATACGCCCAGGCCTACGCCGAAGCCAACTCGGACATCCTCCTGCTCGTGCCCTTCTGA
>JAJUFI010000064.1 GCA_029263795.1 Alcaligenaceae bacterium
ACTTCTGATCCATTCAAAATCAAAAGCGAATGGCTTGTTAAAGCAATAATATTCTAACGCGCGGCTAAGCCATGCGTAACATGAGCGCGCAATAATTTCCTGAATCTATTTGAATCAGAGCCCAATCATGACGTCAGTTAATAATTTGTTTCAAATTGCAGCCATTCAAATGGTGTCGGGAGCATCGCTGGAAGGCAATCTGTCGTCCGCAGAATCGCTTATAGCAGATGCTGCCCGGCAAGGCGCCAAGCTGGTGGCATTACCTGAATATTTCTGTTTCATGGGTCATCGCGACGGTGACAAGCTGGGAATTAAGGAGACGCCGGGAAAAGGTCTCATTCAAGATTTCCTTGCCGATAATGCCCGCAAACATGGCATATGGCTGATTGGGGGCTCGTTGCCCTTGCAATCCGGGGAAACCGCCCGCATCTATAACTCAAGCCTTGTCTTTGGTCCGGATGGGGTGCCGGTGGGCCGTTACGACAAAATCCATCTTTTCAATTTCCGAAAGGGCGAAGAGTTCTACGACGAATCAGTGTCGATCAAGGCCGGCAGCCCTCAAGCCAAAGTAGTGGAACTGCCGTTCGGAAAGGTCGGGCTCTCGATCTGCTACGATCTGCGCTTTCCCGAGCTCTATCGAGCCATGGGGGAAGTGGATCTCATTGTGGTGCCGTCGGCCTTCACCTACACCACTGGCTCGGCGCATTGGGAAGTGCTCCTGCGCGCACGGGCGATTGAAAACCAGTGCTATGTACTGGCACCGGCCCAGGGGGGCAGGCACGAGAACGGCCGGCGTACCTGGGGACATTCCATGCTGATCGACCCCTGGGGCGAGGTCCTTGCATGTTTGCCGGAAGGCGAGGGTGCAGTGGTCGGCGAGTTCAATCGCGCTCGCCTGGACGAAGTAAGGCTTTCCCTGCCGGCGCTCAAGCATCGTACGATGTTAAATATCTGAAGAAACCGTTGAAGAGTCCGTATACAACATGAATTCCGTAAGCTCCGCCGTCCAAACGAGCCAAAAAGAACCTGCTGCCCTAGGCCTTGAGCAGGCCGATGCACTGGCAACTGCGCGTTCCATTCTGCTCGAGCCCTGGGGGTTGACGGAAGGTGACCTGTCCTCCGCCCTGGGCGAAATTCTCACCCACAGGGTCGATTATGCCGACCTGTACTTTCAGTACACCCGCAGCGAAGGCTGGAGTCTGGAAGAGGGTATCGTGAAGACCGGCAGTTTCTCCATTGAGCAGGGTGTCGGCGTACGTGCCATCAGCGGCGAGAAAACCGCCTTCGCCTATTCAGACTCGCTTTCGGGGGACGCACTGCTTTCATCCGCACGGGCGGTACGCAGCATTGGCCGACGGGGCGGCGGCAAGCGAAAAATTCAGGCTCCCCCCACTCTGGGAGCCCATTCCCTGTACCCACCGCTTGATCCTGTGGCCTCTCTGTCTTCGCCTGACAAGGTCAAGTTACTGGAAAGACTCGAAGCAATGGCTCGCGCCCAGGATCCGCGCGTTATTCAGGTCATGGCCGGTCTTGGGGCTGAATACGACGTTGTGCTTATTGCCGGTAGCGATGGCCGGCTGGCGGCAGACGTCCGCCCCCTTGTCAGGTTGTCCCTCACCGTCATCGCGGAACATGCTGGGCGGCGCGAAATGGGGCATGCCGGCGGAGGCGGGCGTAGCGGGCTGGAGTATTTCACGGATGAAATCCTGCGTGGGTACGCCGAGCGTGCAGTCCACGAAGCGGTCACCAACCTGCAGGCCAAGCCTGCTCCGGCCGGGGAAATGACGGTGGTGCTTGGCTCAGGGTGGCCCGGAATCCTGCTGCATGAGGCGGTTGGCCACGGGCTGGAAGGTGACTTCAACCGCAAGGGTTCCAGTGTATTCTCTGGCCGGATAGGTGAGCGCGTGGCATCGCCAGGTGTCACCGTGGTGGACGACGGCACACTGGCAGGCCGGCGCGGTTCCCTGAATGTTGATGATGAGGGCAACCCCACGCAGTCCAGCGTACTGATTGAAGACGGCATTCTGCGCGGTTATATGCAGGACACCATGAACGCCAGGTTGATGAAGCAGGCGGTCACCGGAAATGGCCGGCGCGAATCCTATGCTCACTTGCCCATGCCACGCATGACAAACACATACATGCTGGCGGGCAACACCCCTCCGGAAGAAATCATTGCTTCCGTGAAAAAAGGCCTGTATGCCGTAAATTTCGGCGGGGGTCAGGTCGATATCACCAGCGGCAAGTTTGTGTTTTCGGCTTCGGAAGCCTATCTTATTGAGAACGGGCGGGTCACTTCCCCAGTTAAGGGCGCCACTCTGATCGGCAACGGGCTGGATGCTATGAACCGCGTGAGCATGATAGGCAATGACATGCGCCTTGATTCCGGTGTCGGCACCTGCGGAAAGGAAGGGCAGAGTGTACCCGTGGGAGTAGGCATGCCCACTTTGCGCATGGACGGCCTCACAGTGGGTGGGACAGCCTGAGGGCGCTAGCAACGCTTGGGTCAGTGAAGTTGCCTTCTATGAGCGGGGGAACGTCGTATCCTGCATACGGCGTCCCTCCAACAGACTATCGTTATTTGACACTCCATTTGCCGGGCTACTACGATTAATGTTCGAGGCAGGGAAGTAGTGAAATCTTCCGCTCATCGAATCATTTCAGTACCTCTCTGAACAGTTTTCCTTTTAGGTAGAAAATGGTGTCCACCGATACGGCGCCCCAGTACGATTTGCGCATACTGAGGGCGTTGCGGCGCATTACTCGCGCCATTGCGCTTCATTCACGTCAGCTTGCAGCCTACAGCAACATTACGGCTCCTCAGCTGGTCTGCCTGCGGGCGGTCGTTGAGAACGGGCCGCTCACCACTACGGCAATCAGCCGCGAGATCCATGTCAGCCCCAGCACAGTGGTAGGCATCCTCGACCGTCTAGAAGACAAAGGCTGGGTTCTGCGTGAACGCAGCCGCGCGGACCGCCGTATAGTCATGGTGTCGGCCACTGAAGCCGGCCGTAACCTGGTTCGGGATACTCCCTCGCCGCTGCAACAGAAGCTGGCGGAGGCGCTCAATGAGCTGCCGGAACTGGAGCAGGCCACCATTACCCTTTCTCTCGAACGCATCGTCGCTCTGATGGAGTCCAGTGAGTCCGTGGAGTCTGTAACGGTGGAAGGCGCGTCTCCCATGCTCGACGTTCCCGTCGAGGATGGTACGCAGCCGGAATCGGGCATCGCGGTTTGACGGGGCGGCTCAAACCACAGGCAGGGCCTGCAAGGGGAGTAGACCGTGATTGAACCTAGCATTCTGGAACGCGTCCAGTCCCATGTGAGAGATTTTGCACGGGGTGCGGATGCTAATCTTTTCACGCGGGCGCACGGTTCCATGCTCGCCGATGCTTGTGGCCGCCAGTACATCGATTTCAGCAGTGCGGCCGGGGCCCTCAACTATGGTCACGAGAACCCCCTTTTGCTGCATATGCTGCGTCGGCGCCTGAAGGAAGAGTCCTCAATGCCCGACCCGGTCCGGGCGCTCAGGCGGTTCCGGGAAGCATTCGACGGCTATTTGCTCCAGCCCCGGGGCTGGGAATATCTGGTCAATTACACGGGCACTACGGCTGCTGCTGCCGTGGAGACCGCCCTGAAGATCGCGCGGGCCACCACCGGTCGCCGCAAGGTGGTTTCCTTCACCCGTTGTGATGCCTTCCGGGGTGAAACTTCCAGCCGCATCGTCTGGACTGCGTCCACTGGCATAGGTGACACACTCTTTATGCCCTACGACGGCAGCTTTGGCCCGGATGTCGACACCATGGCGTATCTGGAGCGCCAACTGGAAACATGTCGCCAGCCGCAGGACAAGCCTGCGGCGGTGGTGGTCGAAACTGTGCTGGGCGAAGGTGCCATCGATGTACTCAGCTGGCGCTGGCTGCGTGAACTCGACAGGCTTTGCAAACGCCACGGGATGCTGCTGATTATGGATGAAACCATTGTCGGCTGCGGGCGCACGGGCCGTTTCTTCAGTTTTGAAGCCTCAGGTGTGCGCGCAGACATGGTGGCCATGTCCCGCTCCTTGTCGGGCTTCGGCCTGCCCATGTCGCTGCTGCTGTGCAGGCCCGACATGCCGACACCACGCGATTACACCGAATCTGCAGGCGAGCGCGCCGGTGTGGCCCTGCTCACGGCCGAGCACGTGCTGGAGGCCTATTGGGCCGACGACAGCTTTGCCGTCCATGTGCGGCGCAAGGAAAGGCTGGTGCGTGACTGGCTGGAAAATCTGGTCCAGGCATATGCTCACTTGGGCCTTGGTGTACGAGGCCGCGGTCTCATACAGGGGCTGGTCACTCCTGCGCGTTCCGGTGTGGCCACAGCAGTGGCAAGTACGGCGCTGTCAGCTGGGCTGGTGACGCTCACCACGGGCACTCACGACGAAGTCCTCAAGATTCAGCCGGCCCTCACCATTGATGAAGACCTGCTCGTCCAGGGGCTGGAAATTCTGGAACGCTCGGTCTGCACGGTGCTCGAGGCGCGTTAGTGCGCGGATGAGCTCACGAGCTCATGCCATTGAATCGCCGGGCGCCTCCCGTCGTAAGCCGCGCACTCATGCCGTATTGAGGAAATTCTTCAGGAAGTCGCGAGTGCGCTCTTCCTTCGGGTCTCCGAATACATCTTCCGGAGGCCCTTCCTCGACTATCTTCCCCTTGTCGAAGAAACACACGCGGTCAGATATGCGCTTGGCGAACTGCATCTCGTGTGTCACCAGCAGCATTGTGAGGTCGTGTTCTTCTGCCAGGCGCTGAATGACATTCAGCACTTCTCCCACCAGTTCCGGGTCCAGCGCTGAAGTCGGCTCATCGAACAACATGATGTTGGGCCTCATCGCCAGTGCACGGGCAATGGCCACACGTTGCTGCTGGCCGCCTGAAAGTTGGCTGGGGTATTTGTCCGCCTGATCTCCCAGGCCCACGAGTTCAAGATATTCCTCAGCACGTTGATTCGCTTCCTGTTTGGAGAGCCCGAGCACGTGCACGGGCGCTTCCGTCACATTGCGGCGAACCGTCATGTGTGGAAAGAGATTGAACTGCTGGAATACCATGCCCATTTCCTTGCGCATGCTGCGCAGATGGTCCTCCGAAGCAGGTACCCGTTCGCCGTTGCGCTCTTC
This sequence comes from Alcaligenaceae bacterium, assembly GCA_029263795.1. Lineage (GTDB taxonomy): Bacteria > Pseudomonadota > Gammaproteobacteria > Burkholderiales > Burkholderiaceae_B > Yanghanlia. Next base: position 5,156 of record JAJUFI010000064.1, read on the forward strand.
GTGCCAGAGGGGGCGTCCGGCCACCTCGATGAAGCCATCGTCTATGGTTTCAAGCGTCATGAGTATGCGCAGCACGGTGGACTTTCCCGAACCCGAAGGGCCAATGATGCTGACCTTCTCGCCCTTCTTGACTTCAAAATCGAGCTCATCCAAAACGGTGACGGGGCCAAAGCGTTTGACGACTTTCTCGAAACGGATGATTGGGTCTTCGTTCATTTCAGGGGTATTCCTCGTTTGGGCAGCCGGGTATCCAGATAGCGGATCGCTGCTGCGGCCACCAGCGTGAGAATGAGGTAGATGAGGCCCACCATGGACAGAGGTATCAAGTAGTTGAATGTGCGGTCGCCAATGATTTTGGCGACGTTGAGCATTTCCAGCACCGCCACCACGGAAAGCAGCGGAACATCCTTCATGATCGAAACCAGGTAGTTGCCCAGGGCAGGGATGATTCTGGGAACAGCCTGAGGCAACACGACCACAAGAAAACTGCGTTTTGGAGTGAGGTCCAGGGCGCACGCGGCTTCATGCTGACCTAGAGGAACGGATTCGATACCCGCACGGTAAACCTCGGACGTATAAGCGCTGTATTGCAGCCCGAGTGCGAGCGCACCAGTCATGAAGGCCGGGAGAACGATGCCGTATTCGGGCAGAACGTAGTACAGGAAGAAAAGTTGTACCAGCAGGGGCGTGTCACGGATGAATTCCGTTATGAACCGTGCAGGCCAGGAAATCAGTTTCAGGGGCGAGGCTTTCAAGCCGGCCAAAATTAGCCCCAGCACCAGGGCGATGAAAAAGCCTACCACTGTGGCCTGCAGAGTTACCACCAAGCCCTTCAGCAGAATGGGAAGAATCGAGACGGCAAAGGCCCAGTTACTGGATGTGTCCCATGCGATTCCCAGCAGCATATCAGGCCCTCCCTGCGCGCCAACGCCCGACCGAACGCTCAAGCAGCATCATCAGTGCAGAAAGAACCAGTGCCATGCCAAAATACATGAATAGCAACAATGTATATACAGTCGTGCTGTCTTGCGTGAAATTGCGGATCTGCTCCGCACGGAAGGTCATGTCGCCCAGGCTGATGAGTGAAACCAGAGCGGTGTCCTTGAGGTTCTGGACCGCGAGGTTGCCAAAGCTGGGCAGCATTTCCGGAATCGCCTGGGGCAGGGAGATGCGCCACAACGTTTGACGAGGGGTGAAGTCCAGCGCCTTGGCAGCTTCGTGCTGGCTACGGGGCACGGACTGTACTGCGCCCCGCACCACTTCAGCCCCGTAGGCGCCGATATTCAGGCTCAGCGCCAGCGTTCCAGCGACCATGGGTGGCAGCCGCCAGTCGAATCCCAGCATCTGTCCCACCAGGGGCAGGGCAAAGTAAAGCCAGAACAACTGGACGAGCAGGGAAGTTCCCCTGAAAATTTCAACCAAGGAAACCGAGATTCCCTTCAGCAATCGGTTATGGGAAATTCTGCCCAGCCCGAATGCGAAGGCGAAGAACCCGCCCAGCAGCGTGGAGTAGAAGGTCAGTTGTGCTGTGACCCACGCTCCTTCCAGCAAGGGCGGCAAATACGACAGCCAGTTCATGAGTAATTAACCGGCGCAGAGCTGCTCGCTGGTGCGGCTGGTCGATTCGGCCGCGTCGGTTTCGCTGAAGCCGTATGTCGCCAGAATGTTCTTCCATTCCTCCGTCTGCTTGAACTTCGCCAGCTCCTCGCTGACGGCATCACGGAGCTCCTGTGAATCCATGGAAAATGTGAAGGCGCCCCAACTGCGCACGGGTTCGCCATTGATGACGGGGTCGGTGAAATTGGCGGCAGGTTCCACGCCCTTGCCTTGTTTGGCCAGCTCGCTCACAGTCAGGCTGGTGGCAGCATAGGCGGCGGCCCGCCCGGTTGACACCGTGGAGATGGCATCAGCATTGTTGGAGATGGTCACCATGCGATTTTCAGGAACACCCAGGGCCTGCAGCATATCCAGCTGGTCGGCTCCAGCCATGATGGCAACCTTGTGATCTGAGTCGACAAAATCCTGGTAGCTGTGCAGGTCGTTCGGGTTGCCCTTGGCCACGAGCAGGCCCTCACCATATGAGGTGTTGGGTTCAGAGAAAAGCACCTGTTTGCAGCGCTCCGGCAGAATGGCCATTTCTGCGGCGACCATGTCGAAGTGGTTCGCCCGCAAGCCAGGGATCAAGGAGCTGAAACTGGTGGTGATCCATTCGATCTTGTCTATTCCCAGCTGCTTCATGACCTGGCGCGCGACGTCCGGGCCGGCACCCTTTGCTTCGCCACTCATGTCCACGTAGCCGTAGGGAATCTCGTTGGCCACGGCAATGCGGATGAGACCACGTTGTTTGATCTCTTCCAGCGAAGCGGCCCAGGACGCGGTGGCGGGGAAAACCATTGCCGCACCCAGGGCGAGTGCAGTAGCAATTCGGGCTGGTTTCAAGAACATATTCCACTCCTTGTTTCTTGTAGCGGCGCCAAGCGCCGCGGGTGGTTTTTTGCTGAGGGCAGCAGGGGCATGCTGCCCAGCTGCAGCCCTCATAACACTTTGCACGCTAATAATTCAGAAAAAAATCATACACCGAATAATATTTCGTGTTCAAATGAATGTCCTGGGGCTAGATGGGTGAGCGCCGGAAAACGAGCAAACTCCGTTCCCACTCGCGCAGCTAGGGGCGGCAAATCAACTGTGTTTTTCAAGAAACAGAGGGTGAAAAAACGCTTGGCATCGGTTTGCCAGCGTGTTAGGATGGTTTACATGCGTACCGTTTTCCAGTTTTTCTTCTTTTACTTTTACGCTTTTCCAAAGCCGCTGGTGGAGGAAGGGAACGGTCGTACGCACTAGAAAAATAGTCGAAATTCCCGAAAAAGCCGCCAGCGGAAAGCTAGGCGGCTTTTTTTGTACCCGCCTTGTTGCTGGCCAAACCAATGGAGCTTACCGTGTCGCACAATACTGATGACTTGCGAATCCGAGAAATCAAGGAACTGTCCCCCCCGTCGCACATCATGCGGGAATTTCCTTGCACACCGGAGATTTCCAAGGTCGTTTACGGCGCACGTCGTGCGGTACATGACATTCTCAACGGCGCAGATGACCGGGTCGTGGTCGTAATTGGGCCATGTTCCATCCATAACACCGAAGCAGCTCTGGATTACGCACGTCGCCTGGCTGAAAAGCGCAAGCAATACGAAGGCGAGCTGGAAATCATCATGCGGGTGTATTTCGAGAAACCCCGCACTACGGTAGGCTGGAAAGGCCTCATCAACGACCCTAACCTTGACGGCAGTTTCAACATCAACAAGGGCCTGCGCACTGCCCGCGAATTGCTCATACAGGTGAACGAGCTGGGTCTGCCGGCCGGCTGCGAATTCCTCGACATGATCACCCCGCAGTACATCGCCGACCTGGTTTCCTGGGGTGCCATCGGTGCGCGCACCACGGAAAGCCAGGTCCATCGCGAACTTGCCTCCGGGCTGTCCTGCCCCGTCGGCTTCAAGAACGGTACGGATGGTAATACCAAGATCGCCATCGATGCCATCATGGCGGCATCGCAGCCTCACCATTTCCTCTCCGTCACCAAGGGCGGACACTCGGCGATTGTGTCCACCGTGGGCAATAAGGATTGCCACGTCATCCTGCGCGGTGGCAAAAAACCGAATTACGATGCCGAAAGCGTCAACGCCGCTGCGCAAATGATATCTAGCGCCGGTATTCTGCCGCGTCTCATGATCGACGCCAGTCACGCCAATAGCTCCAAGGACTACCGCCGGCAGCCTGAGGTGATCGAGGACGTATGCAAGCAGATCGAGAGCGGAAGCCAATACATTTTTGGCGTCATGGTCGAAAGTAATCTGGTGGCAGGCCGTCAGGATCTCGTCGAAGGCCAGCCCCTGACCTATGGTCAGAGCATTACAGACGGGTGCATTGACTGGGACACTTCCGTTGAAGTGCTGGACCGTCTTGCCAAGGCGGTGAAGCTCCGCCGCGAGCGGTCCCCGCAATCAGCAAATGCCCTGATCGGCAGTGCTGCCTAAAACAGTTAGTATCGTTACAAGCCCCCGCTCGCTCCTGTCGCAGGCGGGGGAGCGCACCCTGCGGTGCGTACGCAGAATCAGAAAGGACAAAAAAGCGTGAGTGCCATTCCCGTTTCGCGCAGCCGGCGCAGTATTCCGGCTGGTTTCTTCGAAGCCCTGAGCGAACGTTTCGGCGATAGGTTTTCTACAGCCGAGGCCGTGCGCGAGCATCATGGGCGGGACGAATCTCCTTACCCGCCCATGCTGCCCGACGCTGTGGTGTTTGCCCAGAGCACCGAAGAAGTGGCCTGGCTGGCGGCCCACTGCAACAAGCATGGTGTGCCGCTTATCCCCTACGGCACCGGTTCTTCGCTTGAGGGCCATCTGCTTGCCGTTCAGGGTGGAGTTTCACTCGATCTTTCCGGCATGAATCGCATTGTGGCCGTTCATCCGGAAGACTTTACCGTTACGGTGCAGGCAGGGGTGACGCGCAAACAGCTGAATGAAGAAATTCGCGACACGGGGCTGTTCTTCCCTATCGACCCTGGTGCGGACGCCAGCCTGGGCGGCATGGCCGCCACAAGGGCATCGGGAACCAACGCGGTCCGCTATGGCACCATGCGCGAGAACGTGGTCTCGTTGAAGGTGGTCACCGCCGATGGTCGCATCATCACCACTTCCAGCCGGGCACGCAAGTCTTCTGCAGGGTACGACCTCACCCGTATTTTTGTGGGAAGCGAGGGAACGCTGGGCATCATCACCGAAGTGACAGTGCGCCTGTACCCGCAGCCCGAAGCCATATCGGCAGCCATTTGCAATTTCCCGGATCTGCGCTCCGCGGTTCAGTGCGTCATCGAAGTCATCCAGATGGGTGTGCCGGTGGCCAGGGTGGAATTCATGGACACCATTGCGGTGCGGGCCACGAACGCCTACAGCAAGCTCAGCCTGAAGGAATCTCCCCTCTTGTTGTTTGAATTCCATGGCAGCCCCGCAGGCGTACGCGAACAGGCAGAGGTGGTGCAGGACATCGCGCGGGAAAATGGTGGGGAAGACTTCGCCTGGGCAGAGCGTCCCGAAGATCGCAGCAAGCTCTGGGCTGCGCGTCACAACGCTTATTTTGCGGGCCTTCAACTGCGCCCAGGTTGCAGGGCCAGTACGACCGACGTTTGCGTACCGATCTCCAGGCTGGCCGAGTGCGTGACGGAAACCGCCGAAGAACTTGATCAGGCCAGTTTCCCCTACACCATCGTTGGCCACGTGGGCGACGGCAACTTCCACGTGCTGATGTTGCTTGACCCCGACAACGCTGCGGAATTCCAGGAGTCCGAGGCGCTGAACCGCAGGTTGGTCGAACGAGCCATACGCATGGGTGGAACGTGCACTGGCGAACATGGAGTCGGTCTGCACAAAATGGCCTTCATGGAAGCCGAGCACGGGCGTGATGCCCTGGACCTCATGGCGGCACTGAAAAATGCCTTCGACCCGAACAACATACTGAATCCGGGCAAGGTGATCCCCCCCGCTGCAAACGTGGAGCTCGTCGCCTAGCGGTAAATTCGGCGACATAACGGCTGTGAGATTCTCATGAGTACTCATGTTTCTCATTCTGCGATGTCTGCCGATTTTCCCGGGTTGCTCAAGCGGCTAGGCAACAGGTTGCCTGCCCATTGCATACTCACCCGCGCCGAGGACACACGTCCCTACGAGTGCGACGGTCTGTCATTGTTTCGGGAAACGCCGCCTGTCGTGGTGCTTCCGGAAGACGAAGCGCAGGTGGTGGAAGTGGTGCAGGCCTGCAGGGCATTCGACATTCCTATCGTCGCACGAGGCGCCGGAACCGGGCTTTCCGGCGGCGCCACTCCCCATGCTCAGGGCGTAGTGCTGGGCTTGGCCAAGCTGAACCGCATTCTGAAGATCGATGTGGACGCCGCCACGGCGCTGGTGGAGCCCGGTGTGCGCAACCTGGCCATATCTGAAGCAGCTGCGTCCTACGGTCTCTATTACGCCCCCGACCCTTCCAGCCAGATTGCCTGTTCCATAGGGGGAAATATTGCCGAAAACTCCGGGGGCGTACATTGTCTCAAATACGGGCTAACCGTGCACAACGTGCTGCGGGTCCGCATGGTCACCGCTGAAGGCGAGATCGTCGAGCTCGGTTCGGATGCACCCGATGCTCCCGGGGTGGACCTCCTAGCCGCCTTCATCGGCTCAGAGGGCATGCTGGGAATCGTCACTCAGGCCACCGTCAAGTTGATTCCACGTCCTGCCTGCGCACGTGTCGTCATGGCCAGTTTCCCGTCCGTCGAATCTGCCGGCGAGGCCGTGGCAAACATAATTGCATCCGGCATCATCCCGGCAGGCCTGGAAATGATGGACAAGAGAGCCACGCACATGGTCGAGCCCTTCGTGCAGGCGGGCTATGACCTCGATGCCGAGGCAATACTCTTGTGCGAGTCCGATGGTACGGACGAAGAAGTCGAGGATGAAATCCTCCGCATGAAAGCGGTCTTTGCCTCTGCTGGCGCCAGCCGGTTGCAAGTGTCGGCCAGCGAAGAGGAACGCCTGCGCTTCTGGGCAGGACGCAAGAATGCCTTTCCGGCGGCAGGTCGGGTTTCTCCCGATTATTACTGCATGGATGGCACGATACCGAGACGGCATCTGGCACGGGTTTTAAACGCCATTGTCGCCATGGAAGAGGACTTCGGGCTGCACTGCGCCAATGTGTTTCATGCCGGCGACGGCAACCTGCATCCGCTGATCCTCTTCGATGCGAACATTCCTGAGCAAGTTGAGAAAGCCGAACGATTTGGTGCCGCCATACTCGAGCTTTGCGTCGAAGTCGGGGGAACCATCACGGGTGAGCATGGTGTGGGAATCGAAAAGATCAACCAGATGTGTGTGCAATTCACGCGGCAGGAGCTGAACTTTTTCCTGGCACTGAAGAGGGGTTTCGACCCCTATGGCCTGCTGAACCCGGAGAAAGTAATACCAACGCTGGCCCGCTGCGCGGAGTATGGCCGCATGCATGTTCATGCCGGCCAGATCCGCTTCCCTGACCTGCCACGTTTCTAAGGAAATCGAATGGAATTCGTTCTGTCCGAGATGATTGACCAGGTCATGACCGCTCGGGCAAGCCTCAAGAATTTATTCATCCGGGGCGGCGGCACCAAGGACTTCTACGGGGAACCCTATCCCGCGTCAGTGCAGGGCAGTATTCTGGATTTGTCGGCTTACCGAGGGGTGGTCAACTACCAGCCCAGTGAGCTGGTCATCACCGTTCGCGCCGGCACTCCGCTGACTGAAATCGAGCAACTGTTGGCGGAACATCGGCAGATGCTTGCCTTCGAACCTCCTCGCTATGGGGAGGGCTCCACCGTAGGGGGCTGTGTTGCTGCCGGCTTGTCGGGGCCTCGCCGGATGATGGCGGGTAGCCTAAGGGACTTCGTGCTGGGAGCTAGCTTGCTGGATGCGTCCGGCGCCGTGCTGCGCTTTGGCGGAGAAGTGATGAAGAACGTGGCCGGCTATGACGTTGCGCGTCTGCTGGCGGGTTCGCTGGGCATCTTCGGCCCCTTGCTGGATGTCTCTCTGAAGGTCGCTCCACGACCTCTGGTCGAACAAACCATTGAGCTGCAGATGGGCGAAGGCGAGGCACTGGCACAGTTCAACGCCTGGCGCAGCTTACCCCTGCCAATTTCGGCAACCTCCTGGCTTGAGGTTCAGGGGGAAGGTGTGCTGCGGGTAAGGCTTTCCGGTAGCGAAGCCGCGCTGGCCAGTGCGCGCGCCCGTATTGGCGGACGTTGCCTTGAGCCGGACGAAGCTGCGCAGTGGTGGGACAGCTTGCGAGACCAGACTCATGTTTTTTTTCAGGCCAGGCCCCTGTGGCGGGTCTGTGTACCTCCCAGTACGCCGCCTCTGGGTTTGGGCCAAGTCCTGATTGAATGGAACGGAGGCCAACGCTGGCTGGCTGACGGTGAGATCGAACCGGATTTCGTGCGCAAGGCGGCCGCGAGGCACGGCGGACACGCCACTTTGTTTCGTGCTGCAGGGCAGCCACTGGTTCCCGTCTTTCATCCACCGTCACCGGGTGTTAGGGCAATCAGTGAAAGGCTGAAACAGGAGTTCGACCCTACCGGCATGTTCAACCCCGGTCGACTGTTCAGGGAGTTCTGAGGCCATGCAGACCACGCTTGCTCCCTGGATCAAGGACACGCCGGAAGGCGTTGAGGCAGAAGAAATCCTGCGGCGTTGTGTTCACTGCGGTTTCTGTCTGGCGACTTGCCCCACCTATCTGGAGCTGGGCGATGAACTTGATAGCCCCCGAGGGCGCATTTACCTGATCAAACAGATGCTGGAAGACAGGGAGGTGAGTGCTTCCACGCAGTTGCATCTGGACCGTTGCCTGACCTGCCGCAATTGCGAGACGACTTGCCCATCCGGGGTGGAATATGGAAAGCTGGTCGATATAGGGCGGGAGGTGGCGGCCAGGAAGGTGGCGCGTCCGCTTGAACAGCAGTTGTTGCGCAAGCTGCTCAGCACAGGGCTCAATTCGGCATTGTTTGCCCCGGCGATGACGGTGGGCCGGTTATTGCGCCCCGTCTTGCCGCGGGTGTTGCGGGACAAAGTTCCGCCCAGGCAGCCGGTGCGGCACCCGCGCGCCAAGTCTGGTCAGGCCGCGAAAAAAGTGATTTTGCTGCAGGGTTGCGTCCAGCCGGCCATGATGCCTTCCATTGACGAAGCCACCATCCGGGTGCTGAGCTTGGTGGGCATTGATGGCAGGGCAGTGCCCGGCGCCGGTTGCTGCGG
>JAJUFI010000080.1 GCA_029263795.1 Alcaligenaceae bacterium
GCCGGGCCGACCGGCGAACCGGGCTTCAAGGCCGAAGCGGGCCGATATCACCTGTATGTATCACTGGCATGCCCCTGGGCCAACCGGGCCCTGATCTTTCGCGCCTTGAAAGGCCTGGAAGACATGATCAGCGTGTCGGTAGTCAACCCATACATGGGCAGCAAGGGCTGGACGTTCGAACCGGGCCCTGGTGTAGTCGCCGACCCGGTGGGCGACGCGACCTATCTGTACGAAGTGTACTCGCGCGCCCTGCCCTCTTACAGCGGACGGGTCACCGTCCCCATTCTTTGGGACCTCCAGCGCAACACCATCGTCAACAACGAATCGGCGGAGATAATCCGCATGCTGAATTCGGCCTTCGATGGAATCGACGCCAGGGAAGGCGATTACGCGCCAGCAGAGCTGCTGCCCGAAATCGACGCCATCAACGCCGAGATCTACGAGGCGGTGAACAACGGCGTGTACAAGGCAGGGTTCGCCACAGACCAGTCGGTCTATGAAGAAGAAGTACGCAGCCTGTTCGCATGCCTGGACAAACTGGAAAAGCGCCTTGGACGACAACGCTTTCTGGTGGGAGACAGGCTCACTGAAGCCGACTGGCGCCTGTTTACCACCCTGATCCGTTTCGATGCTGTCTACTACAGCCACTTCAAGTGCAATATCAGGCGCCTGGCCGATTACCCGAATCTTTGGAGCTACACTCGCGAACTTTATCAGTGGCCGGGTGTGGCCGGAACCATCGACTTCGACCACATCAAACAGCACTACTACCGCAGCCATCACAGCATCAACCCGAATGGCATCGTGCCAGTCGGCCCGGAACTGGCTCTTGAACGCGCACCGGATCGCCAGCTGCCCCGGAGCGAAAGCCAGGCCGTCCGGATCTGATATGCCGGTGGCACGGTGTTGGCTGCACTCGCCTTACCATGAGAAACCGGATGCGTAGACTGGGAACATTTCTGATGATAGCGGGCGCCAACATAGTCGTTGGTTCCCTGGCCATCGTCCTTTATTTCGCCTTCACCGCCTGCTCCCTGAGCCCCGATGGTTGCACCCACGGGCCCTGGGCCTTGTACTTTGATCTGCTTTTCTCCCGCGACGGCATCGCGCTGTGGGTCATCGTGCTGATTGGAAGCTATGTTTTCTGGAGGGGGAAGCAGATGCGCTCGTCACCCTGAACATAGCTCGGCAGTACCTGACGGCCGGGTATGCACCTTGCTTACGGTTTCCTGAACATGTTTTTCCATCGACAAAACAGGAGATCAGCATGGATCTGGATCGAATCGAAGGCGCTGGCCACGAAGTTAAGGGCGCGGTGAAGGAAGCTGCCGGCAAGGTCACGGGAGACAAAAAAACGGAGCTCAAGGGCAAAATCGAAAAGAATGTCGGTAGCGTACAGCGCGAAATTGGCGAGGCCAAGGACGAGCTGCGCGATGAGCAGGACCGCTCCTGACACACTTCAGCCTCCTCGGAGCCCGGGCTTGATCGCCCGGGCTTTTTCATTGGCTACACTCTTATAGCCCTGCAGTAGCGGCCTTCCACCACTGCACTTTCGCTCCCTTCCTTCCCATTCCCGGCCACTCACCCGCAGCCGAGCGCACCTCCGCCGCCCCACTATAATGGGGTAACCGCTATCGACTCCCTGCATCCTGCCCAATGCCATGCGGCAGGCTGGGAAGCGCATGTTCATTTTTCCCGACGCTTGATGACACAACCCGATCTTTCCGGTCATACCCCCATGATGCAGCAATATCTCCGCCTCAAGGCCGAGGCCGGAAACTATCTGCTGTTCTATCGCATGGGCGACTTCTACGAGTTGTTCTATGAAGATGCAGAGCGTGGTGCCAGGTTGTTGAATCTCACCCTGGCCAAGCGCGGGACGTCTAACGGGCAGCCGGTGCCCATGGCCGGCGTACCCTTTCACTCTGTGGAAGGTTACCTGGCCCGTCTGGTGGCAATGGGCGAATCAGTCGCAATCTGCGAACAGGTGGGCGACCCGGCAACCAGCAAAGGGCCGGTCGAACGCAAGATCGTGCGCATCGTGACGCCCGGGACCCTGACGGATGACGCCCTGCTGCCGAGCAAAGACGACCGCATGATTGCAGCCGTCTGGCGTCGCGGCAAGGGGCGCAATGAACGCTGCGGGCTGTCGTGGATGAACGTGGCCAACGGCGAGTTCCGGGTGACGGAGTGCACACCCGACATGCTGGAAACGGAACTTCACCGTATCGCACCCGCCGAACTTGTTTGCGCGGAAAGCTGGAGGGACACTGCCCATCTCCATACCGCCGTCAGCCGCATTCCTGACTGGCATTTCGAGGAAGACGGTGCACGTCATGTGCTGGAATCCCACTTCAAGGTGGATGGCCTCCAGGGCCTGGGGCTGGCCGACGTGCCTGTTGCCGCCTGCGCTGCGGGTGCGCTGCTGCGTTATGTCAGCCGCACACAGAGTCATGCTCTGGAACACATTCATGGCATCCGGGTTGACCATGGCGGCGAATATGTCGTGCTGGATCCCGTCTCAAGACGAAACCTTGAAATCACGGAAACCATCACCGGGGAAGACGGCCCCACCCTGTTCAAGGTGCTGGACCACTGCGCCACCCCCATGGGCAGCCGTTTACTGAAACGGTGGCTGCATCAGCCCTTGCGTAATCGACAGGCCGTGGAGGAACGGCAAAGCGTGATCTCCACCCTGCTGTCACCCACCCCGGCCGGGGGTCTGGAAGTCGAAGAACCGCTCGACACGCTACGCCACTGCCTGCAGCGGGTCCCCGATCTTGAACGCATTGCCACGCGCTTGTGGCTGCGGTCAGTCCGACCGCGAGAGCTGGCAAGCCTGAGGGACTGCCTAGTTCAGGTGCCGGAAATCATCGCTCTGCTCAAGCAGCGTTATCCGGAAGGCAAGGCGCTGCAGTCGTTGTGCGCGCAAATGGACGTGGACCGCACGGCTTGTGAACTGCTGCAACGCGCCATCGCCGAGGATCCTGCCGCACAGGTTCGTGACGGCGGCGTTCTGGCCCCCGGGTATGACGAGGAACTTGACGAGTTGCGCCGCCTTGCAACGGACAGCGGCGAATTCCTCATGGAGATTGAACAGCGGGAACGGGAACGCACCGGCATTCCCAACCTGCGCGTCGAGTACAACCGTGTGCACGGTTTCTTCATTGAAGTCTCGCGCGGCCAGACCGACAAGGTGCCCGACGACTACCGCCGTCGCCAAACTCTCAAGAATGCGGAGCGCTACATCACACCCGAGCTCAAGGCCTGGGAAGACAAAGTGCTTTCTGCTCAGGAACGCAGCCTGGCTCGCGAAAAATGGCTGTACGAGCAATTGCTCGACGCCCTGCTGCCGTTTGCCCCGGCACTGAGCTGTTGCGCAGCCGCGCTGGCTCAGGTGGATGCCCTGGCTTCCCTGGCCCTGCATGCGCGTGACAATGAATGGGTGGCCCCGAAGCTGGTGGACACCCCGGAGATTGCGATCGAAGCGGGGCGCCACCCCGTTGTGGAGCGCAGCATAGAGCGCTTCACCCCGAACGACTGTACGCTGGGGCCTGCTCAACGCATGTTGCTCATCACCGGGCCAAACATGGGGGGCAAATCCACCTACATGAGGCAGGTGGCCCTGATTGTGCTGCTCGCCCGCACCGGCAGTTTCGTGCCCGCAGCCTCGGCCCGCATCGGGGATATCGACCGCATCTTCACCCGCATTGGCGCTGGTGACGACCTCGCCGGCGGCAGGTCCACCTTCATGATGGAGATGACAGAGGCGGCGAGCATTCTCCAGGCCAGTACCGCACACAGCCTTGTTCTGATGGACGAGATCGGCCGCGGTACATCCACCTACGATGGCCTTGCCCTGGCTTGGGCCATTGCGCATCGCCTGCTCAACCACAACCAGGCCCTCACACTATTTGCGACCCACTATTTCGAGCTGACACGCCTCCCTTCCGAAGCCCCGGCGGCGGCAAACGTCCATCTGGCGGCGGCAGAATCGTCCTCCGGCATCGTGTTCCTGCACGAAGTGCGACCGGGCCCGGCGAGCCGCAGCTATGGCATCCAGGTGGCTCAAAGGGCGGGCATCCCTGCGGCAGTGATCCGCCATGCCAGTCGGGAGCTTTCACGGCTGGAATCTTTGGGTGTTGCCACCCCCCAACTGGACCTCTTCGGTGCCGGGAACGGCTCCGACGCCCCCTCCCTAATTGAGGGGGATACGGACACAGCCTCCCCCGCCACTGCAGAGATCGAGGCGGCCCTGGCCTTGCGCGATAAACTTCGCGAAATTGATCCGAACAACCTCAGTCCCCGCGAAGCGCTCGACCTTCTATTCGCCCTGTACGAAGAACTCTCAACATGAACATCGACCAGCCCCTTACCCTGCTCGGCGGCATTTCCCCAAAGGAATTCATGAGCCGATACTGGCAGCGTCAGCCCTTGGTGATACGCCAGGCCATCCCCAGCTACCAGCCCAACCTGCGTCCAGCTGACATTCGCGAACTGGTCAAGCGCGAAGAAGTAGAATCGCGCTTGATCTCGCAGGAAAACGGCACGTGGAATATGGAGAAGGGGCCGTTTGCCAAACTGCCATCAGCACGCCAGCCCGGCTGGACTGTGCTGGCGCAGAGCGTCGACCTGCATGATGATGGCATGGCGGCCCTGATGCGGCAGTTCCGTTTCATTTCGGATGCCCGGCTGGACGACGTCATGATCAGTGTTGCCACAAAAGGCGGCGGCGTCGGGCCACACTTTGACAGTTATGACGTCTTTCTGCTCCAAGGCCATGGAAAACGGCGCTGGCGAATCAGTCAGCAGAGCGATCTCGATCTCGTTCCGGGATTGCCATGCAAGATTCTGCAGCGGTTCGAGCCCGAACAGGAATTTGTGCTGGAACCGGGCGACATGCTTTACCTGCCGCCCCACGTCGCACACGACGGGATAGCGGAAACCCATAACTGCATGACAATTTCCATAGGCTTTCGCGCGCCTACGCAAGGTGCCCTGGCCTATGGGATGTTGCATGCCATGTCGGACCAGCTCATGGCGAACTTGGGCAATGATGACGGCCTTTATGCCCGCCCTGTCATCCCCGGCCCAAACATGGAAGAAACGTACAAGGACCCTGGCACGGCGGCAACCGCCACGCCTGCCAGGCTGCCTACTCGCCTGCTCGACGCCACGATAGAGGCAACCAGGCGGCTGCCCATGGACCGCCGCCAGGCAGCACGATTTCTCGGTCAATGGCTGACCGAGCTGCCGGATAACGCTTATTTCATTCCGGGTGACGACGTATTGCCCGACCATGAGCCCTTCCCCGCCGTCGGTCGCTTTGTTCTGGATCGCTGCACACGCATGATGTACCGGGGCAAGGAGCTTTACATCAACGGCGAAGTCGCACCGGTCAAGGCAAGTCGGCGCATGCGCACCTTGGCGGACGAGCGCGAACTGATCTGCTCACCGGAGCTGCTCGAGGAACTTAAGAAGAAAGAGGAAGCCACCTTGCGCGAATGGGTGGCGGAAGGCTGGGTGCACTACTTGGAAAATTGAAAGATAGAAAATGGCAGGTTTCACAACCTGCCATTTTCACAGCACGGCACGGATTCAGCCGACTTCGGGGTTTAACGGTAACCCATGTGATCGGCCAGGACCGCAAGAATGCGCTTGGCGGTATCGTCTTCCTGAGGAACGCCGTTGACATCCAGAACCCGCACCATGGAACTGCCACCTTGACCTTGCACGTTGATGCGATAGGTGAGCGGTTCGGCCGTATTCTTGCCCCCGAACATGCGGCTGAAGATATTGGGTTGCTCGATCTTCTGGCCAAGGTCCACATCCAGGTATCGGATATAGTAATCGCCTGTGGAGCGGTCACGGTCTTCCACCGAGAAGCCTGCCGAGTCAATGGCCACGCCGACGCGGCGCCACGCGCGGTCGAAGTTTTCGGCAAGCGACAGGGCCGTACGGTCGGGCAGCGCCTGCACTGATGGACGCGTCTCCACTTTCTCTGCTTCTTGTACACGGGCGGATGCGGAGGCTACATCGGTGCCCAGATAGACCATCAGCCGTGCCAGCATAGCAGCGTTCAGGCCCGGGTCTTCCTTGCCATGCACCCAGCGGAAGGCTGTGCCGTCGGCTGCAGGTTCCTCGTACATATGCTGATGGCTAATGTAGATTTCCGTGACGGTCGGGCTCACACGCTCGAGCCGTGTACGGAAGCGCTCGCGCTCGCCACTGTCGAAGACCTGGTCAATGATGGCCCCGAGAGCCTTGCGTATCCAACCTTCGGGGATCTTGGCCCGGTTCTCGGCCCAGTCTGTTTCAATCAGACCGGCGCGCGGGTCATCCGTGCGAATGGTGAAACCCTGATCGTTCCAGAATTCCAACAGCTGCGGGTAGATGTCCTCTGCGGGGCGATGGACCACCAGCCAGCGCAGATCGCCATCCCTCTTGACTTCAATGCCGTCTGAGGCCGGCAGAACCTGTGTTTGCCCCACCGCTGGACGATTGCCTTGCGCAGCCGCGTACTCGGAGAAGGTCGTCACACCTGCAGGTGCAGTGTAACGGGCGTCGCGATTGGCCTGAGTGAGGTCTGGCGGGATGGTCAATGGGTCGCCTGCCACCGTGCTCTTGTAATTGACCGCCTCCTCAATGCCGAGTGCCTGGTTGATTGTGGAGCAGCCGGAAAGCAGGAGTGCGCTCAAACCGAGCGCCGACCCTATGATGCGCGTCTTGTTGGAATGGATGGTCATGTTCAGAGTACGCCAGCTTCTTTCAGGGATGTACGAACGAGATCATGGTACTGCGACGAAAGCGGGACAAGAGGCAGGCGGTAGCCCAGTTCGGACAAGCCCATTTCCGCAACGGCCCATTTGACCGGAATGGGGTTGGCCTCGATAAACAACACTCTGTTCAGCTGGGCAAGCTTGGTGTTCAGTTCGCGCGTACGTGCGACGTCGCCCGACATGGCGGCAACACAAAGCTCGTGCATCAGGCGCGGTGCCACGTTTGCCGTGACCGAGATATTCCCATGCCCGCCCAGCAACATCAGCGCGGCGGCAGTGGGGTCATCACCACTGAGGATGCGGAAATCAGCCGGCGCATCGCGCAAGAGTTCCACCCCACGCGGGATGTCTCCGGTAGCGTCCTTAATGCCGATGATATTTGGTACCTGTGCCAGGCGCAGGACGGTGGCGTTGGACAAGTCAGCCACACAACGGCCCGGAACGTTATAGAGGATCAGCGGCAGATCGACCGTTTCCGCGATTGTGCGGAAATGCTGATACATGCCTTCCTGTGTGGGGCGGTTGTAATAAGGAACGACCGAAAGCCCTGCCTGAGCGCCGACATTGGCTGCGTGACGGGTAAGTTCGATGGCTTCGCTCGTTGAATTGCCGCCCACGCCGGCAATGACGGGAATGCGGCCGGCGGCGTGTTCCACCGCAATGCGAATGATTTCGAAGTGCTCTTCGAAGTCGACCGTGGGCGATTCGCCAGAAGTACCCACGACGACCAGTGCGTCTGTGCCCTCGGCCACGTGCCAGTCGATGAGTTTTCGAAATGCGTCGAGATCAAGGCTGCCATCGGGGTGCATGGGCGTGACAAGGGCCACCATGCTGCCCTTAAAAATCGAAGAATCCGTGCTTGCCATAATATTTCAGTTGATCTCCACTAACTCATCGGCATGGCTGGTTCCGCCAACCGAACCCAATCTGCAAGTTTACTCGTATTACTGTAGAAGTTGTAAACATGGCCAGAACATTCACAGGAACCACTCCACAACGACCTGACCGAACAGCAGGAAGGGTTCGAGCAGAAACCACAACATGCCCGTCATCATCAGCAAGATCAGGATGAGGATGCCATAAGGTTCAATGCGTGAAAACTGGTATGCGAGGCGGTTGGGAAGCAGGCTGACCACAATGCGTCCGCCGTCCAGCGGCGGTAGCGGCACCAGGTTGAGGGCCATGAGAATGAGGTTCACCTGCACCCCAGCTATTGCCATGCGGGCCCAGAAATCGGAAGCGGACGCGCCCGACTCTGCCAGCAATCTCAGCGAGATGGCCCAGAGTACGGCCATGACCAGATTCGAAAGAGGACCCGCCAGCGCGACCCATGCCATGTCGCGCTTGGGGTTGCGCAGGCGGCTCCAGTCGACCGGCACCGGCTTGGCCCACCCGAAGAGCAGGCCACCACCACCCAGTATTTTGGTGGTGAAGAGAAGAAATAGCGGCACCACAATGGTGCCGACCGGGTCAATGTGTCGAATGGGATTCAGGCTGATGCGCCCGGCCTGCCAGGCGGTTGGGTCACCAAACATGCGCGCCACATAACCATGGGCTGCCTCATGGAGGGTAATGCCGAAAAGCACGGGAAGCGCATAGACCGTGATCGTCTGAATAAGCTCGGACATCGGGCGCCTGAATTAATCCAGCCCTACCGCGGCAAGGTCGCCCTGCCCCTGACGCACCACTTCCGGGAGAGGACCAGTAAGGTCAATCACCGTAGTGGGAGCGAGCGAGCACGGCCCGCCATCAATGACTGCGGCCAGCTGCCCGCCATATCGCTGAAAAATTTCCTGCGCATCGTTGAGCGGGTCTTGCTCACCGTCGGGAATAAGTGTTGTGGAAACCAGTGGAGTGCCGGCCGCCTCAATGAAGGCTAGCGCGACACGATGATCCGGCACACGTATGCCTATTGTCTTGCGGGATGGATGCGAGACACGCCGCGGCACTTCCTTGGTGGCCTCAAGGATGAAGGTATAGGCGCCGGGAGTCGCCAGCTTCAGAAAGCGGTACTGACGATTGTCAACACGAGCGAAATGGCTGATCTCGGCAAGGTCACGACACAAGAGTGTTAGATGATGGCGTTCGTCCAGCCCGCGCAGGCGGCGCAGCGCATCGGCAGCCGACTTGTCGTCAAGCCGGGCAACGACGGCGTAGCTGGAATCAGTGGGAAGGGCTACCAGACCGCCTTCTGCCAGCAACTGGCCGGCTTGGCTGAGCAGCCGTGACTGCGGATTCTCTGGGTGAACGACGAAGAGTTGGGCCATGTATGCTTCCTGACATTCTTGGGTTCATTGGACGGAATACGCGTCAACCGCTACCAGTCACCCGAAATGGGGTGACGCCGCTCTACGATACATCGCGCGGTGGGGCCAGGCAAACATCTTACGACGCGAGCTGCCGACGCCTGGCATCAGCGAGTAAAAATATGCTAGAATCATTTTTCTTTCGCAGTGCAGGCCTATTCATTTGGAGATTTTTGAAGCATGAAGAGGCCGAGCCTTCACAGGGGAAACCCTGCAGGCATCACTGCCAATGGTGACCGTAGCTCAGTTGGTAGAGTCCCGGATTGTGATTCCGGTTGTCGTGGGTTCGAGCCCCATCGGTCACCCCAGTTTCCCAAAGCCCGCTTTTCAAGCGGGCTTTTTTTCGTGTGTGTCCTGCACCCCCGTCTGCGCCTTCCTACCACGAATTTCCGATCAGGATAGTGGGACTGATGGGAAAGACAGGGTGTAAAAGGGTCGGGCATTCCGACCCCTGCCCTCGCGAAGGCACAACTGTTACCAGAACAGCATGATGAGCAGAATAATGGGCAGGGGAATGCCAATCAGCCAGAGCAATAAGGGTCGCATAGTTTTCTCCTTTAGTTCATGTCGGGGTAAGCAGCACCCCGCCTCGCCTGCCATATTGCAAATATCGGGCCACACTGGATGCCTGTATCATGAATGGCCAACCCTGAGTCGCCCTGGGGCCTTCAGTTACACTTCCGGCATCATCGCGAATTCCTCCGGCATCTCTTGTTCGCATGACAAGCTTCCAAGCCCTCTTCAATGAGTATTGGCCGCATCTGGCGCTGCTTCTGAGCGTAGCGGTAGGTGGCACTGCCGCCGTGCATGCCGCCATGACGAAGTCCGACGTCAGGGCGGCCATTGCCTGGGTCGGCGTCATCATCATGTCGCCGCTGCTGGGGCCCTTCCTCTACCTGATCGCCGGCATCAACAGAATTCGACACGACCACATTTCCGATCAGCGTGATCGCAGTCTTCCGAGCTACATACCGGACAAGCCGCTTACTCCGATTGATGTGGCCTACCTGGCCGCACCTCAGTTCAAATCCCTCCACCAGCTCAGTGACAACTTGAGCCGCTTTCCGCTGGTCGATGGCAATAATGTGCGCATTCTGCGCAGCGGTGACGAAGCCTACCCAGCCATGATCGCCGCCATCGAATCAGCCGAGCGTACCATCGCGCTGGAAACCTACATCTTTGACAACGACATGCAAGGCAAGGCGTTCGTGGAGGCCCTGGCCCGCGCCAGGCGACGCGGTGTCGAAATCCGGGTTCTCATTGATGCAGTGGGGGTGCGCTACTCACAGCCGTCCATTACGTGGGCCCTGCGGCGCAATGAAATTCCGTATGCCCTGTTCATGACCAACCCCATGGGCATCCGCACTGCCTACGCCAATTTGCGCAGCCATCGGAAGATACTGGTGGTGGACGGCAGGCTGGGCTTCACTGGGGGCATGAACATTCGCGAAAACTTTGTTTCCACACTTGCAGGAGAAAAGGCTGCCAACGACACCCACTTTCAAGTGGAAGGGCCGGTCGTCGCACAGCTGATGGCCGTATTTGCCCATGACTGGGAATTCACGACGCGCGAGCACCTGCCTTTTGAGACATGGATTGCGCGCTCCTGGAACCCGCCGGAGCCGCACATTGCGGCACGCTGCATACATTCCGGCCCTGACCGCTACATGGCCAGCACCCACAGCCTGCTGCTGGGGGCATTCGCGGTGGCACAGCACCACATACGCATTCAGTCGCCCTACTTCCTTCCCGACCAGGTCTTGCTCGGCGCCATTAATACCGCAGCGCGCCGGGGTGTGCTCGTGGATATCGTCATCCCCGGTCGGAACAATCTGCGGCTGGTCAACTACGCCATGACCGCCCAGCTTGACCAGGTCGTAAAAGCTGGCTGCCGGGTCTGGCGCACTGCGGGAGTGTTCAACCATTCCAAGCTGACTACCATTGATGGCGCGTGGAGTCTCATTGGCTCATCCAACCTCGACCCGCGCAGCCTGAGGCTCAATTTCGAACTCGACATGGAAATATACAGCCGCAGCCTCGCGCGCCGTATCGAAGACCTGATCGACTTGGAAATTGCCCACTCAGAGCTGGTGACTTTGGAATCGCTGGCGGCCATTCCCTTCCGCAAGCGCCTGCGCAACCGGGTGATCTGGCTGGCCAGCCCATATTTGTAAGCGCCTTCTTCAACGACCGGTCTCATGGGTTTCCTGTACGACGGCCGATTTGATACGGATTTCAGCTTACGACTCCAATACTGCATAATAAAAGGCCTGAATAAGACGAATCCATAGCGGCTCGCCCCTCGACCCGCCCGGACACACCCCGGAATAATGCAAATAACACAGACACGTTCACTGCAGGATTGGGCGGATCACTTCCTGGAAGAGAATCCTCCCCGAGCCAAGTCTCTGGTCATGACTCTATTCGGCGATGCCATCCGCCCTCATGGGGGCGCGCTGTGGCTGGGCAGCCTGATTCGCCTTCTGGCACCTTTCGGCATCAGCGACCGCCTGGTCAGAACCAGCGTCTTCAGGCTGGCTGAGGACGGCTGGCTTAGCGGCCGCCGAGAAGGTCGGCGCAGCCTGTACACCCTGCGGGAAAGTGCGGAGCGCCGTTTCTCACGCGCCTACAACCGGGTTTATTCGCCCACCTATCTGGCATGGTCAGGCTTTTGGACACTGGTCTTCGCCAGCAGCGGAACTCTCAACCCGCAAACGCGCAGCGAACTGCGCAAGGAA
>JAJUFI010000131.1 GCA_029263795.1 Alcaligenaceae bacterium
CTTAGGACAGTACAGACTGTAGAGCAGTTCAAGCACCTGCAACAGCTTGGGGTCCGCGAGGCTGTCATCAGTCGGGAGCCGCCCTTTTCCTCTTAAGGCTTACTGAGCCACGTAACCCGATTCCTTGATGATAGGGCCCCAGGTGTCGAGGTCATTCTGCAGGGTCTCCGCCAGTTCCTTCGCGGTTCCGCTCGTAGGCAGAAAACCGAGAGGCACCAGGGTCTTCTCGATATCGGCGTTCTTGCCAACCTCGTTGAACGCCGCCTCGAGACGCTTCACCAGCTCGGGATCCGTACCCACGGGCGCGAATATGCCCATCCAGCCGGATGCTTCGAGGTTTTCGTAGCCGAGTTCGGTAAAGGTCGGGACATCCTTCAGCAGCGCCAGGCGTTCCTTGCCTGTCACCGCCAGCACTTTCACATCACCCTTGGCCACAAACTCCGTGATGGTGCCGATCGCGTCCACGCCGGCGGGGATATGGCCGCCCAGCAGATCGGTCAGCAAAGGCGCTCCGCCGCGGTAAGGGACGGGCGTCAGGGTGACGTCGGCTTTTTTGCCGACGGTATAGCCGATGAAGTGCGGGGCGCTGCCGGCGGCGGGGATGCCGAACATGCCGTATTTGCTGGGTTCTTTGCGGGCCAGCTCGATGTATTCGTCCAGGGTGTTGGCTGGCGTATTCTTCCCGACTGACAGAATGTGTTCGAACTGGGCGATGGTGGCCACGGGGGTGAAGTCCTTGACCGGGTCATAAGTGACGGTCGGCACAGTCAGGGGCAGGGTGGACATCATGTGGTTGTTCGCCACCAGCAAGGCCGAGCCGTTCTTCGGAGCTTGCTGAAACGACTGCGCTGCAACCTGGCCGCCTGCGCCCGCACGGTTATCGACGACAACCGAGACCCCCAGTGCTGTACGCAGCTTCTCGGCATACGCCCGGGCGACTGCATCAGCCGTTCCGCCCGGTGGGTAACCCACTACCAGCCGGATCGGGTCAGGGAGCGTCGCTGCGACGGAGGGCAATGCAGCGCCCAGCGTCAGGACGCTGGTGCACGCCAGGGTAAGGAGAAAGTTTTTCGCTTTCATGAACGTTTCCTAAGCAGGTAGGTTGAGTTATAGGTGGATGCGGGTGCCGGGCCGGCCGGACACATGGCGGCGATGCAGTTCAGCCGCCACGAGCACGTCCTCAAATGCCAGCCCCAGCGACTTGAACAGCGTGATTTCGTTTTGGGAACGACGGCCCTTTTCCGGCTGGGTAACAAGTTCGCTCAGCTCGATCAAGGGGCTGCTTTCCGACAGATAGCCGTCACGCACTGCGTTGAGGTATTCGCCCGATTCCTTGCGCGTCGAAGCGGCACGATCCACGAACAGCGTGACCGCGGCCATGGTGGGGCCGTCAATCTCGCAATACGCCGGGGTGCTTGAACCCATGGCCGTAATGTGGGTGCCCGGTTGAATCCACTCTTTACGAAGAACGGGTTGGGCGGAGTTGGTGGCCGTCACGACAATGTCTGATTCGCTCAGCGCTGCTTCCGGTGTGACGCCGGCTTCCACGGTGAACCCGTACTTGACGCCGGCCTTGGCCGCAAAGCGCTGCGCATTTTCGATGTTGCGGGTGACCACGAAGACTTTCTTCAAAGGCCGTACAGCGGCCACGGCTTCCAGCTGCCACTCGGCCTGATGACCCGCGCCAAAGAGGGCCAAGGTGTCGGCTTCCGGATTGGCAAGCAGGGACGTAGCAAGACCGGTGACTGCTGCCGTCCGCAAGGCCGTCACACTGCTGGCGTCAAGAATGGCCAGCGTCTCGCCTGTCCGGCCGCTCATCAGCATCACACAGCCCTGATGCGGATCCTTGCCGATTTTGGGGTTTTCAGGAAAGAGCGTGCCGATCTTCGCGCCATACACAGCCGTGGGGTAAATGGCCGGATCGTCTACGCAGGCCGGCATCAAACCCAGGAAACCGCTGCTCAGTGGGGACTTCACGATGGTCCGCAAGGGTTGGTCAATGCGCTCGTGCGCCAGTGCGACGAAGCCTTTTCTCATGAGTTCGATACAGTCCTTCATGGGAAGGGCATCAAAGACGTCATCGGCTGTCGCAATCAGGACTTCCACACTCATGCTGCGGCTCCTGCGGCCGCACTCAGGTGCTTGATGTAGGTGGCAGGGTCGGTATTGGTGCCGCATAGCAGCAGGCCGACACGCTTACCCTTCAAGGTGTCGCGCAAGGGGTGCAGAAGCGCTGCTGTCGCCACTGCGCAGGCCGGTTCCACGGCCAGCTTCAGTTCGGAGAACAGGACCAGCATGGCTTCGCGAATCTGATCTTCGGATACGGTGACCAGGCCGTCGATGTTTTCGCGGCAGATTTCAAAGCTATAGGCATCGGTGAAGGGAGCCATCAAGCTGTCGGCAATGCTGCTCATGGACCCGATTTTTTGCGGTGTGCCAGCCTGGAAGCTCAAGGCCATGACGTTCGCGTCTTCCGGCTCTACACCGTAGACACGGCATTGCGGCGCCATCAACTTGACTGCCTTCGCAACACCCGCCGCAAGACCGCCCCCGCCAATCGGCAGAACCACGGCATCCAGGTCGGCAGCCTGGCGCATCCACTCATAGCCCAGGGTAGCCGTGCCCAATACCGTGGAGTAGGTGCTGAAAGGGTGAATAAAAGTCATCTGCTCGGACGCTTCGATTTCGCGCACGATGTCGAAAGCCTTCTGCCCGTCATCAGCAAAAATAACCTCCGCACCATAGCGACGGCACAATTCGACGCGTGCCGGGCTGGCGGTCTTGATCATGACTGTCTTCGCCTTGACGCCCATTTTGTGGGCCACATAGGCGACTGCGACCGCATGGTTGCCGGCGGAAACGCAAGTGACTCCGCGTGCTTTCTGCTCGGCGGACAAATTGAACACATTGGTGAAAGCCCCTCGGGCTTTAAATGTGCCTGCCTCCTGCAGCAATTCAAACTTTAAGTTGAGCTTAGTCCCTTCAGCAAATTGGGGAAGCTGATAGTCCAGCGCAGGGGTCTCGCGCACGTAGGCGGCAAGTTCGCCGTGCATGCGGGCGATGGTGTCCAGGTTCAGGGGCGGGGTGTTTACATCAGTCATAAAACTGCTCCGGTTTCGGGCAAGGAGTCTGGCTTGGATAAGAAAGGGCCTCAGGCCGCCTGGCTATTGATCAGCGATGTCAGGAATTTCTCGCACTGTTCCAGTTGCGCAAGCTCAACATATTCGTCCGGTCGGTGCGCCTGTTCGATATTGCCGGGACCGCAAATCACGGAAGGAATGCCGGCCGCCTGGAAGAGGCCCGCCTCGGTGCCATAAGCCACCTTGCGAACCTCGTTGTCGCGGGTCAGGGCACGCACCAGCTGTGTGATAGCGGCGTCTTCTGCAGCGTCCAGGCCGGGGGAGCGAGCCAGTTTTTCGATATCGATCTTGCCCGCGGCGTTCTCTTCCTTCATGGCGGGTAAAACTGTGTTGTTGATGTAGTCCAGAATTTCCTGCATCACGACATCGGGCGAGAGCCCTGGCAGATTGCGGTATTCGAACTCGAACTCGCAAAGGTCCGGCACAGTATTCAGCGCGATGCCGCCACGGATCATGCTGGTCTGCAGCGTGGTAAAGGGAACGTCGTAAGCGTGGTCGTAAGGCCCATGTGCTTTGTAGCGGTCGGCGATGTCGCGGATGGCGCAAATGATTCGCGCGGCGTGTTCGATCGCATTCAGGCCTTTGGGCGTCAGGGAGGAGTGCGCCGCATGGCCGTGGACCCTGCAGCGATAGGCGTTAATCCCTTTATGCGCGACGATGGTGCGCATGCTTGTGGGTTCGCCCACTACGCAGCCGCTCGGGTTCACGCCGCGCGCCACCAGTTCCTGAATCATGGACGGCGCGCCCACGCAGCCAACTTCCTCGTCATACGAATAGGCCAGGTGAATCGGGTGTGCAAGCTTGGCTTCCAGAATCTTGGGAACCAGCTGCAGAGTGACACCGATAAAACCCTTCATGTCGCAGGCGCCACGTCCGTACAGCTTCCCATCGCGGATTTCCGCCTTGAAAGGGTCGCTCGTCCAGTTCTGGCCGTCTACGGGGACCACGTCTGTATGGCCGGAAAGCACAATGCCGCCGGTCGTCTCGCCGCTTGCGCTGGGGATGGTGGCAAACAAATTCGCCTTCTTGCCCGTGGCATCGTGAGTCAGCACGCACTCAATATCCAGGCTGGATAAATAATCCTGGATATAGGCGATCAGTTCCAGATTGGATTCGCGGCTGGTGGTATCGTAGGAAATCAGCTTGCTGGTCCAGTCGACCGCGGTAGTCGGAAAAGCGGTGGAAATATCGGTGCTTTGGCGCATGATGGTGATCGAGTAGACTGATGGAAAAACATAACAATAGGCTTAAATTTTCACTTATGAAAATAGTTAATGGTAATTGTTTTTATAAGATGATTATTTAAACTTATGGGACAGCATGGAAGCAGCAGAACTACAGAGTTCCCCGGCCAGTAAAGAAGGGCGCGTTCTCAGCAAGGTTGAGATGGGCGCCAAAATTCGTGCCGCCAGAAAGGCTCAGAAAATGACGCTGGTGGAACTCTCCGGCCGCTCGGGGGTGTCGCTGTCTTCGCTCTCAAAGGCTGAACGCGGCCTGGTCGCCCTCAGCTACGAGAAGTTCCTGGCCGTTAGCCAGTCTTTGGCAATGGATCTGACCGACCTCTTCAGTTTTTCTGCTCCCCGTCAGGCCCCGGCCGTTGTGGTGAACAGGGCGAATGAAGCGGTCATTTATCGGGCGCATCGTTATCTCTACGGCATGCTGGCGACAGAGTGGGCGTACAAGAAAATGACACCTATGTTCGGGCGCGTTGAGCCGGGTGTGCCGGTAGACGCTGCGGACTTCAGCAAGCATGCGGGTGAAGAATTCATTTTCGTTCTGGAAGGCAGCCTCACCATGGAGTTCGAAGATGGCTCTGCCCGCACCCTGAATAAGCACGACAGCATTTACTTCGACAGTGCTTTAGGCCATCACTACATTTGCGCATCCCCCGATCCTGTGGAAATTCTGGTTGTCTGCGTCAACGAGGGAGCAGACTCCGCCGGCCCTGCACCCGCAGTTAGATAATATTAATTATCTTTTTTCTCTGAAAGATAACCGTCAATATCATATTGAGCTGCGCGACATAGAATGATATCTTTAGTGAACACTTTTGCTTAAAAGATTATTATCATGAGCAATCTATCCGAGGAAATCGCGGAGGCGAGGCGCGCACTCGGCCTCACGCAGGCTGAGCTGGCAGACAAGGCCGGTCTGAGCCGTATGGCCGTGCAAAAGGCGGAATCCGGCTCCACAGACCCCCGTCTCTCTACGCTGCAGGTTATGGCGCGCGCACTTGGCATGGAGCTGATGCTGGTGCCTAGCGCCATCCGACCCGATCTCGAACACTTCGTGCAGTCAGGCGGGCGGCTTCTCGGGCAAAGAGCAGGCGTCGGTGCCCCCGCTTCCGTCGTTGATCAATTAACCGGGCGGCAGGCAAAATGAGCACCTTCATCCGCTATCTTCGTATGTTTCTGCATACCGTAGATGGTCGGAAGCGGCCCATCGGCTATCTGTCCCAATACGGCGACATCCTCCGTGTCTCCTTTGATCGTGACTACATTGAAGATACGCAGCGCCCCACCTTATCCCTGAGTTACCGAGGGGTGGATGAGGCCGCGACCCGCGCAATTCTCTCTGCTGCGCGTGACGCCAGGCTCACCCGTTCTGATGGCCGGTGGCCCAACTACTTTCAAAATCTGCTGCCGGAAGGGCACAACCGCGAGCGTCTTGCGCAGGAGCGCGGCTGCTCAACAGAAGATGAATTCGAGCTTCTGGCCGCGGCCGGGCACGACCTCATGGGCGCGCTGGAGGTGGAACCCATCCCCGCCCGCGAAGGCATCCCGGACACCGTTCGCCTCTGGCATACGGCGATGGGGCTGGACGTTCTGGAACCCGGTTTCGTAGAGTGGCCGGTCGAAGACGCCGCCTCCATTCCTGGAGTGGTCACCAAGTTTTCGGCCGTACAGGAAGGGCGCCGCTACACCGTAAGGCGGCAGGGAGCAGCCGGTTCGCACATTCTCAAGCTGCCCTCCACCCGCCATCCCGATCTGGTCGCCAATGAATACGCGGGCTTCCAGCTTGCGCGCGCGGTGGGCCTGAACTGTGCGCAAGCCGAGCTCATCTCCAGGGAGTCGGCAGATTTGCCCACCCACCTGCCCTTCGAACAGATTCTCGCGGTAAAGCGATTTGACCGCCTGCCCGATGGCCGCCGCGTGCATATGGAAGAATTCGTGCAGGTGCTGGATTATCCGCCTCAGCAGAAGTACGGGAAGGGCATCTTCGACGACTATTCGGCTATCTTGCGGGTGCTGGACAGGCTGTCGGCCGATCCGGCACGTGACGTTCAGGAATTTGTTGACCGCTTCGTCGTCTTCATCCTCATCGGAAACACAGACGCACACTTGAAGAACTGGGCGTTAATCTACCCCGATGGTGTTGAACCCGTTCTGGCTCCCGTCTACGACCCCGTCTGCATCACTGCTTTTTTCGATGGCGTCCCCCCCAAGGACTATGGCGTGAACCGCGCCATCGACGCCAAGCTCAAGGCATTTTCCTGGGATGACTTGTCCACGCTGCTGAAGATGGCCCAGGTACCGCGCACATCACGCTTGATACAGCGCGCCCGCAACACCGTTAAACAGGCTCAAGAAACCTGGCCTTCGCTGTTGGAAGACGCTCCGTCGTCCATGCGCAAAACCGTATTGGAACGGCTGCAAGGCGGGGTGGCCCTGACACAGGGTTGAAGCCGCATCAAAATGGCCGCCGCAAATTGGCCGCGCAGTAAACGGACACCCGCATACAGGGTAAAACCGCCTGGAGCTCAGCTCTGCTTCGCTGCTAAGGTTGAGTTTTTTTGCGAGTGCTTTCCATGTCCGACACCATTTCCGCCCGAGTCACCGCCCTGGGTCTTGAACTGCCCAATCCCTCCACGCCCGCCGCCAACTATGTGCCCTGGGTGCGCACTGGCAACCTGGTGTTCATTTCCGGTCAGGTTCCGCTGAAGGACGGCCAGTGCGCCTATGTGGGCCGTGTTGGGGAAGAGCTGGACGTGGAAACCGGGCGCAAG
>JAJUFI010000199.1 GCA_029263795.1 Alcaligenaceae bacterium
CGAAACAGCTTCAAAGAGGCGGCCACAGTACCGCAACCTTACTGTGCCACAGCTCCTGGTCTATCTGAACCGCATGCCTCTTGCGGCCAAGACTTCCATTCTGCACCGGGCCAGCGGTGCGCTCCTGTTCCTCTGTCTTCCACTTGTCATCGTGCCGCTCTTCGGCCGTAGCGTTACCTCGCCCGAGACATTCGCCAGCGTGGCGCAATGGGCGTCCCATCCGCTGCTGAAGCTGGTGTTGCTTGCCATCATCTGGGGCTATCTGCATCACTTCTGTGCCGGCATCCGCTATCTGGCGCTTGATCTGCACAAAGGCAACGACAAGGTCACAGCGCAGAAGACAGCCGGTACGGTTCTGGTGGTCAGCCTTGCGCTCACCGTCATTCTTGGTCTCAAACTTTTCGGGGTGTGGTAATGGATCAGCAAGGTTATGGCCAGAACCGTCTGGTAGTGGGTGCGCACTACGGCACCGTTGATTTCATCGCCCAGCGTGTGACAGCTGTCATCATGGCCGTGTACACGGTGGTGCTGCTGCTCGGCTTCCTGTTCATGGGCGAGCTGAACTACGAAAACTGGCGCAATCTGTTCGCCTTCACCTGTCTGGGCTTGCCCGTGGGGCAGATGCTTGCCACTGCGGCGTTCCTCTCGGTGCTCTGGCACGCATGGATCGGCGTTCGCGATATCTGGATGGACTACGTCCGTTCCGCGGGCCTGCGTCTTTTCCTGCAAGTGCTGACCCTGCTCTGGCTGGTGGGCACGTTTGCCTTCTTCGCAAAAATTCTCTGGAGTCTGTAAGCCGTGGCTGCTGTCAAATCTTCCTTACCACGCCGCCGCTTCGATGTGGTGGTCGTAGGTGCCGGCGGGGCCGGCATGCGTTGTTCCCTTCAATTGGCTGAAGCCGGTTTGTCGGTGGCAGTGCTCTCCAAAGTGTTCCCCACACGTTCCCACACCGTGGCCGCACAAGGTGGCGTCAGTGCCGCGCTGGGCAACATGAGCGAGGACGACTGGTACTGGCACATGTATGACACGGTCAAGGGTTCCGACTGGCTCGGCGACCAAGACGCCATCGAATTCATGTGCCGTGAAGCGCCCAATGCAGTGTACGAGCTCGAACACTTCGGCATGCCCTTCGACCGCAACCCCGACGGCACCATCTATCAGCGTCCGTTCGGCGGTCACACCGCCAATTTCGGTGAAAAGCCCGTCCAGCGCGCCTGTGCCGCAGCCGACCGCACCGGTCACGCCATGCTGCACACGCTCTATCAGCGCAACGTTGCTGCCCGCACCCAGTTCTTTGTCGAATGGATGGCGCTCGACCTGCTTCGCAACGACGCAGGTGACGTTTTGGGTGTGACCGCGCTCGAAATGGAAACCGGCGAAATCTATATCCTCGAAGGCAAGAAGGTGGTTCTGGCCACCGGTGGCGCCGGCCGCATCTGGGCTGCTTCCACCAACGCCTTCATCAATACCGGTGACGGTCTGGGCATGGCTGCCCGTGCCGGCATTCCCCTGCAGGACATGGAATTCTGGCAATTCCACCCCACCGGCGTGGCCGGCGCAGGTGTGCTCATCACCGAAGGTGTGCGTGGTGAAGGTGGCATCCTGCTCAACAAGGACGGCGAACGTTTCATGGAGCGCTATGCGCCCAACCTGAAGGATCTCGCACCGCGCGACTTCGTGTCCCGTTCTATGGACCAGGAAATCAAGGAAGGTCGCGGCTGTGGCGACGGCAGCTATGTGGTTCTGAAGCTGGACCACCTGGGTGCGGAAACCATCATGAAGCGCCTGCCTTCAATTCGTGAAATCGCCATCAAGTTTGCGAACGTGGATCCGATCAAGGATCCCATTCCTGTGGTTCCGACCATCCACTACCAGATGGGCGGCATCCCGACCAACATCTATGGTCAGGTCGTCACCTGGGAAAACGGCGAAGCCCGTATTGTCAACGGCCTTTACGCCATTGGCGAGTGTGCGGCCACCTCGGTTCATGGCGCCAACCGTCTGGGTACCAACTCGCTGCTCGACCTCATCGTGTTTGGTCGCTCCGCCGGCAACCACATTGTCAACGAGCATCCTGAGCGTCAGCATCACCATCAGCCCATTCCGCAATCGGCAATCGACTTCTCGCTGGACCGCGTCAACCGCCTCGAAACGCGTACTTCCGGTGAAAAGGCACAGGACGTCGGCCAAAAGATACGCAACGCCATGCAGCACCACTGCGGTGTGTTCCGTACGCTCGACCTATTGCAGAAGGGCGTCGAAGTGATCGAAAGCCTGGTGCCGGAAGTTCAGGACATCTACTTCAAGGACAAGTCCAAGGTCTTCAACACCGCCCGTGTGGAAGCTCTGGAATTGGCCAACATGATCGAAGTGGCCCGTGCCACGACCAAGTCCGCCGCCAACCGTACGGAAAGCCGCGGTGCCCACGCACTGAGCGACCACCCCGAGCGTGACGACGAGAACTGGCTGCGCCATACCTTGTGGTTCTCGGAAGGCAGCCGCCTGGAATACAAGCCGGTCACCATGAAGCCCCTGACTGTGGAAAGCTTCCCGCCCAAGGCGCGCACGTTCTAAGCAGGATACGAGATGACTCAAAAACGCACTGTCAAATTCGAAATCTACCGCTACGATCCTGACAAGGACGAGCGTCCCTACATGCAGAAGCTCGAGGTCGAGCTTGAGCCCACCGACAAGATGTTGCTGGACGCCATCGTGCGCATCAAGAACTCGGTGGACGACAGCCTTTCGATCCGTCGCTCCTGCCGGGAGGGTGTTTGCGGTTCAGACGCCATGAACGTGAATGGCAAGAACCGCCTGGCCTGCACGACCAACCTGAATGAGCTCGAACAGCCCATTGTGCTGCGCCCGCTGCCCGGCCTGCCCGTCATCCGCGATCTGATCGTGGACATGACCCACTTCTTCAATCAGTACCATTCGGTCAAGCCTTTCCTCATCAACGACCAGCCGCCGCCCGAGCGCGAGCGTCTGCAGTCGCCTGAGGCACGGTCTCACCTCGATGGTCTGTACGAGTGCATTCTGTGCGCTTGCTGTTCAACTTCTTGCCCGTCGTTCTGGTGGAATCCCGACAAATTCGTGGGGCCCGCCGGTCTGCTTCAGGCATACCGCTTCATCGCCGACACCCGCGACGAAGCAACGGGAGAGCGGCTGGACAATCTGGAAGATCCGTACAGGCTCTTCCGTTGCCATACCATCATGAATTGTGCCGACGTCTGTCCGAAGGGGCTCAATCCTTCGGCCGCCATCGGAAAAATCAAGGAACTGCTGGTACGCCGCACTATCTAAACCGTTAGCTCAATCACTCTTTTGGATCTCTGATGAGAAAGTTGTCAGACTTGGACCGCGCGCGCTTGCGTTGGCGGGCGCGCCGTGGCCTGCTGGAAAACGACCTGATCATCACGCGATTTCTGGATCAGTACGAAGCTGAGTTGACGGACGTGGACGTTGCCGCTCTGACTCTCCTTTTTGAGATGAGCGATAACGACCTGCTCGATGTATTGCTTGGCCGCCAGGAGCCGTCGGGCGTCTATGACACGCCCGACATCCGCCGCTTGGTCGCCGTCATGCAAAAGCTATAAACATATCTAGAGGAAACTGTGATGCAACTGTCTGACAAAAAGGCCACG
>JAJUFI010000204.1 GCA_029263795.1 Alcaligenaceae bacterium
ACAATGCATAGGCGAACTTCAGGTTCTTGGCCGCCACAGGCGTTGCAATGAAGGCGCCGGCTACGCAGGCGGCGGTCAACAATTTCGTGAGCCAGTTGGGACGCATAGGTGTTCCTTATTCAATTGGATATGCCATGTTTCTGAGTGCATGGCGCACAACCCGGCGATTATGGCCCATACTATTGCTCCGAGGAATGAGGGTTTTCGCGGTACATGGGCCGCGAACCTCACCCTTCCGGGCACCCCTTCCTCACTCTTCCACGTACCAGTTGTCTTCCGAGAGCATGACCTGCTGGTGCCCGTAACCGGCCGGCATCATGGGGAAACAGTTCTCCTGTGCAAGCACGGCGACATCCAGGAAATAGGGCCCGTCCGCCGCCAGACATTCCTTCAGGGCGGCGTCGAGTTCGGCCGGGGCCTCCACGCGGGCTGCTTGCCAGCCGAAGGCCTTGGCCAGAGCGACGAAATCCGGCATGGAGTCGTTATAGCTGTGGCTATAACGGCCATCGTGGATCAGTTCCTGCCATTGCCTGACCATGCCCATGTGCCGGTTATTGCAGAGCACTACCTTGACCGGTGTACGGTGTTGTACCGCCGTCGCCATCTCCTGGATGTTCATCAGCACGGAGGCATCACCACTGACGCAAACCACGAGCTTTTCCGGATGGGCGACCTGGGCACCAATGGCTGCGGGAAGGCCATAACCCATGGTGCCCGCACCGCCGGAAGTCAGCCATCGGTTGGGGCGGGAGAAACGCAGATATTGCGCGGCCCACATCTGATGTTGCCCCACGTCAGTGGACACGATGGCATCCCGGCCTTCCAGAGCCGCATTCAGGCGCTGCAGCAGGTGCTGGGGAAGAATGTGCTCCTCGGAAGGTGTGACTGCCAGGCAATCTCGCCCCCGCCACACGGCGATGCGCTCCCACCATGCCTGCAGGCGTTCCTGGGCCAGGCCCATGGCGGCCACTTCCTTGCGCAGCGCCCGCAACAAAGGGTAACAATCGCCAACCATGGCCACATCTGCCCGCACCACCTTGTTGATGGATGCCGGGTCGATGTCGATGTGAATCTTGGCCGCATGGGGGCAGAAATCCGACAAGCGCCCCGTAATGCGGTCATCGAAACGTGCGCCCACACAAATGATCAGGTCGGCATGGTGCATGGCCAGGTTGGCTTCCAGGGTGCCGTGCATGCCCAGCATACCGATGAAGCGTGGGTCGTCAGCGGGAAAGGCTCCCAGCCCCATGAGGGTGAGTGTGCAGGGCGCGTTGAGGTCCTGCACCAGGCTGGTGAAGGTCTCACAGGCATCCACACCGGAATTGATCAGGCCCCCACCGCCGTAAAAGACCGGCCGCTTGGCGTTGGCGATCAACCCGGCGGCCCGTTTCACCGCCGCCTCTGTAGTGGGGTTACCCAGGTCAGTGGCGGCGGGGCCGGTTTCGGCAGGCTCCTCTTCCGCCAGGGCGGGCGCCTCGGCGATTTGGACGTCTTTCGGGAAGTCGATGAGCACTGGCCCGGGCCTGCCCTGGGTGGTCATCCGATAGGCCTTCGCCGTGACCGCGGCAATGTCCGCACCCCGGCGGACCTGCACATTCCATTTGGTCACCGGGCGGGAAATGCCCACGGCGTCACATTCCTGGAAGGCATCGGTGCCGATGGCGGTGGTAGCAACCTGACCGCTGATGCACAGCACGGGAATGGAATCGCACATGGCATCCAGCAGGCCGGAAGTCGTGTTCGCCATGCCCGGGCCTGAAGTCACCAGCACGACGCCGGGCCTGCCTGTCGAACGGGCATACCCCTCCGCTGCATGGACGGCACCCTGCTCATGGCGCACCAGAATGTGCCGGATGCGCGGCTCGGAATACAGCGCGTCATACAGTGGAAGGACGGCCCCGCCGGGGTAACCGAAGATGGTGTCGACACCCAGATCGATGAGTGTCTGCAGCATGCGTTGTGCGCCATCGAGCCGATCGGGCCCGGTGTTTGCGGTGGTGTTCACGATGCACCTATGGTCAGTTCTTTTGGAAATTGCGTAAAGTGTAGTGCTTTTGATCGTCGGGAGCCCCATCCATGTCACGCAGCAAATCACAACCCTGGCACGTGGTGCGGCCCTCTCCCCTGCATGGGAAGGGTGTGTTCGCCGCCCGCGACATCCCTGCAGAAACCTGCATCATCGAATATCGGGGCAAACGCATCACAGCAGAGGAAGCTGATGAATTGCCTTCCTACAGCCCTGATGACCCGAATCACACTTTCTTCTTTTCGCTCAGCAGCGGCATGATCATCGATGGCGGTCAGCGCGGCAACGACGCACGCTGGATCAACCATTCCTGCGACCCGAACTGTGAAGCGCGCGAAAACGAGGCCGGCACTCGGCTGTGGATCTACGCCTTGCGCGACATAGCCGAGGGCGAGGAGCTGTTCTTCGACTACGCCCTGCAGATCGAGGGCCGCAAGACCAAGAAACTCAAGGAACAGTACTGCTGCCTGTGTGGTGCGGAAAACTGTCGGGGCACCATGCTGGCCCTGCCGAAGCGCCGGTCAGGCTCCCCACGCAAATCAGGCTCCACAGGCGAAGGCTGAACATGGCTCGGCGGGAGGGTTAGCACCAAATGCGCATTCGGGTGTCAGCCGCTAGCATTAGCCGGTTACAAGAGTTTGCGCAGCCATGTCCGGAACACCCGATCAACCTACACCTCCTCCCGTACCTCGC
Source organism: Alcaligenaceae bacterium (assembly GCA_029263795.1). Taxonomy (GTDB): domain Bacteria; phylum Pseudomonadota; class Gammaproteobacteria; order Burkholderiales; family Burkholderiaceae_B; genus Yanghanlia. The sequence continues at coordinate 2,720 of JAJUFI010000204.1, forward strand.
CCGCCAGTAAAGGTGCCCATGATCCTCGAAGACTGGGTCTCGGTACTTTCAATGGCCCTGCTCGCCATCATCACCTTCGCCAACGTGGTGGTGCGTTATCTCACAAGCAGTTCGTTTGCCTGGACGGAAGAGTTCTCCATTTTCCTGCTCATCGTTGTAACCATGACGGCGGGCTCCACCGCCTTCGTGCGCAACCAGCACATCCGCATCGAATTCATTGCAGATTCTGGCTCTCCCAGCCGCCAGCGCAGCCTGGCCATACTGTCCGCCCTGTGCACATTGTTGTTCTTCATCGCACTCACGATTCTGTCGGGCCGCATGGTCTATGACGAATACACTTGGGGAGACACCTCCCCCGCCATTGGAGTACCAACGTGGTGGTATTCCATATGGGTGCCTGTGCTGTCGGGCGTCATCTCTCTGCGAATGGCCGGCATCGTTCATCGCCTGCTGGGGGCGAGGCAATGATTGCTGCAGTTCTGTTCTTAAGCTTTGTTGTGCTGATGGTGATCGGGGTACCGGTCGCCGTCGCCCTGGGCATATCCGGCGCGATCGCCGTGGTGCTTTCCAATCTCGACACACAATGGTTCGGTTTGATGACCGTTCCACAGAGCTTCTACGCAGGGCTGGCCAAGTATCCCCTGCTGGCTATACCCATGTTCGTGCTGGTCGGCTCCATCTTCGACCGCTCAGGTGTCGCCGCCCGCCTGGTCAACTTTGCAGTGGC
>JAJUFI010000029.1 GCA_029263795.1 Alcaligenaceae bacterium
AGGTTCGATTCCTGCCGGAGACGCCAGTCACTTTTCCAGAGCGACGTTGACAGGTCGTGCGCCCAGGCCTTGCACCAGTGCCTGTGGTGCAATTCCCACCAAGTATCCCCTGCGCCCCCCGTTCAAATAGATGGTGGGCAATTCCAGCAGTGCCGCTTCCACCCAGACAGGCATCTTTTTCCGTGTCCCGAAAGGTGATGTTCCCCCGACCATGTAGCCGGAATGCCGTTGAGCCACCTCAGGCTTGCACGGGGCAACCTTCTTGGCGCCGATCTGCCGCGCCAGATTCTTGGTGGATACCTCGCAATCGCCATGCATGAGGATGATCAGTGGCTTGGCGTTCTCGTCTTCCATGATCAAAGTTTTGGCCACATGGTGCGGGTCCAGGCCCAACTGACGGGCCGACTCCATGGCACCTCCGTGTTCGACATACTGATAGGTATGTTCCGTGAAGGGTATGCCCAGTTTCTTCAGCATCTGGGTCGCGGGAGTTTCGGAAACGTGTTTGTCCTTGGCCATGTTCAGATTTCGCCAGAGTCACGCCCGCGGGTGATGCTTGGCATGCAGCTGGCGTAAGCGCTCGCGGGCAACGTGAGTATAGATCTGAGTGGTTGAAATATCGGCGTGCCCCAGCAGCAGCTGCACCACGCGCAGGTCTGCCCCATGGTTCAGAAGATGGGTGGCAAATGCATGGCGCAGAACGTGCGGAGAGAGAGGGGCGTGGATGCCCGCCTTGAGTGCGTATTTCTTCACGAGCTGCCAGAATGCCTGCCGGGTCATCGGCCCACCCCGGCCCGTCACGAACAGTGCGTCGGAGCGCCGCTGGCCCAACAGCATGCTGCGGGCTTCACGCTGGTAGCGCTCGACCCAGTGCTGCGCTTCAGCCCCCATGGGAACCAGCCTGTCCTTGCCGCCCTTGCCCTGGGTGACCCGCACCACGCCGTCGTCCAGGCTGACTTCCAGCACTCCCAGGGAAACCAGCTCACTGACGCGCAAGCCGGTGGCGTAGAGCGTTTCCAGCATGGCGCGATCACGCAGGCCCAGGGGGGTGGAAAGATCGGGTGCCTTCAGCAGCTCTTCCACCTGCGTCTCGCTCAAAGTCTTTGGGAAACGGGGGGGCTGGCGTGATGCCTGCAGTTTCAGACATGGGTCACGGTCGACCAGGCCCTGCCGCAATGCCCAGAGGAAGAAACGACGCAGGGACGCCAGACGCCGATTGGCCGTCGAGGCGCGACTGCGCGAGTGCATGGCGGCAAACCATTCCTGGATGTCCGCTTCCTGTGCGGCGGTCAAGGGCTTGCCATGTGTTTGCGAGAGCCAGTCATCGAACGCCTGCAGATCGCGCCGGTAGGCGCTCAGGGTGTTCTGTGCCAGGCCGTCTTCCAGCCACAGGGCGTCAATAAAGGCATCAATGCGGTCGGTCGTTTCTGCCATGAAGGTCGATCGCAGGAAAAGGGCGGGAGCCCAATTGGGCGCGGGATACGTCGGCGCCAGCCATTCTAAGCCCTGAGCGGTTCCCGTGGGCCGGTGTATTTGGGCAAGCTGCGCACGATCCTGTTAAACTTTCACGTGGCGGGCCCCTTCGCATGTTTCGGCGGCGAACCTGGTCAGGTCGGGAACGAAGCAGCCATAGTCGTTCAGAAGCAGTGCCGAAGTCAGGCTCGCCATTCAAACATTCTCTGCACCCGGTGCCTTCGCGCCGGCGTCTCCATATTTTCCCGGCAGGCCCCAATTTCCCAGCATCGCCGGAATGCGGGTACACTTTTCCATTCCCCTTAGACTGTCATCTGCCTACATCCTCAATGACGTATCTGGTTCTGGCGCGCAAGTGGCGGCCACGTTCGTTCGATACCCTGGTCGGCCAGGACCACGTGGTGCGCGCACTGACACATGCCCTGGACACACAACGCCTGCATCATGCCTGGCTGTTCACGGGAACGCGCGGTGTGGGCAAGACCACGCTGTCGCGCATATTGGCCAAGTCGCTGAATTGCGAACAGGGAATCAGCGCTCGCCCGTGCGGGCAATGCCGCGCCTGCACGGAAATTGATGCGGGCCGATATGTTGATTATGTTGAACTGGACGCAGCTTCCAACCGCGGGGTAGAGGAAATGACGCAGCTGCTGGAGCAGGCTGTGTATGCCCCCAGCAGTGCACGCTTCAAGGTCTACATGATCGACGAAGTTCACATGCTCACCGGCCATGCGTTCAATGCCATGTTGAAGACGCTGGAAGAGCCGCCGCCTCATGTGAAGTTCATTCTGGCGACCACCGACCCGCAGAAAATTCCGGTGACGGTGCTTTCCCGTTGCCTGCAGTTCAATCTCAAGCACATGACGGTCGAGGCCATAGTCGACCATCTTCAGTACGTGTTGACACAGGAAGGTTTGGCATTCGAGGCTCCGGCGCTGCGCCTGCTCGGCCAGGCGGCCGGCGGCTCAATGCGTGATGCTCTCTCACTGACGGACCAGGCCATTGCTTACAGTGCGGGCAACCTTACTCTGGACGCCGTGCAGGGCATGCTCGGCACCATAGATCAGCGCCACCTTGTGCGGCTTTTACAGGCATTATCAGCCGGTCAGGGCTCGGGGGTAATCGAAGTTGCCGATGAGCTGGCCTCCCGTGGGCTGTCCTACTCCGGGGCACTGGCTGATCTGGCGGTCATGCTTTCACGCATCGCGATTCAGCAGCGGGTTCCGGGCGGCCTTCCTTCGGGCGACCCACTTGCCGCCGATCTCGAAGAGCTTGCCGCCGCGCTGCACCCGGATCTTGTCCAGCTTTATTATTCAGTGGCGGTGCATAGCCGGAGCGAGCTGGCCCTGGCTCCCGACGAATACGCTGGCTTCGTGATGGCATGCCTGCGCATGCTCTCGCTCACGCCGGCATCCCAGTTCCAGCCGGAGCCGCCCCCAGAGCGTCGCAACGCTGCAGAGAATGTGTCCAAAGCTGCAGGGAATGTATCAACAGATGCTTCTCCCGTATCTCCCGCTCCGGAAGCGGTGAATGAGACCGGCGGCGCAGGCAGTTCTGTCGCGCGAACCGACTCTATCGCGGCTGCCCTGCCAGTGGAGCCGCCGGTGGCGGAACATGGTTCCGGGAATGGGCGGCAGATGGTAGTTTCCAACGAGGCCACCCCGTCGCGCGATGAAGGGCCGGAAGTCCCCGCTTGGGAAGATTTGCCTGAAGAAAGTTCTGCCGACGTTCCAGTAACAGATGTGGCCAGGCCCGAGCCAGATGTAGGCAGGCCTGAGTCAGATGTAGCCAGACCTGAGTCGGAGCCTGGTGCGCAATTGCGGGCAAGCTATCCCGACGAGGACTTCTCCAGCTACGACAACTTCGAACCTGCAGGGTATGAAGATGAAGGATGGGAACCCCTCGTAGAAGGGGCAGAGTTTGATCCGGAAAATTTGGCTACGGCCGGTCTGGGTGCAGCCGGCCTGCCCGGCCTTGGCGACGACAAACCTGCAAGCCGCCCGCGCTTGTCGCGCATGACACCGGAGCAATGGCCGGAGCTGGCCGCGACCCTCCCGCTGACCGGTCTGGCGGATGAGCTTGCGCGACAGAGTGAGTGGGTGGGCGTGAAGGATGACACCATCACTCTGCGCGTGGCCATCTGGTCCCTTGCAGCAAAACAGGGTCAGGCCCGCCTGCGCACGGTGCTGACCGAACACTTCGGCAAAGTGGTGAACCTCAAGATCGAGTTCGGGGAAACCGGCAGTGGCACCGCCCGCGCAATGGAAGAGAAGCAGCGCGCAGAACGTCAGCGTCAGGCTGAGCAAGCTGTCGCCAATGATCCACTGGTAAAAACCTTTATGGAAGAATTCGGTGCCCAGGTCATTCCTGGCACCATCGCAGCGCTTGACGAAAGAGCTGCCTGACATGAACTGATCTCAAACAGGAAATACTCAAATGATGAAAGGTCAACTCGCCGGCTTGATGAAGCAGGCGCAGCAAATGCAGGAAAACATGAAGAAGGCCCAGGAAGCCCTGGCCGAGATCGTGGTTGAGGGTGCCGCTGGCGGTGGTCTCGTGAAGGTGTCCATGACTTGCCGGAATGACGTCAAGCGTGTGGTCATCGACCCCAGCCTGCTGGAAGAAGACAAGGACATGCTGGAAGACCTCGTCGCTGCGGCCTTCAATGACGCGCTGCGCAAGGCCGAGGCCACTGCCCAGGAAAAGATGTCATCCGTCACGGCCGGTCTGCCCCTGCCGCCGGGAATGAAATTGCCGTTCTGATGGACGGTCCGATCTCCGAGCCCGAATCCCTGCGGGCCTTGATCGAAGCCCTGCGCTGTCTGCCCGGCGTCGGGGAACGCAGCTCGCGGCGCATGGCATATCACCTGTTGCAGCATGACCCCCAGGGTGCGGCGCGCCTGGCGGAGACCTTGTTGCACGCCGTGGAAGGCATCCGTCACTGCAGGCTGTGCAACGGGTTTTCGGAAGAAGATGTATGCGCCATGTGCTCAAGCAGCCGGCGCGATCCCTCCCTGCTGTGCGTGGTGGAAACGCCGGCAGACCAGAACATGATCGAGGCCAGCCACGGTTATACGGGCCTCTACTACGTGCTCATGGGGCGACTTGCGCCGCTGGAGGGCGTGGGGCCGGACCAGCTTCAGTTCGACCGCCTGCTTTCCCGAGCTTGCGAACCACAGGTGCAAGAGGTCATACTGGCGACCAATTTCACTCCGGAAGGCGAAACTACGGCGCACTATTTGTCCGAGTTGCTGCGCGCCCGTGGGCGTAAAGTGACACGGCTGGCGCGAGGCGTACCGGCCGGCAGCGAATTGGAATACGTCGACGCAGGAACCATTGCATGGGCTTTGATGGAGAGACGTGGTGCCTGAAAAGGCACAATGCAAGAAACACCCGGGTGCTATAAGTAGCGAAATATCAGAAAAGGAGACTCAAAATGTCAATCAGTCGTCGTGATGTGCTGAAGCTGGCCGGTGTGGCCGGTGCGGCAGGTGTGATGCCGGGCCTGGCCCGTGCCCAGTCCATTGAAAAGAAGGACATTGCAATTGCGGTGGGTGGCCAGGCACTTATTTACTACCTCCCGCTTTCCATCGCTGACGTCAACGGCTACTTCAAGGATGAGGGCCTGAACGTCAAGATTCTCGACTTCGCGGGCGGTTCCCGTGCGCTCCAGGCAGTGGTCGGCGGCAGCGCTGACATTGTCTCGGGTGCTTTCGAGCACACCATCAACCTGCAGTCCAAGGGGCAAGAGTATTCTTCCTTTGTACAACAGGGTCTGACACCGATGATTGTTCTGGCCGTCTCCAAGAAGACCATGCCGAACTACAAGAGCCCGGAAGACCTCAAGGGAAAGAAGATCGGTGTCACGGCGCCGGGTTCCTCCACGAACATGGCGATCAGTTTTTTCCTGTCGAAGTACGGCGTCAAACCGGGCGATGTTTCCTTCATCGGGGTGGGCGGTGGTGCCGGCGCCATCACCGCAATGCGTACCGGCCAGATCGATGCCATTGCCAATCTCGACCCTGTCATCGGCACCCTGCAGAAAGATGATCTCATCACCATCATCGCCGACACACGGACGGTCAAGGACACTATCGATATCTTCGGCGGAAACATGCCCTCCGGCTGCCTCTACACGCAGCGTTCCTTCATCGAGGCCAACCCGAATACGGTACAGGCACTGGCCAATGCCATCGTCCGCGCTGACAAATGGATTCAAAAGTCCAGCCCGGAAGAAATCGCCAAGGTCGTGCCCGAAAGCTATCTGCTGGGTGATGTCGAACTCTACAAGGCATGTCTGGCGGGCAACAAGCCCGGTCTGTCACCCGACGGCTCCATGCCGGCAGATGGCCCGCAGACTGCGCTGAATGCTCTGGCTGCTTACGTGGCTGACTTCCCCAAGGAAAAAATCGACCTTTCCAAGGTCTGGGTCGGCGACTTCGTTGCCAAGGCGAACGAGAAGTATCCCAATGTCTGACGCTGCACTGCTGCTGGATAGCATTACCTGCACATTTGCGGCGCGCGACGGCCAGGGCAGCTATACCGCTGTGCGGGAAGCCAGCCTGGCCATCGCGCCTGGCGAGTTCGTGTCGGTAGTGGGGCCCACAGGCTGTGGCAAATCCACCTTGCTCAATGTGGCGGCGGGTTTGCTGCAGCCGTCGTCAGGTACGGTGAAGGTTTTCGGCCAGCCCCTGGCGGGAATCAACCACCGTGCCGGCTACATGTTCCAGGGCGAAGCGCTGATGCCCTGGCGCAATGCCCTTTCCAATGTGACGGCCGGGCTGGAATTTGCCGGTGTACCGCCGGCCCAGGCCCGCGAACAGGGCATGGAATGGCTGCGCCGCGTGGGTCTGGGCGGGTTCGAGGATCGCTACCCGCACCAGATGTCCGGGGGCATGCGCAAACGTACCATGCTTGCGCAGACCCTGATCCGCGACCCGGACATCATCCTCATGGACGAGCCATTTTCCGCCCTCGACATCCAGACGCGGCAGCTCATGGAAAATGAGGTGCTGGAAATCTGGATGGCCAAGCGCAAGGCAGTGCTCTTCATCACCCACGATCTGGACGAAGCTATTGCCATGAGCGACCGTGTGGTGGTGCTGTCAGCTGGCCCCGCCACGCGCCCCATCGGTGAGTTCAACATCGACCTCCCACGGCCGCGCGATGTCGCGGAGGTTCGCAACCATCCCCGCTTCGTCGAACTGCACAAGGCAATCTGGGATGTTCTGCGTGAAGAAGTGTTAAAGGGCTACGCCCAACAGAAACGGGCCTGAATCATGTCGAAGAAATCCAATATGTTCATGCTGCGCTTCTGGCAGGCAGCATTGCTGGTGATCGTGCTGGTGATATGGCATGTGGCGTCGCTGGACCGCAATATCGCCTTCTTCTTCGGTCAGCCGGTCGAAGTGGCCAAGGTGATCTGGAAGTGGTTCATCACGGACGCCAATATCTATCACCATCTTGGCATCACGCTCTCGGAAACCTTGCTGGCTTTTGTGATCGGCACGGTATTCGGCCTGATATTCGGACTGTGGCTGGGGCTGTCTCCGGGCGCAAGCGCTTTGCTGGACCCCTACATCACTGCAGCCAACTCCATGCCGCGCGTCATTCTGGCACCCATCTTCGGCATGTGGTTTGGTCTCGGCATATGGTCCAAGGTGGCGCTGGCCGTTACCCTGGTGTTTTTCATCGTGTTCTTCAACGTGTACCAGGGTGTGCGGGAAGTATCCACGACCTTGCTGGACAACGCCCGAATGCTGGGAGCGAACCGCAAGCAGTTGCTGCGCCATGTGTATATCCCTTCGGCCACCAGCTGGGTTTTCTCCAGTCTGCACACTTCGGTCGGCCTGGCCTTTGTCGGTGCGGTTGTGGGTGAATACCTGGGTTCGGCCAGTGGGGTCGGCTATCTGATTCTGCAGGCGGAGGGGACATTGGACGTGAATACTGTGTTCGCGGGCATTGTCGTGCTCACAGTGTTTGCCCTTGTGCTGGATGCCATGGTTACCCTGGTGGAAGATCGCATGCTGGCCTGGCAACCCAAGGCCGGTGTGACCGAACAGCTTTAGGCACAAGGCCCGGTTCATTCCGGGCAGCCGAAGCAAACCAGAAGACCCGGCCCCTCCCAAGGGGGCCGGGTCTTCTAGTTTCTGGTGTTGGCTTTGCGCCTGTCTCAGGCGGCAGTCAGCAGTGCGTCCAGTTTGATGGCATCGGCGCAGAAGTTGCGTATGCCTTCAGCCAGTTTTTCCGTCGCCATGGCGTCGTCGTTTAGGCCACTGCGGAAGGCGACTTCGTCGGTAGCTTCCCTTGGAGGTGGATTGCGACGCGCTGCTTCAGGGTCAAGCTGGAGCTCCAGCGTTTCGGTACTCTGTTCCAGCTCGTTCAGCAGTTCAGGGCTGATGGTCAGCAGGTCGCAACCTGCCAGAGCGCGGATCTGCCCGATGTTGCGGAAGCTTGCGCCCATGATTTCCGTAGGGATGTCATAGGCCTTGTAGTAGTTGTAGATGCGTTTAACAGACAACACGCCCGGGTCGTTGGGGCCGGCATTTGCGGCTTCGTCCCAGCTGGCGCCGGCTGCCTTCTTGTACCAATCATAAATACGGCCTACGAACGGCGAGATCAGCTGCACCTGTGCCTGGGCGCATGCCACAGCCTGCGGCAGGGAGAAAAGCAGCGTCATGTTGCAGCGTATGCCTTCAGACTGCAGCTTGCGGGCCGCCTGTATGCCTTCCCAGGTTGAGGCAAGCTTGATCAACACACGTTCCCTTGAAATGCCTTGCTGTTCGTAGAGGGCAATCAGGTCATGGGCGCGGTCTATGCTGCCGTTGACGTCAAAAGAGAGGCGGGCGTCGACTTCCGTGGAGACGCGCCCCGGAATGATGTCCAGAATTTCGCACCCGAATGCCACCAGCAGCCGGTTGGTTTTTTCCGTGGCATCTGCGTGGGGGTAGTCTTTATTGATTTTGTCCAGGATATAGCGGTATTCGTCTTTCTGAACCGCCTTCAGGATCAGCGTCGGGTTGGTGGTGGCGTCTGTGGGCCGGTATTTGCGGATGGCCTCGATGTCACCCGTATCGGCGACCACCGTTGTATGACGGCGCAGCGCTTCAAGTTGGTTTTCCATGTTGCCGGGTACTCCAGAGTTCAGCTGTTGCTCTCACGTTGCACTTAGTCTACTGGATTGGCTTGGGGGCAGGCGAGCGGGCTTGCGACAAAGGGCTACGGGTTGCCCCTAATGGCGGGCCGCTACAGTTATAATAAGAAGGTTTGCACATCGAAATCAGGAAGCGTTGATCCGCTTCCCTTTACAACCGGGGTTTATCTTGCTGCCGTCATTACTACCAGAGGGTTGTGAATCCACACCTTCAGCCATTCTTGCCCTGGCGGACGGTACCATCTTCAGGGGTGTCTCGATTGGCGCCGATGGTTATTGCGTCGCCGAGATCGTCTTCAATACGTCCATGACGGGTTATCAGGAAATCCTGACAGACCCGAGCTACAACGGGCAGATCATCACGCTCACCTACCCGCATATCGGCAATACCGGCGTGAACGATGAAGACGTTGAGTCTGATCGCGTCCATGCCGCCGGGCTGGTGATTCGTGACTGTTCCCTCAAGGTATCGAATTTCCGCGCCACCAAACCCCTTCCCCAATATCTCAAGGAGGAAGGTGTGGTCGCCATTGCCGGTGTCGACACACGCAAGCTGACACGCATTATTCGTGAAAAAGGGGCGCAGGGCGCCTGCATCCTGGTGGGCGACGACGCCGAGAAAGCTCTGGAGCTGGCACGGGAATTTCCCGGAATGGCCGGCCAGGATCTCGCCAGAATCGTCTCTGTGAAACAGCAGCGTGAATGGAGGCAGGGTACCTGGCAGCTCGGCGAAGGCTACCAGCCACCTGCCGAAGCAAAATATCACGTGGTCGCGTATGACTACGGCATCAAGGCCAACATTCTGCGCCTGCTGGTTGATCGCGGTTGCCGCGTGACGCTCGTTCCGGCCGAAACCTCGGTTGAGGATGTACTCGCGCTCAAGCCCGACGGCATCTTCCTGTCGAATGGGCCCGGAGACCCCGAGCCCTGCACCTATGCCATTGAAACGGCGAAGGCGGCGCTGGACCGTCGCATTCCTCTGTTCGGCATCTGTCTGGGCCAGCAAATCCTTGGTCTGGGCCTGTCGGGCCGCACTGTGAAGATGAAAACGGGTCATCATGGCGCCAACCATCCCGTGAAGGACGTCGAGACCGGCCGTGTGTTCATCACCAGCCAGAACCACGGGTTCAACGTCGATCCCGAGTCTCTGCCCGACAACGTCAAGGTGACGCACGTCTCTCTGTTTGACGGCACTCTGCAGGGGTTTGAGCTGACCGACCGGCCGGCCTTCTGCTTCCAGGGTCATCCGGAAGCCAGCCCCGGCCCGCATGACATCGTCGTGCTCTTCGACAAATTCATCAGCCTCATGGCCGGACAGAAGTAAACCCCTATGCCAAAGCGTACAGACATACAAAGCATTCTCATCATCGGCGCGGGCCCGATCATCATCGGCCAGGCCTGTGAATTCGACTACTCCGGGGCGCAGGCCTGCAAGGCGTTGAAGGCGGAGGGCTACCGCACCATTCTGGTGAACAGTAACCCTGCCACCATCATGACCGACCCGGACACCGCCGATGTCACCTACATTGAGCCCATCACCTGGGAAGTGCTCGAGCGCATCATCGAGATCGAGCGGCCGGACGCCGTGCTGCCGACCATGGGCGGTCAGACTGCGCTGAACTGCGCATTGGATCTTGCCCGTCACGGCGTACTGGAAAAGTACGGCGTGGAGATGATCGGTGCCAATGCTGCGGCCATTGAAAAGGCTGAAGACCGCCAGAAGTTCAAGGAAGCGATGGACGCCATCGGCCTGGAATCGGCCAAGTCCGGCGTTGCCCATTCCATGGACGAAGCATGGGCGGTTCAGCGTGAAATCGCCGAGCACACTGGTGGTTCCGGCTTCCCTGTGGTGATCCGCCCCAGTTTCACCCTGGGCGGTACGGGCGGCGGCATCGCCTACAACGCGGAAGAATTCGAAACTATCTGCCGTCGTGGCCTCGAGGCCTCCCCCACCACGGAATTGCTGATCGAAGAATCCCTGCTGGGCTGGAAAGAGTTCGAAATGGAAGTCGTGCGCGACCGCGCCGACAACTGCATCATTGTCTGCTCTATCGAAAACCTGGACCCGATGGGTGTGCATACGGGCGATTCCATCACCGTCGCTCCCGCCCAGACGCTCACCGACAAGGAATATCAGGTTCTGCGCGATGCCTCCATTGCAGTGCTGCGTGAGATTGGCGTGGACACCGGTGGTTCGAACGTGCAGTTCGCCATGAATCCGCAGAATGGCCGGCTGATCGTCATTGAAATGAACCCGCGTGTGTCGCGTTCATCCGCGCTGGCTTCCAAAGCCACCGGCTTCCCGATCGCCAAGGTGGCGGCACGTTTGGCAGTGGGTTACACGCTCGACGAACTGCGCAATGAAATCACCGATGGCGCCACACCGGCTTCGTTCGAGCCTGCAATCGACTACGTGGTCACCAAGGTGCCCCGTTTCGCCTTCGAGAAGTTTCCGCAGGCAGATTCCCGCCTGACCACGCAGATGAAGTCCGTGGGTGAAGTGATGGCCATTGGCCGTACCTTCCAGGAGTCCTTCCAGAAAGCGTTGCGTGGCCTCGAAGTGGGCGTGGACGGTCTGAACCAGATGACGACCGATCGCGAGAAGCTGCAGATCGAGCTGGGCGAACCCGGACCCGAACGCATCTGGTATGTGGGCGATGCCTTTGCACAGGGCTTCTCGCTGGAAGACGTGCATCAGCTCACCAAGATCGACCCCTGGTTCCTCGCACAGATCAAGCAGATTGTGGATATCGAGCTCGCGCTGGAGCAGAAGACGCTGGCCGACCTCGATTACGACACACTGCGTGAACTGAAGCGTCGTGGCTTCTCGGACCGCCGCCTGGCTTACCTGCTGGACACGTCCGAAACCGAAGTGCGTAAGCTGCGTCACCAGATGGGCATCAGGCCTGTCTACAAGCGCGTCGATACCTGCGCAGCAGAATTCCCAACCAACACGGCCTACATGTACTCAACTTATGAGGACGAGTGTGAGGCCAACCCCACCGACCGCAAGAAGATCATTGTTCTGGGCGGTGGCCCCAACCGCATTGGTCAGGGTATTGAGTTCGACTATTGCTGCGTACACGCGGCACTTGCCCTGCGCGAGGATGGTTATGAAACCATCATGGTGAACTGCAACCCCGAAACAGTTTCCACAGACTACGACACCTCCGACCGTCTGTACTTCGAACCGCTCACCCTGGAAGACGTGCTGGAGATCGTCCACATTGAAAACCCGGTGGGCATGATCGTCCAGTATGGCGGCCAGACTCCGCTGAAGCTTGCCCGAGCACTCGAAGCCAATGGTGTGCCCATCATCGGCACCAGCCCCGAGTCCATCGACGTGGCTGAAGACCGTGAGCGCTTCCAGAAGCTGCTGAGCAAGCTGGGCCTGCGCCAGCCGCCCAACCGCACTGCGCGGACCGAAGGCGAAGCCATTGCCCTGGCATCTGAAATCGGTTACCCCTTGGTGGTTCGTCCCAGCTATGTTCTGGGCGGCCGCGCCATGGAAATTGTTCACGAGCAGCAGGATCTCGAGCGCTACATGCGTGAAGCCGTCCGCGTCAGCAATGATTCCCCGGTTCTGCTTGACCACTTCCTGAACAATGCCACGGAAGTTGACGTTGACTGCATCTCCGACGGCAACGTGGTGTTCATCGGCGGCGTCATGGAGCACATCGAGCAGGCCGGCGTTCACTCCGGTGACTCGGCATGCAGCCTCCCACCGTATTCCCTGTCCGCCGAAGTCATTTCAGAGATCAAGCGTCAGACAGCGCTCATGGCCCGGGCCTTGAACGTCAAGGGGCTGATGAACGTGCAGTTCGCCATTCAGGACGGCGATGTCTACGTTCTGGAAGTGAACCCGCGCGCCTCGCGTACCGTTCCCTATGTTTCCAAGGCAACTGGTCTGCAGCTGGCCAAGATCGCGGCCCGAGCCATGGCCGGTCGTACGCTGGAAGAGCAGGGCGTCCGCGAGGAAATCGTGCCGGATTACTTCTCCGTCAAGGAAGCGGTGTTCCCCTTCGTAAAGTTCCCGGGTGTGGACACCATCCTCGGCCCAGAGATGAAATCCACTGGTGAAGTCATGGGTGTGGGCCGCAGCTTTGGCGAAGCTTTCGTGAAGTCGCAGCTGGCAGCAGGCGTAACCTTGCCCAAATCCGGCACGGCGTTCATCAGCGTCCGTGATCAGGACAAGACGCGTGCTGTGGAAGTGGCGCGCGGGCTCAACGGCCTGGGCTTCAAGATTGTTGCGACACGTGGCACTGCCGCGGCAATTGAGGCAGCCGGTATCCCGGTCCAGGTGGTCAACAAGGTCACGGAAGGCCGTCCGCATATTGTGGACATGGTCAAGAACGGCGAGATCGACCTGGTGATCAACACCGTGGAGGAGCGCCGCAACGCGATTGCTGACTCCCGTACGATCCGCACCCAGACTCTGGCCGCCCGCGTGGCTTACTTCACGACTATCGCCGGTGCGCGTGCGGCGGTCGAAGGCATGCAGTACATCCACGACGGTGCAGGCCTGCAGGTCTATTCGGTGCAGGCGCTGACTGGCGGCGGTCAGGCCGCAGCCTGATCCTTGGAACGCGTCTTCATCACAGGGGCGAGCAGCGGCATAGGTGCCGCGCTCGCTCTTTATTTTGCGCGGCGTGGCGCGCAGCTTGGTCTGGTGGGGCGCCGTCGGGATGCGCTCGAGGCGCTGGTCGCACAGCTTCCCGGCGAGTCTCACCGCGTCTACGTGCTGGATGTGCGTGATCGTCCGGCACTGCATGCCGCCGCCGCAGATTTCCTGAGTGCCGGCCCGGTGGATGTCGTCATTGCCAGTGCGGGCATCAGTGTGGGCACACTCACGGAAGAACTTGAGGATTTCGAAGTCTTCCGCGCCATATACCAAACCAATGTACTGGCCACCGTCGCCAGCTTTGAGCCATTTGTTGCGTCCATGCGGGCTCGGGGCCGTGGCCGCTTGGTGGGAATTTCAAGTGTGGCGGGTGTGCGCGGTCTGCCTGGCGCAGGAGCTTACTGTTCCTCGAAGGCGGCGGTGCGGGCTTATTGTGAAAGTTTGCGCGTGGAGTTGCACGGCAGTGGCGTGAAAGTGGTGACCATATCACCGGGCTTCATCCGCACTCCGATGACGGCACGAAACCCTTACCGCATGCCTTTTCTGATGCCTGTGGAGGAGTTTGCTCGTCTGGCAGTGCAGCATATCGACCGCGGCACCGCCAGTGTGGTGATACCGTGGCAAATGGGCGTCGTGGCGAAGTTGCTCAGAATGGTTCCGGCGGCTGTTTATGACCGTTTTGCCGCCGGGCGGAAACGCAAACCGCGTCAGGGAGAGTAACACTGCCGGGCGGGGCGCCCGCCGGAATACGTGGCTGTGATTCAGGTATGCATGACGTCGTCGAGGGTGGGGCGTTCACGCAGATGGCCGACTTGGTTCCAGGGGCCCATCTTCCAGCCGCCTTCTGCATCAATGTCGAAAACGTTGATGCTGGTGTTCAGTATCGTTCCTTCCCTGCGCGTGGTTAGTGAATGGCCGCCAGCCATGCGCCAGGCGATGTCCACTACCCCGCCGTGGGCGAAGACAAGCACATTCTGGCCGGGGTGCTGCAGCGACAGGCGAACGAACTCGGCGCTCACACGCTCTGCAAACTCGCGCAGCGATTCACCGCCTTCCACGAGCTGATCAGGGTCACGGAAATTGATTCCTTGTTCCGCAAGGCCTTCAGTCAGCGCGTTCCAATCCAGACCTTGATAAACGCCGTAGTTGCGCTCACGCAGGGCGGTGCTGGTCTTTACCGGTAAGCCCAGGTGAGCCGTGGCCAGGCGGGCAGTTTCAGCGGCACGGCTGAGGTCGCTGCTGTGTACGGCGGCGAATTGGGGGGCGTCCAGGCTCTGCAGATACGTGCCCAGTTGGCGGGCCTGTTCCAGACCGACCGCACTGAGAGGGATGTCGAGCCAGCCCTGCAGGCGGCGGTTGGCGTTCCATTCGGTTTCGCCATGCCGAATGAGCCAGAAATGTGTCTTTTCCATGACGCATATTTTACCTCGCGCAAGGCTTGATTCCGGGGACCCAGAGCATGTTGCCTTCACTTTCCGCCCACCATCTGTAAGCAAATATGCTTGCCGTAGATCTGCGCTCGCCGTACACTTCGCGTCGCGTCATCGCCCCTCTACTTCCTTCCTTCATATCCATGTCCGATACATTCTTTCCCCGTTGGCGTCGTGTAGACACGAGCAAGCCGGGCACGGTCGTGCAGCCCGACGAATGTCTCTCTCCATCCCAAAATATCGCCATGGGAGCGCAGCATGTGGTGGCCATGTTCGGCTCCACCATACTCGCACCCTTGCTCATGGGTTTCGATCCGAACGTCGCGATACTGATGTCGGGCATCGGCACCCTGATCTTCTTCTTCTTCGTGCGCGGCCGCGTACCGAGCTACCTGGGTTCCAGTTTTGCCTTCATTGGCGGCGTCATTGCCGTCACCGGTTATGCCGGCGCGGGCCCCAACGCGAATATCGGGGTGGCGCTCGGGGCCATCATCGCTTGTGGTCTGGTCTATACCTTGATTGGCCTTCTGGTATGGCTGGTCAACGCCCGCACTGGGGGAGACGCACAATGGATCAACCGGTGGATGCCACCGGTGGTGACCGGCGCCGTCGTCGCCGTAATCGGTCTCAATCTTGCGCCGATCGCTGCACGGGGTGCCATGGGTTCCTCCACTTTCGACGCCATGATGGCCCTGATGACGGTCTTGTGCGTGGGCGGTGTGGCGGTATACACGCGCGGCACGGTGCAGCGGCTGCTCATCCTCGTCGGCCTGCTGGTGGCTTGCGTGATCTATGCGCTGTTCACCAATGTGCTGGGCATGGGCAAGCCCATAGACTTCAGTGGCGTGGCTAGCGCGCCCTGGGTAGGCCTGCCCAGTTTCAGCACACCGGTATTTGAATTGCATGCCATGAGTGTGATTGTGCCGGTCGCCATCATTCTGGTCGCAGAAAACCTTGGCCATATCAAGGCGGTCAGCGCGATGACGGGCCGTAATCTCGATGCTTATCTGGGTCGTGCATTCGTGGGTGACGGCGTGGCCACCATGGTGTCGGGCTCCCTGGGGGGTACGGGCGTGACCACCTATGCCGAGAACATCGGTGTGATGACGGTCACCCGCATCTATTCCACTCTGGTTTTCGTTGTGGCCGCGCTGTTTGCTATTGCTCTGGGGTTCTCGCCGAAGTTCGGCGCGCTCATTCAGACCATCCCAGGGCCTGTGCTGGGCGGCATGTCGGTGGTAGTGTTCGGCCTGATTGCCGTTGCGGGTGCCCGCATCTGGGTGGTCAACCAGGTGGATTTCAGCGATAACCGTAACCTCATCGTCGCAGCTGTGACGCTGGTCCTGGGTGCAGGCAACTTCACCATCCAGTTTGGCGATTTCAAGCTGGACGGCATTGGTACCGCGACATTCGGAGCCATCATCCTGCACGGTCTGCTGCGCTCGCGCAGGGATTGGTAAGCGCAATATTTGGCTTAGTCAAGCCGTAATAGTTCCGGGGGAAATGCAGGCAAAGATGCTTGCATTTTCCTTAAAACTTGCCCACAATAACCCCATGATCCCCGGTTTGCTTAAGGCCGGGGTTTTGTTTTCAGGTCAGTCCCCCTAGCGAATCCAATTCAGTCGCGGCGCCTCACGGTGGGCCGCGCTTCGGGCATGGCTGGCCGCTTCAACACTGTCGTCTTATGGCGCTCCTTTTTCCGGAGCGTCTTTTTACTTTTGATTCAGGAAATACTATGTCTGCGATTCCGTTGACTGTAGGTGGCGCTGAGCGCTTGCAAGCCGAACTGCATCGTCTGAAAACGGTCGAACGTCCTCAGGTGATCGATGCCATCGCGGAAGCGCGCGCCCAGGGTGATCTCTCGGAAAACGCTGAATACGACGCCGCCCGCGAGCGTCAGGCTTTCATTGAGGGTCGTATCAAGGAACTTGAGGGCACTCTGTCCAATGCGCAGATCATCGACCCGGCATCGCTCGATGTCGACGGTCGCGCAGTATTCGGCGCCACGGTGGAAATTGAGGAAATCGAAACCGGCGAACGCCTTACCTATCAAATTGTGGGTGATGTCGAAGCCGATATCCGGGCCAACAAAATTTCGATCTCCAGCCCGGTGGCCCGTGCGCTCATCGGCAAGTCCGAGGGAGACGTCGTGGAAGTGGTGGCTCCCGGCGGCACACGCGAATACGAGATCATCTCCATCCGCTACATCTGAACCTGACACGCCCAGGTGGGCGGCGTCATCCAGGTGGTTGCGGCATCGTGAATCAGCCCTGCATTTGAGTGTCGTTGGCAGGGCTGTTTTGTTTTCAACCGCGGCCGCGACGCATGCCGGCGCGTAAGGTCAGAGCACTGCCGCTGCGACGGGGAATGCGGGGTGGCTGCGCCTTGGCTGGTGTCCGAGTGCGGGCAGGGCGGCCTTCCGGGTTACCGGCGGCTGTCGACGCACCGGCCGGTTTACGCGGCTTGAGATCCCGCCGAGTGCGGGTGCGCCCTTCAGCGGCGAGCTTCTTGGGCGTATAGGGCTCAGAAGCTTTGCGCTTGCCCGGTTCGGTTTCTTTTTTGTTTCCCGCCAGCAGCAGGTTCTGCGCATCGGGGTTCGGCCGGTATATGATGAGCGTCTTGCCGAGATGGTGCACATTCGCGCAGGACAGCGTCTCACAGATCGTTTCCAGCATTTCACCGCGCGCTTCGCGGTCGTCGCCGGCCACGCGAACCTTGATCAGTTGGTGGGCCTTGAGGTTGAGGTCGATTTCCTTCAGGACGGATTCAGTCAGGCCACGGTCGCCAATCAGCACGACGGGGCGCAAAGGGTGGGCGGCTGCGCGCAAGGCGCTGCGCTCCTGGGATGTGAGGTCTAGTTTTGGCATGGTGGAATTGTACGGGAATGGCCAAGAAAAAATTTTCAAAGAACTGGGTTCATCAGCATATTAATGACCCCTATGTCAAACAGGCGCAACAGAAAGGTTACAGAGCGCGGGCGGCTTTCAAGCTGATCGAGATTCTCGAGGCCGAAAAATTGCTGCGCAAGGGCGACCGGGTGGTGGATCTCGGTTCCGCGCCGGGCAGCTGGTCGCAAGTGGTCAGGGAGCGCCTCGTGGGCGATGGCGGCGTGCTTGACGGTCGCATCATCGCGCTCGACCTCCTTCCCATGGAACCCATTGCCGGGGTGGAGTTTCTTCAGGGCGATTTTCGCGACGACGCCGTTCTGGCCCAGCTCGAGGAGATGTTGCAAGGTGAAAAACTGGACCTTGTCATTTCGGACATGGCCCCCAATCTATCGGGAGTGAGCGCGGCGGATTCTGCGCGGATTCAGCATGTTTGCGACTTGGCACTGGAATTCGCCTGTGCCCATCTCAAGCCTGAAGGGGCGCTGATTGTAAAGGCGTTTCACGGCAGCGGCTTCTCCCAGATTGTCGAAACCTTCAAGACCCGTTTCAAGCGGGTGGTGGAGCGCAAGCCCAAGGCCTCGCGCGACAAGTCGTCGGAAACCTTTCTGGTCGCTCGCGGGCTCAAGGACGAGGCCGCCTCCTGAGGCTCCGGTTTTCCTCCCTGTCGTCATTCAGGTTTTTGTAAACATGACCGGAGCAATCAGGTAGAATTGAAGGAAGTGATCCCCTTCGGTTTGCGCTCGTCTCCCGCTTCCCGGCAGGGCGGCGGGAAGGCATCATTGCCCTTCGGGCCGGCAAGGCGCCAGGGCGGTCACGGTTTTTAGGAGGTTGGCTTTGAACAACTCGTTTTCCAAGGTGGCGATCTGGATGGTGATCGCATTGGTGCTGTTCACTGTTTTCAAGCAGTTTGACGGCCGTGCGCCCATCACCGACAACGTGACCTACACTCAATTCATGACTGACGCCCAGGCCGGGCGCATTGCCAAGGTCGATATTCAGGGCGACACGCTGTATGTCACTCCGGATTCCGGCCGCCCGTACAGCCTGACCTCCCCGGGTGACCTCTGGATGGTCCCCGAACTGGTGAAGAACGGTGTCCAGGTGTCGGGCCGTGCCCGCGAGGAACCGTCCTTCCTCACCAGTCTGTTCATTTCCTGGTTCCCGATGCTGCTGCTCATCGGCGTATGGATCTTCTTCATGCGTCAGATGCAGGGGGGTGGCAAGGGCGGTGCCTTCAGCTTCGGCAAGTCGCGCGCGCGCATGCTCGACGAAAACACCAACCACATCACTTTTGCCGATGTGGCGGGTTGCGACGAGGCCAAGGAAGACGTCCAGGAACTCGTCGACTTCCTGCGAGACCCGACCAAATTCCAGCGCCTGGGCGGCCGGATTCCGCGTGGCGTATTGCTGGTCGGCCCTCCGGGCACAGGCAAGACGCTGCTTGCCAAGGCCATTGCCGGTGAAGCCAAGGTGCCGTTTTTCAGCATCTCCGGGTCCGATTTCGTTGAAATGTTCGTTGGTGTCGGCGCCGCACGTGTTCGCGACATGTTCGAAAACGCCAAGAAGCAGGCACCGTGCATCATCTTCATCGACGAAATCGATGCGGTGGGTCGCCAGCGTGGCGCCGGCCTGGGTGGCGGCAACGATGAACGCGAACAGACGCTCAACCAGTTGCTGGTCGAGATGGACGGTTTCGAAACCGGCCAGGGCGTGCTGGTCATCGCCGCGACCAACCGTCCCGACGTGCTCGACCCCGCCTTGCTGCGCCCCGGTCGGTTCGACCGTCAGGTGGTGGTGGCCCTGCCCGATATCCGCGGCCGCGAGCACATCCTGAAGGTGCACATGCGCAAGGTGCCGCTGGCGCCCGACGTCGACGCAACCATTCTCGCGCGCGGCACGCCCGGCTTCTCCGGCGCCGACCTGGCCAACCTGGTGAACGAGGCGGCCCTGTTCGCGGCGCGTCGCAACGGGCGTACCGTCGAAATGGCCGACTTCGAAAAGGCCAAGGACAAGATCATCATGGGCGCCGAGCGGCGTACGCTGATCATGCCCGAGGAAGAGCGCCGCAACACGGCCTACCACGAGGCGGGTCACGCCCTGGTGGCCCGGCTGCTGCCCAAGACCGATCCGGTTCACAAGGTCACCATCATTCCGCGTGGTCGTGCGCTGGGGGTCACCATGCAGCTGCCCGAGGGTGACCGCTACAGCATGGACAAGGAACGCCTGCTCAACATGATCGCCGTGCTGTTCGGGGGGCGTATTGCAGAAGAGGTGTTCATGAATCAGATGACCACCGGTGCATCGAACGACTTCGAACGGGCCACGGCCATCGCTCGCGACATCGTGACCCGCTACGGCATGACCGATTCCCTCGGCCCCGTCGTGTATGCGGAGAACGAAGGCGAGGTGTTCCTGGGCCGCAGCGTCACCAAGACCACGCATGTATCGGAAGCGACCATGCAGAAGGTCGACGCCGAAATCCGCAAGATCATCGACGAGCAATACGCGGTGGCGCGCAAGCTCATCGAAGACAACAGCGACAAGATGCACGCCATGGCGAAGGCCCTGCTCGAATGGGAAACCATCGACGCCGAGCAGATCAACGACATCATGGAAGGTCGCGAGCCGCGCCCGCCGAAAACCTCGGCGCCGCCCTCCGACGCCAGCGACCAGTCGCCTCCGGCGGCAGGCGTCTCTCCCAGCGCGGGCGGCAACACCGCTGCTACCCCGGTCTGATCGACCAGGCGCTCCGGCTCAAACCGGAGCGCCTCTTTCTTCACCACTCCGTATGTCCACAACACTCAAATGCGGGCGCTTCGAGCTGGATCTCAGGCGCCCTTTGGTCATGGGAATCCTCAATGTGACTCCCGACTCTTTTTCCGATGGTACGGGCGAGCTGTCCCTGCAACGGGTGCTTGAGCGCGCTCACCAGATGGTCGAGGATGGCGCCGACATGCTCGACATCGGAGGGGAGTCGACCCGACCCGGAGCGGACCCGGTTCCGTTGCAGGAAGAGCTTGACCGCGTGCTGCCCCTCGTGGAAGCGCTGCATGGCCTGAACATTCCGCTCTCTGTCGACACCTTCAAGCCGGCGGTCATGGCCGCGGCCTTGAAATCGGGTGCCGACATGATCAATGACATCCGTGCCCTGCGTGAACCCGGCGCGATCGAGGCCGTCAAGGATAGCGATTGCGGTCTGTGCATCATGCACATGCAGGGCGAGCCGCGCACCATGCAGGTCAATCCGCATTACGACGACGTCGTGGCCGAGGTCCGGCAGTTCCTGGAAGCACGTGCGCAGTCCATGGTCGAGGCCGGCATCTCGCCCCAACGCATTGTTCTGGACCCGGGGTTCGGCTTCGGCAAGACGGTAGGGCAGAATTACACCATGCTGCGCCGGCTCGACCAGATGCGCGTGGGAGACTACCCCTGGCTGCTGGGTTTTTCCCGCAAGTCCATGCTCGGCCATGTCGTGGGCAGGGAGCCGGGTGAACGGCTCGCCGCCAGCCTGGCCGCAGCGCTGTACGGGCTGGAAATGGGAGGCCACATCCTCCGGGTGCACGATGTTGCGGAAACTGTGGATGCGGTAAAAATATGGCGAACAATAAAGGATGAGTCCTTCGTATGAGCAAACGTCAATATTTTGGTACCGACGGGATCCGCGGTCGGGTAGGTGGGCCCACGATCAACGCCGAGTTCGCGCTGCGGCTGGGCCATGCGGCCGGGCGGGTGCTGGCCCGCAATCATCAGGGGCGGGGTCGCCCCACCGTGGTGATCGGAAAGGATACCCGCATTTCCGGCTACATGCTGGAATCGGCGCTCGAAGCAGGGCTCTCCGCCGCCGGCATTGATGTGCTGCTGGCCGGGCCCGTGCCGACACCGGCGGTGGCGTATCTGGCCCGCACCTTGCGGCTCGTGGCCGGTGTGGTGATCAGTGCCTCGCACAACCCCTATCACGACAACGGCATCAAATTCTTCTCGGGCAACGGCATGAAACTGCCCGACGAAGTGGAAGCCGAGATCGAGGC
Organism: Alcaligenaceae bacterium; assembly: GCA_029263795.1. Taxonomy (GTDB): domain Bacteria; phylum Pseudomonadota; class Gammaproteobacteria; order Burkholderiales; family Burkholderiaceae_B; genus Yanghanlia. The sequence continues at coordinate 21,594 of JAJUFI010000029.1, forward strand.
CATGCTCGACGAAAAGGTCGAATGTGTGGAGTCGGAACAGCTGGGTCGGGCCCGGCGCATCGACGATGCGGCTGGCCGCTACATCGAATTCTGCAAGAGCACCTTCCCGAACGAACTGGCTCTCTCGGGTCTGTCCATCGTGGTGGATGCGGCCCACGGCGCCGCCTACCACATTGCGCCTCACGTCTTTCGCGAGCTGGGCGCGGAGGTCTTTGCTGTCGGATGCCAGCCGGACGGCTTCAACATCAATGAAGGGGTGGGCGCCATGTACCCCGAGAATCTCGTCAAGGAAGTGCGGGCCCGGGGCGCGGATCTGGGCATTGCGCTGGATGGCGACGCCGACCGCCTGCAGATGGTGGACGCGAGCGGGCGCCTCTACAACGGGGACGAGCTGCTGTACGTGATTGTCCGCGATCGCATGAAACTCAAGCCGGTGCAGGGGGTGGTCGGCACGCTCATGACCAATTTCGGTTTCGAACGCCGCATGAAGGAAATGGGCATTCCGTTCGAACGCGCCAAGGTGGGCGACCGCTACGTGCTGGAGATGCTGCTTCAGAAGGGCTGGC
>JAJUFI010000153.1 GCA_029263795.1 Alcaligenaceae bacterium
GGAAGACCGCGCCACCCTGCGCATTTCCAGCCAGCACATGGCCAACTGGCTGCGACACGGCGTTGTCTCGCGTGAGCAGGTCATGGAAACCATGAAGCGCATGGCGGCCGTCGTCGACCGTCAAAATGCCGGCGACCCGCTCTACAAGAACATGGCCGACGACTTTGAAGGTTCCATCGCCTTCCAGGCCGCCTGCGACCTCGTGTTCAAGGGTCTGGAGCAGCCCAACGGCTATACCGAGCCTCTGCTGCACAAATGGCGTCAGGTGGTCAAGGCCAAGGCCGCTGCCTGATTCGGCGAAGGGGAATGAAAATGGGGTCGGGGCAGATCGTTCAGCAAAGTGGACGACATGCCCCGACCCCGACTCACATCAAAATGCGCTTAATTGCGAACTTCAACAAACAGTTCGTCAAGGCGCGCCAAGGTCCAGGCGACTTCTTCTTCCGACACGTTCAGTGCCGGCATGAAGCGCAAAAGGTTGGGGCGCGGGGCGTTCAGCAGCAGGCCTTCCGGGTCACGCGCCATGGCAGCCTTCACGATGGCCGGGGCATCTTCGCGGTCAAGCACCAGAGCGCGCAGCAGGCCGGTACCCCGCTCGCCCTTGAGGCCCCACTTGGCGCTCAGCGCCTGAAGCCCTTCAGAAAGCTGGGCCGCGCGGGCGCGCACACCTTCAAGAAAGCCTTCGGAAGTCAGCTCGTCGAATACCGCCACGCCAACTGCCGTCATGAGGGGGTTGCCGTTATAGGTACCGCCCTGGTCGCCATGAGCGAAGCAGGACACCTCTTCACGTGCACACAGGGCGGCAAGTGGAACGCCACTGCCAATGCCCTTGCCCAGCGTCATGATGTCGGGCTGAATGTCGTACTGCTCGTAAGCGAACAGGGTGCCGGTGCGGCCGAAGCCTGTCTGCACCTCGTCCACAATCAACAGGATGCCATGCTCGTCCGCCAGGGCGCGCAGGCCCTGCATGAACTCCCGGGTCGCGGGCATGACGCCGCCCTCGCCCTGCACCGGTTCCAGCATGATCGCAACGGTCTCGTCATTGATCTGCGCCTTGACCGACTCCAGGTCGTTCAGCACAGCCTTGGGGAAGCCCGGCACCTGGGGCGCGAAGAGCTTGTCCCAGCCAGCCTTGCCGGAAGCCGACATGGTGGCCAGCGTACGGCCGTGGAAGCCATTCACCATGGTGATGATCTGGTAGGCGCCGTTGCGATGCAGCTGGCCCCATTTGCGCGCCAGCTTGATGGCGCCTTCATTGGCTTCCGCACCGCTGTTGGCGAAGAACACGCGGTCAAAGCACGAGGCCCCGGTAATACGCTTGGCCAGTTCCATTGCCGGGCGGTTGAAGTAAGCCGGCGAGGGGTTGATCATCAGCCCGGCCTGTTCTTCCAGCGCTCGTCGGACTGCAGGCGGGCAATGCCCAAGACTGTTCACGGCCCAGCCCTGGATGAAGTCCATGTAGCGCTTGCCGTTGTGGTCCTCTATCCAGGAGCCTTCTCCACGAACAAACACCAGTTCCGGACGCGCGACGATATCCATCAGCGCGTTCATCCCCGCCCTATCAAATTCCATATCAATTCCCTGTAAAGATGAAAGTGGCCGCCAGTGTGACGCCAGAAAATGCAGATGAAAGTTTAGCGCGCCCTGCAAGACCAAGCGTTGGAGCTTGAGCGGGCGCGCTATCATGCCGGAACAGAGCCACCAGGCCTTCACGAGACCCCGATGACCATAAGCATCCTCTCCCTGCACACTTATCCTGTCAAGTCCTGCGGCAGCATCACCCATACTCAGATCGGCGTTTCCGCAACGGGGCTGGCTCACGACCGCGAATGGGTGGTGGTCGACTCGAACGGCCGCTTCCTCACGCAGCGGGCTCACCCGCGCATGGCACTCATCCAGCCGGCGCTGGACGCCACTGCGCTGTTTCTCAATGCGCCGGAAATGCCCACCCTGCGCATCAGCCTGCAGCCCGTCGAAACGCGACGCCCGGCCGTACCTCTGCAGATCTGGAACAGCCCGACACTGGGCCAGGACGAAGGCGAACTGGCCGGCCGCTGGTTCAGTGATTACCTAGGACTGCCCTGCCGGCTCTACCGCACTCACCCCGAGGCACGACGCGTGGTCGACCCAGGCAGGGTGGCTGCATGGCGGGAACGCAATGCAGCCCAGGATAGTTTCCCTGAAGAACATCTGGTGGGCTTTGCCGACGGCTTTCCCTTTCTGATTGCAAATCAGGCTTCTCTGGACGACCTGAACGTACGCCTGCTCGCCCGCGGCCACGAGGCGGTCAGCATGGCAAGGTTCCGACCCAACATTGTCGTGCAGGGTCTGGAAGCCTATGAGGAAGACTACGTCAGCAGCTTCCGTATCGGGCCGCTCACCCTAGCTTTGGTCAAACGCTGTCCGCGTTGCCCCGTTCCCAATGTGGACCCTCAGACTGGCGAAGTGGGTACGGAGCCCATGACCACACTGCAGAGTTATCGCAGCTTCGAAAGCGGTGTTCTATTCGGCGTGAACGCGGTGGTCGCGGGGACGCAGCCGGGCTCAGTGCTCAGCGTGGGCGACCGGCTCGTTCCGGAACTGGATATCTGAGCTCACTGGAAGAGGTCAAGCTGCAAGGCGTCCGCACCCTGCGCCTGCGCGTTGGTTTCTCCCGGCACTTCCAACCCTCCCACTCTCACGCCGAGGAGACGGATGCGCCCCTCCATGGGCACTCGGCCCAGCCCGACTGAGGCTGCGCGGCGAATAGCAGCTGCATCGCTGACCACATTGGGCAGCGTGACATCGCGGGTGACCGTGCGGAAGTCATGGAAACGCACTTTCACCCCTATGGTGCGGCCGGCCACTCCCTTACGTGACATATCACCGGCAACCCGCTGGCAGAGCGCATCCAGCACCCTGGCGAGGGTCTCGCGGTCGCGCCGTACATGCAGGTCGCGTTCAAATGTGGTTTCGCGGCTGACCGATTTGGGGCTGGACTCCATCACAACGGGCCGATCATCGCGCCCGTGCGCCGCTTCCCGCAGCCAGAAGGCATAGCGTTCGCTGAACTGCTCGATGAGACGATCCAGCGGAGTGCCGGCAAGCTCGCCAATGGTTTGAATCCCCATGGCATTGAGCCGCTGCTGTGCCTTGGGGCCGATGCCATTGATACGCCCCACCGGCAGCGGCCAGATCCGCCGCTCGAGATCGCCTTCACCGATAAGGGTGATGCCGTCGGGTTTGTCCAGGTCGGATGCAATCTTGGCCAGCAGCTTGTTGGGTGCGATGCCAATCGAACAGCTCAGGCCGGTCGCTTCCCGCACTGCCTGTTTCAAGGTTTGCGCCAGTGTCAGGCTGTCCTGCGCAAGGGTGCTGAGGTCGAGATAAATTTCATCAATGCCGCGGTCTTCCATATGGGGGGCGATTTCCACCACAGCCTGCTTGAACAGGCGGGAATATTCGCGGTAACGGGTGAAATCCGCCGGCAGAAGAATGGCATCCGGAGCAAGCCTGGCCGCCTTCATCATCCCCATGGCCGAATGCACACCCAGCGCCCGCGCCTCGTAAGTGGCGGTGGTCACAACCCCTCTGCCCACATAATCGCCCAAGCGTGAGTACAGGCGGGTACCGTCAGGAGCCAATGAAGGTTGCGCCGCGTTGCTGCCACCAATAACAACCGGCAGCCCTTTCAGTTCCGGGTAGCGCAGCAACTCCACCGACGCATAGAAAGCATCCATGTCCAGGTGGGCAACCCGTCGCGGTACCCGCGACATTTCATTTCGCTGCAGAGGCATGACTCATGTGATCATTAAGCAAACCCACGGCCGCCTTCAGATCTTCGTCCTGTGCGCGTGGTGCCAGCCGGAAGGTCAAACCCTGCTGCTCGATATAAACAGGCGAGGTGATGTCCGTTTTTTCATGCATGGGAAGAACGTGGGCATGAGTATGCGCCACATCCGTGCCGGTGAAGACAAAGGCCACGCGCTCTACCCCATAGGCGGCCTTCATGGCCTTGCCAAGGCGCTGCCCCAGATGCACGATCGCGGCAGCCACTTCCGGCGGCAAGTCGTCGTAGTAGTCATAGTGCGCTTTGGGAATGATGAGAACATGGCCGGGGCGTATTGGGTGTATGTCCAGAAAAGCCTTGAGCTGCTCATCTTCGTAGACCACATGAGCCGGAATCTCACCTGCAGCTATGCGGCAGAAAATACAGTTTTGATGCGGGGTTTCCCCGCCTGAATGGGTTGTTGTCATGATTGTGCTTCTCTCAAGATCATCAGCAATGAATCGCCGGGCGCGGCCCTGTATGATCGCATATACGCCCCTGTCGAGTGACCAACCGTGACTGCATCTGCTTTTTCCTCGCTTCCGCTTTCCCCCTCACAGCTCGAAAATCTCGAGCAGCTGGGTTACACCAGCATGACGCCCATTCAGGCTCAAAGCCTGCCTCACATTCTGGAAGGCCGCGACCTCATCGCCCAGGCCAGAACAGGCAGCGGCAAAACAGCTGCCTTCGGGCTGGGCATTCTGCACCGGCTCAATCCGAGACGCTGGGAGATCCAGGCCCTGGTTGTCTGCCCAACACGCGAACTATCCGAACAGGTTGCGACCGAATTGCGTCGTCTGGCGCGGTCAGAAGGCAACATCAAGGTACTGACACTGACAGGCGGGGCCAGCGCCCGGCCCCAGGTCGAATCGCTGGCACACGGTGCACATATCGTGGTCGGCACACCCGGCCGCCTGCTGGATCTCATGGGCCGCGGGGTATTGTCGCTTTCCTCGGTACACACGCTGGTGCTGGACGAGGCAGACCGCATGGTGGACATGGGTTTCTTTACCGACGTCGTTGAGATTGCCGAAGCCTGCCCGGCCACACGGCAGACCCTGCTCTTTTCCGCTACCTACCCCGACACCATCCAGCGGGATGCCGACCGGCTGCTGAATAAACCGGCCATGGTGCAGGTGGATATGGAACACGAAGAAGGCCAGATTCAACAGCAGTTCTTCGAAGTGGAAGAAGTCCGACGGCATGAAGCTGTGGCCTCGCTTCTGCAACACTTCCAGCCGGAATCAGCCCTGCTTTTCTGCAACACCAAGGATGCCTGCGCCGATCTGGCCGCCTATCTGTCCCATCAGGGGTTCAGTGCACTGGCCCTGCACGGCGACAAAGACCAGCGCGACCGCGACGATGTACTGGCCCAGTTTGCAAATCAGAGCTGCAACGTTCTGGTTGCGACCGACGTTGCCGCCCGCGGCCTGGACATTCCCGCCCTGCCCATGGTGATCAATGTGGAACTCGCACGGGAGCCGGCTGTGCATGTTCATCGCATTGGCCGCACCGGCCGGATGCAGCAGCGAGGTCTGGCCCTGAGCCTGTGCAGCCCGGACGAAAAACACATTGCCGCGCGAGTGGAAAAGCAGCAGGGTCAGGCACTGGAGTGGTATGCCCTGCCCCGTGGCAAGGCGGGTGGCCGCCCTCGCCAGGCGCCCATGGTCACGCTGCTGGTGCTGGGCGGTAAAAAAGCCAAGTTGCGGGCCGGCGACCTGCTGGGTGCACTGACTGGCGACGGCGGGCTGACTCGCGAACAGGTCGGCAAAATCCACATCACCGAGCAAGTTTCCTACGTGGCCCTCGACCGCAACATTGCCCATCGCGCCTTCCCGCGTCTGCGCAATATTCTCATCAAGGGCAAGCCCCAGCGTATGAAGCTGCTCTAGGGCATCCGCATTCCCGGCGTCCAGCCAACCAGCCCCACCACCTGCCCGGGAGTGAGCGCGCAAGACGTTTCAGCTTGGCGACAACTCCTGCATTTTTTCAGCCAGAGTCGTTTGGAGGCTGGCCGTCACGTCTAGTCTGGGGTCGAACATGGCCTGTTGGCTACCCCTGTGTATCAAGCC